>JALZJP010000053.1 GCA_030859715.1 Chloroflexota bacterium
GCTCCGGGGTGTGGCCCGGAGCCGGTCGCCAGGTGTCAACACGCGGCGGCAGAGTACGTTATCCGGCGTCGCGGGACGCCAATCCCATATTCAAGGGCAGGGGGCCGATGGCGTTGGTCGGAAGCCCGCCAACGGCCGTGATGAGGGTCAGGCTACCATCTTCGCCGATGGCGAAGCCGGTGATCGATCCCTCGACCGTGTTGAGGGCATACAGGTAGCCGCCGTCGCCGGCGATCGCCATGTCGGCCGCGCCGACCCCGAGCTGAGCGGCCTCGGCGTCGAGCAGCTCAAGCGCGCCGTCGTCGCCGATCCGGAAGCTGGAGACGGTGCCGCGCCGGGCGGCATCGGACACGCCGCCAAGGAGCCCGCTCGGCCCGAAGTTCGTGACGAAGGCGTAGGCCCCGTCCGGGGTGACGACGACCCAGCACGGGTCGGTCTCGCCGGTAGCGACGCTTTCGCCGATGACCGCGAGACGGCCGTCTTCCTCGAGCGCGTACGAGGCGACCGTGCCCAGCCCGGTCGCCGCTTGGGAGTTCTGGGTCAGTAGGAGGCGGCCCTCGCCATCAAAGGTGTACCCGAACGGCCCGTTGCCGGCCGGCGCGTTCTCGATCGGGTCGCCGAGCGTACCGTCATCGGTGACGGGAAAGGCCGTGATCGTGTTGGCGGTGATCTGGCTAACGAGTAGCAGCTCGCCGTCCGGGGAGAACGAGACCTGGGCGCATCCCGAGATCGGCCCTCCGCTCAGCTCTTGCGTCGAATTGGCGATCGGCTCCAGCTCACCCGAGCCGGCGATCGTGAAGCCACTGATATTTGGGTTGCCGCCGAAGCAGAGTCCGGCTCCGCCAGCTTCACCGGCCGAGTTCAGGACGTAGAGCATCCCACTATGCACGGTCAGGCTGGTCGGGCGCTCGCCGCCCGAGTCCTCGGTCTCGACCAGCTCGAGGCCGCCGTCCGTGGCGCGGAAGACGGAGACGGTGTCGCTGCCGGCATTGGCGGCGATGACCAGGTCGTTACCGCCGCCAAGATCGACCGGCGACGACTGGCCCTCGGAGCTGGCCACGATCAAAGAGGTGGCCGAATTCTCGAACGAGCCGCTGCCTGTTCCCCCGGTGTCGAAGTGGCCGGCCGGGGTGAGGGCGCCGTCCGCGGCCCGGTTGTAGGCCACAACCTCGTTCCGGGCGAGGCTGTTGGTCATGGCGTAGATTGTGCCGGCCACGGCACCCGCGGCCGGCGTCGCGTCATCCTGAGCGACGGCCGAGGTGAAGGAACCGAGCAGCAGCGCCAGAGCAAATCCGAGCCTGGCGGCGCCGTGAATGCGAATGATCGGTATCACGAGGAGCATCCTTTCAACGAGCGTACCGATACGGCACGCTTGGACCTAAACTGGTCATCGTCGCGACTCGCAAGGCGTTCTCCCGCCGTTGGCGCGGCGTTGATCCGCCGCTGCCAACGTGCCGGCAAGGCAAGACACCTGGCGTTGATCGCGGTGATGACGAAAGCGTGGGCCCACTGCTTCTCTAGTAGCTGTTCAGCTCGATCCGTTACGGCCGATGTCGTCAACCATGGCGTACGGTTGCTTTAACAACAAAGTCGCCGGGATCTACCGACTGTCGCCGGTCGGAGCAACCGCCGGTGACGGCCTGCTGCCGGTTGCGCCTCCAGGTTGGCGAGGCGGCCCCGTCGCTTCGTGGCTGCTGCCGAGATGCCGATCGATGTAGTATCTTCCGTCTGACGCCCGTCCGCTGGCAGGGTATCCGGCAACCGTATTGACGCCGGGTCAATGGTCGCTGCCATGGTTTCTCGTGGGCGGAGGAGATCGACGCCCGATGCCAGTGGTGGAGGACAGACCCGGCCGGCCGGGCTCACCCACGTCCGCCAGGAGCGAGGATTGGAATCTCGTCCGTGCCCTCCGCACCGGCGACGAGGCAGCCTTTGTCGCGCTGCTCGATCATTACCACGCGTCAATGGTTCGCCTGGCCAAGTTCTACGTTCCCAATGACGAGGTTGCCGAGGAGGTCGCCCAGGAAACGTGGATCGGCGTTCTGCGAGGGATCGACCAGTTCGAAGGGCGCGCCGCCTTCAAGACCTGGCTCTTTCGGATCCTCGTCAACCAGGCCAAGCGGCGGGGCGCCCGCGAAGCGCGGTCCGTCCCCTTTTCCGCGCTGGCGCGAGCCGAGATCGGGGGCCACGAGCCCGCGGTCGAGCCCGAGCGCTTTTTGCCGGCGGGCCATGAGGATGCCGGCCACTGGGCGGCCGAGCTGCGGGACTGGCGACAAACCCCGGAAGACGTGGTGCTGGCTCAAGAAACCCGCGTCCAAGTGCGGCTGGCGATCGCGGACCTGCCACCGGGCCAGCGGCTGGTGATTACGATGCGCGACATCGAGGGGTGGACCGCGGACGAGGTCTGTAACGCGCTGGCCATCTCGGAGACTAATCAACGGGTTCTGTTGCACCGGGCCAGGTCGAAGGTGCGCCGCGCCCTCGAGCGCTACCTGGAAGGGGCGTAGGGACCGATGGTAGACCCGGATGAGTTAACCTGCCGCGAGCTGGTCGAGCTGGTAACCGATTACCTCGAAGGCACGCTGCCGGCCGTCGACCGGCAACGGTTCGAGGAGCATCTGCTCAATTGCGACGAGTGCCCAATCTACGTCGCCCAGATGCGAATGACGATCCGCGCCGTCGGCGCCCTGACCGAGGAGCACATCCCGCCGATCGCCCGCGACGAGCTGCTCCGCCGCTTCGGCGATTGGAAGCGGAATCGATCCTGATCGCGGACGCTGGTCGTGTGATTGACACTGCTGGGCTGGAGCTTGATGCTGGCAAGCCCGTCGTTTACCGCCTGGGAGGCTCGGGCTCGGTCGCTGTAACGAATCCGCGGGCCGGGCGCACCGTGCGTTTGGATCGTGAGGCGCGCGGTTCCCCGCGCTGAATTGGCGGAAAATCAGCGGCGGCGGGTTACGAGGATGGCGAGGTTCAATACTAGGCGCGCGAAGCCAGTCCAAGCGATGATAGTCAACGAGCGGGTGGCGCGGATGCCACCACCACCCGCCACGCGGCGAGGAGATCGAGCATGAAATCGATGCACTGGTTGAAAGCGGCCGGTCTCGGGCTGATCGCGGGTCTGGCGGCCACCGCCGTCTTAGTCCTCACCTTCGCCGCGATGCGAACCTGGCTCGGCATTTCGCCGCCCCCCGAAGCGATCCCCGACCGCCTGGCCCCCACCCTCGACATCAGCACCTTCTTCTCCCTCTTCGGCCGCTTCGGCGGCTACAACGGCCTGAAAAAACTCGGCATCCAGGGCGGCCTGGCCGGGCTCATCGCCGTCGGCGCCCTCGTCGGCATCATCTACAGCGTGCTCACGGCCTCGCCCCGGGCCGGCGCCGCCGGCTCCTGGCGGGGATGGAGCCGGCTCGGCCTTGGCTTCGTCGTGGCGACCGCGCTCATCCTCTGGGTGGCGATGCTGATCGTGCTCTGGCCGGTGCTGGGCGCGAACTACCGCGGCGTGCCGCCGTCCCAGGCGATGTTCATCACCGCCGCCGGCTACCTATTCGCCTTCGCCCTGTACGGCCTAGTCCTGGTATTGGTGCATCGCTGGCTGACGCCGCCCCTCCTCGCCACCGCCCCCGGCCAGCCGGTCGTGACCGGCGCCCCGGTCGGGCGGCGGGCGGTGGTCGCTGGGGCGGCCACGGTGGCGTTGGCCGTGCCGTCGTTCGCCTTGATCCGCCGGTTGTATGACCGGGCCACCTTCAGCTACGACGGGACGCCGTACAGCGGTCCCGGGGTTGAGCCCATCGCCCCCAACGACGCCTTTTACACCGTGACCAAGAACGTGGTCGATCCCAATGTCAACCGCGGGGTCTGGGGCTTGCAAGTCGACGGCCTGGTCGAGCGGCCCCATCAGTACGGGTTCGAGGAGTTAGCCGCCCTGGCCGCGACCGAGCAAGAGACGACCCTGATGTGCATCAGCAACCAGATCGGCGCCGGCCTCTTTAGTAACGCGATCTGGACCGGGGTGCCGCTGCGCGACCTGCTCGAAGCGGCGGGCCCGGCGGACACCGCGGTTGAGGTCCTCCTCTACGCGGCCGACGGCTACACCGACACCTTTTCGATCGAGAAAGCGATGGACCCGACGACGCTCGTCGCGGTGGCGATGAACGGCGAGCCGTTGCCGCAACGCCACGGCTATCCGGCGCGGGTGGTCGTGCCCGGCCTGTTTGGGGAGAAGAACGTCAAATGGGTAACCCGGATCACGGTGGTCGATTACGACGCCAAGGGGTTCTACGAGCAACAGGGCTGGGGGCCGAACTTCGAGGTGCCCACCCGCTCCGACATCTTCGGCCCCCGCTGGCGCCGAAGCGGCGGTGACGCCTTCGTTGACTCCTTCGCCGCCAACGAGGTGGCGACCATCCGGGGCCGAGCCTTTGCCGGGGCGCGGGGCGTCCAAGCGGTCGAGTTCAGCGCCGACGACGGCGAAACGTGGCAACCGGCGGCGATCGACTACCCCGGCACCGACCTCACCTGGAGCTTCTGGAGCGTGGCCTGGCGCCCCGCCGAAGCCGGGGAATTCATCCTCCTCACCCGCGCCACCGACGGCACCGGCGCCGTCCAGAGCGGGAAGCAACGGAGCATCGTCCCCCAAGGCGCCACCGGCTACCACCGGGTCCGGGCCACCGTGGTCTGATCCGACTTCTGGGTGACTATTTTGAGAATCGAACCGTGCCGTCCGCGACCCGCTGGACAACGCGCTCAGCGAACCGCGCTAAAAAACCAGGCCGCACCCTTCGAGGCCGCCGGATTGGCCGCCCATGAACGCGATGGAGCGCAGGGTGCCGGGACCGTGCGGGAAGGCGCCGGGATCGAGCCACGGCACGTCACCGGCGGAGTTGACGATCCGCAGCGCCTGGGCCAGGTCGCCGGGCGAGACCAGACCGCGCTCTTCCGCGTTCGCCAGGTAAACGCCGGAGAGGCAATCGGCCTGGGGCTCCAGGATCGAGATGTCGCTGATGCCCAGGAGAACCTGAATATGATGCGACCATTCGTGCGACATCACCAGGATGAACGCCGCGTTCTCGGCGGCAAAGTCTAGATTGCCGAACCAGCTCGGGGCGAAGTACAGCGTTTGGTCCAAGGCGCAATAGGCGCCGGGGCCGAACGACGGGTCGATCGGGCCGCACCCGGTCTCCACCGCGCCGTCGACGATCGCCACCAACGGTGAGTAGTAGCCAATGCCGGCTTCGGCAAAGGTGGTCGCCCAATAGGCATCGATATCCGCGAACACGGACTCGACGCTCGACTGGGCTCGCGCGCCGGCCGTCAGCGACAGCGCGAACAACAACGCAAGGACAAGACTTGCCCATCGGCTCATTGTGGCGTTCTCCTCGGGTGATCGATCGTCGCTTCCCAACCTCATCATACATGGTCCGACGGCCGAAATCGACGGCTGCCGATGGTGCGCACGCGATGCCACGCCTTGTCTGTTTGGCCCGGACGGTCAACGCCGGATGAGGATCGCGGTCCCGATCTCGGCCCAGTCCCACAGGTAGCGGGCGTCCTCGAGCAGCATGTTGATGCACCCGTGCGATCCCGGCCGGCCGATCGTCTCCGGCGTTCGCCACCAGGCGAAATGGAGGGCGTGGCCGCGATCGGTGAAGTATTGGGTGAACAGCACGTCCTCGAGGCGATAGAAGTTTTCGGCCCCGATCGCGTCGTTGGTCATCGTTTCGTTCGCCACCCGGTGCAGGATGTAGAACAAGCCCGGCGGCGTCTCCCACCCCGCCATCCCGGTGGTGATCACCACCGTTCGCAAGGGCGAGTTGCCGTCGTAGACGGTCATCAGTTGCTGCGTCAGATGGATGTCGATCCATTTGCCCCAGGTCGGGGCGTCCGGCGGCGGCGCGATCGGGAGGACCGGCGCGTTCCGACCGACATTCCGGGCATAGACGTAGCGCCGCTCAGCAAGCTTGGCCCACAGGTTCGCTCCCTCGAACACTTCCTCACCGGCCACCCACTCGCTGACCGTGAGCGGGTCGCCAAACTCCAGCTCCTCAACCGTGCGGCTGGTAGTGGATGGCTCGGCCCGGACATTTGTCTCGCTCAGGGCCGCCCCTTGCCAGATCGCCGGGTCCCAGAGGGCCGGGTCGAGTTGCGGCAGCGGCGGCGGCCGCATCAGGAACGTCGCCGACACCCAACCGGCGAAGCCATCGGCGTAGCCGGGGATCCATTCACTCACCGCCGTCCCGGCGGTCTCGATGGCGGCGATGAACTCGGCATTGTTCGGCAGCACCATCACCACCGGCGCATCCGCCGCCGGACCGCCGCGCAGCCGAAGCCCATCGTCCGCATCGACCAGAAAGGTCGCGCCCCCCGTCGGCGGCGCCGGCTTGAAGGCCGGATCCCCGGCCAGTCCTCCTTGCTCGATCAGCGCCTGGCCGATGTCGCGGAGGCGGACCCCATCGAAGCCAAGGTCTTCCAGCACGGCGTTCTCGAAAAGCTGGGTCGAGACGCCGGCATCATCGAAGAATGGTTCCGACACCGGCAACCCGAACAACGCCTCGCCGTCCGACGCTTGCCAGAACTCCGCGACCCGGCCCGAGATCGTATGCCCGGTTTGCGGCAGGTGGCGGCAAGCGCCATCGAACGCGGCGCAGCCGGTGACCCGGCTCAGGGCCGAGGCCGGCGCCAATCCCCGGACCACGGCATCGTCCAACGGTTGAATGCGGACCAGGGACGAGGCCGTCTCCACCGGGTCGTAGACGAGGGTGAGGCCGGCGAAGGTCTGCAAGACGCCGCCGGCGCCGGTCGCGTACCGCTCCTCCGACAACGGCGGCCCGACCACGGCCTCGCCGCCCAGCCCGCGCCACGCCGATAAGAACGGCTCGGCCAGGTTGTGTCCGGTGGTGGCGAAGTAGAACCGGCTGCCGGGGGCGACCTGTTGCGCCGCCGCGACGCCCGCCGGCTGGCTTGGCCATCGGCTCGCGAGCACATGAGCGCCTGCAACCGTTGCCGCGGCGGCCGTGAACCGGCGCCGGTTGAAGCGGCGGGGCAGGCTCGAACTTCCATCGTCTGGATCTTGGCGAAGGAATCGGGTGGTCATTGGAGTACCCTCTGTGTGCGAGCGGGGGCCGAACCGTTGGTACGGGGCAGGCACTCCCATCATCCTGGCCGCCTGACGGCGGTGGACATCGCAAATCGGTGGCGGGGATAGAGTCGAACTCGGCGGGTTCGAGGCGCGTTCGCTCATAGATAGGAACGCTTCGGCAGCAGCCGTTGGTACAAGATTACCCGGCCCGGGTCAGGCTGACCAGTCCGGGTCCTGGTCGTTCGGCGCCCCGTCGTGGTCAAATCAACCCGGTTCAGGCGAGGTGGCACACGAGGGCTCCGGCGACCTATCCTGTCCGCGGTGCGGTTGGCAGCCTCAAGGTGATGCATAGCTTGGCGACGGTGAGCGCGATAACCGAAACGGACAACCGAGCCGGTTCCGCCAGGGCTTCGGGCCGCCGGGCTCGCCGTTCCACTGGCAATGACGCGATCTCCTATCCCCTGCTCGTCTTCGCCGTACATTGGCTCATCGTCCAGGCCGCCGCCACGATCGCCTACCGGTTCGGCGTCCCAACCGCCGATTCCGCGCCCTACCGCCAGCTCCCGCCGCCACTCGACGGGCTGGGAAATCTGATCGTCGAGCCGCTCCGACATTGGGACGGGCTCTGGTACGCGCTGATCGCGACCGAAGGGTACGGCGGCACCACCGAGACCGCGCGGGCCGCCTTTTGGCCGCTCTACCCGTGGCTGATGAGCCTGGGCCAGCAGATGACCGGTTGGCCGGTCGAGGTCGTTGGCTACGTCATCAGCAACCTGGCCTTCGCCGGGGCGTTGATCCTGCTCTACCGGCTGGTGCGGCTCGATTTCGATCTCCAAGTGGCGCGCCGCGCGCTCTGGGCGCTGGCCCTCTTCCCGACCGCTCTCTTTTTCACCGCGGTCTACACCGAGTCGCTCTTCCTGATGCTCGTCGTCGGCGCCCTCCTCGCCGCCCGGCAGGGCCACTGGCTGGCGGCCGGGCTCGTCGGCGCCCTCGCCGCGCTGACCCGCTCCTACGGCGTGCTGCTCGGTCTGCCCTTCCTGGTCCTGCTCTATCAGCAGTTCCGCTATGACCTCCGCCGCTGGTTTCCGGCGGTGATCTTCGCCGCCTTGCCGATCCTGGGGCCGGCGATCTTCGGCTGGCACCTCGACCAGGTGCAGGGGAACTGGCGGGCCTTCATCGATGTCCAGACCCAATGGAACCGCTACGGCGCGATGCCCTGGGAGACGATGCGTTGCGCGGTTGAGACGTGTCACCGCTTTTCGAGCGGCACCGGCGAGATTACGGATGGCGCCGACTGGCGCTGGGCTCAGCAGCTCGCTGCTAACCCCGGTCTGGACACGCTCGGCAGCAACGCCTTCCGGCTGGCGGTCGCCGATAGCGACACCCTGGAGCTGGTGATGACGGTCCTCTTCCTAGCCCTGGCCGTCATCGGCCTCCGAGCCTTGCCGCTCTATCAAAGCGCCTACCTGGTGCCGGGCCTGCTGATCCCGCTGTTCCAGCCGTCCGAAGTGCATGCCCTGATGAGCATGCCCCGCTTCGGCCTCACCCTTTTCCCGCTCTTCATCGTGATCGCCCTGCTCCTCCGCTACCGCTGGCTGGCGATCCCGGCGGTCATCATCTCGGTCATCCTCCTGGTCGCTTTAACCGCGCAGTTCTCGCTTTGGTACTGGGTGTCGTAACACATCAACGCGGAGAGAACACGATGGAGCGACGATGCCGCCGGAGATTTTCACATGATTGATCCAGGTCTGGCGGGACGGGTCGCCCTGGTGACGGGCGGCAACCAGGGCATCGGCGCCGCCACGGTCCGCGCCCTGGCGGCCCAGGGGGCGGCCGTCTTCCTGACGTACCTGCGCCTCGATGGGGCCGACCCCGGCGTCGTCGCCACCGGCAGGGCGGACTACGCCGCTAGCCGCGCCCGGTCCGGCGATGACCTGGTGGATGAGATCGCGCGATCGGGCGGGCGGGCTGCCGCCTGGGAAGCCGACCTCTCCGATGCGAGCGTGGTGCCAGAGCTGTTCGATCGGGCGGAAGCCACGCTGGGCCCGGTGGACATCCTCGTCAACAACGCCGACACCTGGCAGGCCGACAGCTTTTTGGCGGCGCCCGCCGACCGCTTCGGCCGCGGCCTGAACGCGGTCAGCGCCCGCACGATCGATCACGTCTTTAGCGTCAACAGCCGGGCCGGCGCCCTGCTGATCGCCGAGTTTGGCCGCCGCCACCAGGCTCGCGGCGCCACCCGCGGCCGGATCATCAGCCTCACCACCGGCCCCGCCGCCGGCTTCGCCGAGGAAGTCTCCTATGGCGCCAGCAAGAACGCCCTGGAAAGTTTCACCAACGCGGCGGCGGCGGAGTTGGGGCGATTCGGCGTCACCGCCAACATCGTCTGTCCGTCCCCGACCGACACCGGCTGGATCTCGGCCGAGATGGCGGCCGAGTTCGCCCGGCAGGGGCCGCTCTACCATGTCGGGCGGCCGGAGGACATCGCCGAGGTGATCGTCTTTCTCGCTTCCGACCAGGCGCGCTACATCACCGGCCAGCGGATCACCATCGCCTGAGCCGCCACCGAGGATACTGGAGACCTACCCGAATGCCGACCTATGCCTACGCCTGTCCCGAATGCGACGCCCATTTCGACCTGGCGCGGACCTGGAGCGAGGCCACCGACCCCGCCCCCTGCCCGGTCTGCGGCGCCCCCGGCCGCCGCGTCTTCACCATGCCGAAGCTGCTCTTCAAAGCCGATCCCCGCGATGTCCGCCCCTATTGGCACAACCACGACGGGTATAGTCATCAACATGCTCCTCGCCGTGGACGGCACCGTCTGCCAAATGAAGATCACTAGCGAGCCCAGGCCGGACAACGCCGTCGACACGGAGCGTAATCAAGTATCGCGGCGTATGGTTGGTCGCCCACACGCGGACGTCTGCATTCAATGCCCGCAGTGCGAGGCGCTTTTGCTCATAGGTCATGAAGGCAAGGTTCTCCGACTGAACTCTGCACCAATATTCGAGTTCCTCGAGTCGAGACTGAGCGAGTTCCCAGCCGTCGCGAACGGATCGGATCTCGGCCTGCTCAGCTTCGAGCTGTCGCTGTTGCCGAGCCAATGATTCAATTTCGGCAACGAGGGGAGCAGCGGTCTCATCATCGTCAAAGAGCGCCAATCGCTTGGTGAGATTCGTCCGTTGACGCCGAAGTTCGGCAATTCGCCGCTCAAGGGCGCTGAGATCATCATTCGTGGTATCGCTGCGCTGCAGCCGCTCAACCTCTGCAGCGATGATCTCAGGCTTCGAGAGTATTTCTTCCACCTTCGACCAGACAACCGAGTCAAGTATGGGCGCCATGATGCTGAATGCCGGACACTTGTGTTTATCGCGATTGGACGTCCCACATCGGTACATCCACCCTCCACGGGCATGTTGAACTTCCAGCAAATGCCCGCAGTAGCCACAGCGCGCATATCCCGCTCGAAGAAGCGCAGACTTCGGACTCTTGTTGTTTCGCGTTGCTTCGAGTTTGTTGCGAGCAAGTCCAGCATGAACAGCAGCTGCTACCTCAGGAGAGACAAGAGCCGGAGCTACACCGGGAAGCGCGATCTGCTCACTCTCAGGGCGAGGACGTGTAACCACTCCATATCCTTTGACCCGCTCTCGTTTCCAGCGATAAGCCCTCGGCTCGCCCCAGTACAGAGGATTTCGGACAATCGTTCGAATCGTTGACCAATACCAGTCTGTCCCTATTCCTTTCGGTGTTGGCACGCCTTCAGCTGTAAGCCGTAACGCCATTTGCCGAGCTGACCCGCCGTCCGCAATCTCGCGGAATATTCTGCGTACGATGGGTGCCGTCGCCGGATTCTCAACAAGTCGTGCCTTTGTCGCGGGATCCTCCCATGTGTATCCGAACGGAGCATGTGAGCCAACGTTGTACTTACCAGACTCGATTCGAGCCCGCTTTCCACGCTGCGTCCGCTCAGCGATCTTCAATCGCTCCATTTCGGCCATCCCACCAATGACGGCTCGCAAGATCTGACCTTGCGGTGAGTCATCAATGTCTTCCGTGGCGGAATTCCATTCAACACCAGCATGTTCCGCTTCAGAGAGAATTAAACCCTGGTGTGTTTGCTTGCGAGAGAGACGGTCAAGCGCATAGACAAGGAGCACATCAAATTCGTGACGCCGCATGGCGTCCCGAAGTAGCGTCAGTTGTGGCCGCTCAAACAACTCCGCGCCCGAGTGCACCTCGCGAAAAACGCCGGTGACAGTCCAGCCTCTGTTCACTGCATAGGTTCGACATCCCGCTTCCTGGGTTTCCAGGCTCGAGTTGTCTTCCTGGCCCGAACTGCTCACACGGCAATAGATCATTGCTCGTGGTGACGTGTATCCATTCGCATGGTGTGGTCTCAGTGACATATCTGTAATCTCCGCAATAGTTTCAGTATCTGCTCAGGACCACAGAGTCGTGGCTACCACGATGTTCGCTCTGTGTGGCCGAAAAGCAAGTCGCTGGTGTCAGGTCGGAGGTGCCACGACCGGCCATCGTCGCATCGCCCTCGCTCCTCTTGGCAACGCCCACGGGCTTTTCTGAAAAAGAACTTATGTTCTATAATAGCTGCCAGCGTGGATGCCGTCGAGACTGACGAGAGGAGCCGGTGATGGAAGAACCGGGCGCCCTGGGTGGCCGCCGGACGCTGGCGGAGGCCGAAGCCCGCGACAAGCTGCGGGAGGGAGTGATCCAGCGCTTCCGCGATGACCGTCGCTACCAGAACATCGTCCGCCAGGACCTCTCCCCCCGCTGGAAAACCACCCTTGCCACCGGCCTGTGGACCGGCA
>JALZJP010000077.1 GCA_030859715.1 Chloroflexota bacterium
CCAGGCGGCGGCGGGAAAGGCGGCGACCACCACTGGCGGTGGTGCCGGGGCGATCAACGGGACGGTTCACGTCTCCCTCCTTCAGTCGGATGGTCGCCAACCCGTGCCCAGGCAGCCGCACCGTTCCTGTCGACCCAATAGCGCGGATGCGACGACTCGGTCGTGTAGGCGTTCGTCCACGGCGTCCTGCTTCGCTCCGGTGATCCGGAGTCGTGAATGCGATGCGTCGAGACGAATGTATCCCACTCGCCGCGGATAGCCCCCCGCAAGACCTGCGGGGTTTCCTACCGGGGTTTCGCACGCCCGCGGACGGACGTGGCCGGGACACGGCCGGGTCACCCTTGGGGGGTCGCATCGCCCACGGACCGGAGGCGCCGGTGAACCATTATCATTGCTATCATTGCTATCATTGCTATCATTGCGACGAGCCGGCATTCGCGCTCGGCGGTGGAACGCGCCGTCGCCCAAGAGGCGAGATCGTCGAGCATGGGTATGGGCGAAGGCCAGGCGTCGCGCGATTTCGGCGAGTCGAGCGATCGCGAACCGTGGGACTGCCCCCGGCCGGTCGTTCTCCGCGACGCCGCGTCGTTCTCGACCCACGAGGCGGCGGGTGCGCTTGGCGTGTCCGAACGGACGGTGCGCCGCGCGATCGCCCGCGGCGCCCTGGCCGCGACGCGAGACGGGTGGTCCTATCGGGTCGCCCGCGCGGCGCTCGACCGCTACGCGGCGACCATGTCGCGAACGGCCGCGCCGCGACCGACGGCGCGCGTCGTCGCCTTTCCTGGCGCGATCCACGCCTGGCGGCTGCCCGAGCCGCTCTCGTCGCTCGTCGGCCGGGACGCGGAGGTGGCCCGGCTGGTTGCCCTCCTCGACGACCCGGCGGTGCGCCTGCTGACATTGACCGGTCCGGGTGGCATCGGGAAAACGCGCTTGGCGCTGGCGGTCGCGGCGGTGGCCGCCGATCGGTTTCCCGACGGCGCGGCGTTTGTTGCGCTCGACGCCGTGCACCGCGCGGAGTTGGTCGTCCCGACCATCGCCCAGGCGCTCCGGCTGCGGGAGCGGAGCGGCCAGGGGCGGGCGGAGCAGCTCGCGGCGTTCCTGCACGGCAAGCGGCTCTTGCTGGTGCTCGACAACTTCGAGCAGGTCCTGGCCGCCGGGCCGGCGGTCGCCGCGCTGTTGGCCCAGGTCGGGGCGGTCACGGCCCTCGTCACGAGCCGCGCCCCACTCCGCGTCGACGGCGAGCAGGAGATGCCGGTGCCGCCGCTGGCGCTGGCCGGGGCCGGGTCAAGCCCGCGGGAGATGCTGGGGACGGCGGCGGTCCGGCTTTTCGTCGAACGCGCCCGCGCCCACGCGCCGGCCGTTCCCCTCGACGAAGCGTCCGCCCCGCTCATCGCCGACGTCTGCGCCCGCCTCGACGGGTTGCCGCTGGCGATCGAGCTGGCGGCGGCGCGGATCAAGGTCCATCCGCCGCGCCAGCTCCACGCGCTCCTGGAGCGGCGGCTGCCGCTGCTGACGCGCGGTGCGAGCGATGCGCCGCCCCGCCATGGCACGATGCGCGACGCCATCGCCTGGAGCTACGACCTGCTGCTTCCCACCGAGCAGCGCCTCTTCCGGCGGCTGGCCGTCTTCGCCGGCGGCTTCATGCTCGACGCCGCCGAGGCGGTGACGAAACGGGGAGAGGGGGAGACCTCCCCGTCTTCCGTCCTCGACTCCGTCGAGAACCTGATCGACCAGAGCTTGCTGGACGGCTACCTGGGGCCGGATGGTGACTCCCGCTTTCGGATGCTGGAGACGATTCGGGAGTTTGGTCTGGAGCGATTGGCGTCGGCCGGGGAGGAAGCAGACGCGCGCGCGCTGCACGCGCGGTATTTCCTTGCCCTCGCCCGAGCCCTCCGCCCTTGGGTCACCGTTCACGCCCGGCAAGCGCCGCTCGATCGGCTTGCCGCCGAGGCCGCGAATCTGCAGGCGTCGCTGATCTGGCTGGAGGCACGTGGGCCGGCTGAGGCGTTCGCCGAGCTGGCCGCGGCACTCAGCGAATGGTGGATCAGCCTCAGCCTCTTTCGCGACGGTCAGAGCTGGCTGGAGCGCGCGCTCGGGAGCATCGACCGCGCCGCGGCGCCCGATCGGGCACGCCTCCTGACCGGATACGCCGGAATGCTGATCGGGCAGGGCCGGTTCGACCAGGCCGAGCCGGTGCTGGCGCGGGCCCTACCCCTCAGCCGCGCGGCGGGCGATCCGCTCGATACCGCCTGGACGCTGATCCTCCGCGGCGCGATGCTGAACGGTGGCGGCACCTACCCGGAGGCCGAAGTCCCGCTCCACGAGGCCATCGCCCTGGCCGATCGGATCGGCGACCCGGCCCTGGCCGCCGCCGTCGCCGGGCGCGCCCTCGCCAACCTGAGCGTCTCGGCCCGGGGCCAAGGCGCCGGCGCGCGGGCGACCGACGCCAGCGAGCGGGCCATCCGCCTCTACGCCGGACACGGGCTCGATCTGGCCGAATCGATCTCGCGCATGGACTTGGGCGCCAGCGCCTTCCAAGTGGGGGACTACGCACTGGCGGCGAGGCGCTGGCGGGAGGGCCTGGCGCTGACGGGGGAACGCGGCGACGTGCGGCAGATCGCCGACGCGCTCTCCGGAATCGCCTGCGTCGCGGCGACCTGGGGTGTCCACCAACCGGCCCTCCTCTTGTTCGGAACCGCCGAGGCGCTGCGCGAGCGGGTGGGAGCGGCGATGCTCTGGCCGTCCGACGTCGCCGCCGCCGGTCGCGGTCTCGCGGCGCTGCGGAACGCGGTCGGCGAACCGGCGGCCGCCTCCACCTTGGCCAAGGGCCGGGCGTTCTCCCTGGCCGAGGCGATGGCCCTTGCGGCGACCGTCACCCGCCCGGAGGCGAACGCTGGCGCCGCGACGCAAGCGAGCGGCGGGCTGACCCGCCGCGAGACCGAAATCCTGCTCCTGCTGGCGGCGCGGCAGTCGGACCGGGAGATCGCCGAGGCGCTCTTCCTGAGCCCGCGCACGGTGCAGTGGCACGTGCGCTCCATTCTGGCCAAGCTCGAGGCGACGTCGCGCCGCGAGGCGGTCACCCGCGCCCAGGCGAGCGGATTGCTTTGATCACCACCGATGCCCAAGGCTCGTGCGGTCGCTCGCCCATGGCGCCGACCGGCGACCGAGCGTGATGAGGCCGAGAACGAGGACGGGCAACGGGCGCATGGCGCTTCTCCCTCGTGCTCGTGGGCGGCGGTCGCTGGGAGCGCGCCGAACCGGCCGTCGGCAATCCCGGCCGTGTCCACTATACGCCCGCGGCTCCCGCTGTCAAATCGGCCGCGACCGTCGCCGTCACGGCGTGATCGTCACCTGTCCGCGGGACCTCGGGACCCGCGGGCGACCGCCCTTCCGGTGCGGTGGCTCAGGGGGACCTCGTCACGACATGGATGCCTCCGGAGGTCTCGGGATTGGCCTGCTCGTCAACCTGCCGACCATCGCGGTGAGCGTCGTGCGCCACATCCGGCGAGGCGCCTATGCGCGGGAAGCGCAGACACGGACCGCCGGCCCGATGGGCCTGGGATCGGTGATCGGCGACGTGCTGGGCGGGCACTTGGTCGGGTCGGTGCTGGCCTTCACGCTCAAACCTGGGCTCGGGATCATCCTCATCGTCTCAGCCTGGCGCACCTTCCGCCACACGTAATCGAACCAGCCGGGGGCCGATAAGGGACGTTACGGGAACCGAAGCCTTTCAGCCCGTAAAGGCACCAGTTCCATTGTCATATCGAGCCAATGCGACCCGTTGGTGTAAACATTGGTGTAGATGCGTAACTTACGACCCCAGCGGAGGGCCCGCGATCAGAGAAAGCGCAGCGTTATGCGGTTCTTTCGGTACCCTCGGAGGGAATCGAACCCCCAACCTTCTGGTTCGAAGCCAGACACTCTATCCGTTGAGCTACGAGGGCAGGGCCGGCATTCCGCCCGGCCAGGACAATTTTAGCCGCGGGAGCCGGGTGGGCGCAACGCGACGCGAGGCAGAGCGCCGTGGCGGTGCCTTGCATCCGGCCCGCGTTGGTGCGATCATATATCTCGACTGACTTAGTGGGGTATCAGGGTCAGCGACGAGTGACGCCCCGGGAGGGGGGACGACTTCGTGCCGGCCGGGATCGCTCCCGGGGATCGCGGCATGCCGTTCTTGACACTTTTCGATACCCAACGCGGGACCGCCGGTCGCTGCCGGCGGGGCCCACTCGTCTGGTGCGAAGCCGACAAGAGGAGATGACATCTTGGGTGTGACGATGGAGACCGTGAAGCCAACCACGTTGATTTCGCCCTATGGCGGCCGCCTGGTCGACCTCTTCGTGCCGGCGGCGGAGCTGGCGGAGGCGCGAACCTACGCCGGCACCCTGCCGTCCATTCAGCTGTCGCCCCGCGCGGTCTGCGACCTCGAAATGATGGCGGTTGGCGCCTTCTCGCCGCTCGACCGGTTCATGAGCGAAGCGGACTACCGAAGTGTCGTCCATGACATGCGGCTGGCGAATGGGGCGATCTTCCCGATCCCGGTCACGCTGCCGGTATCGGCGGCGGACGGCCTGAAGCTCGGCACCGATGTCGCCCTCCGTGATTCGATGAATGACCTGCTGGCGATCATGAAGGTCGAGGAGCTGTACTCGTGGGATCCCGGTGAGCTGGCGCAGCGTGTCTTCGGCACCCTCGACACCAAGCATCCGTTGGTGAACGAGCTGGGCCGCTGGGGCGGCTACAACGCCTCTGGCCGGCTTCGGGTGCTCCAGTTGCCGCGGCACTACGACTTCCAGGAGCTGCGCCGGACGCCGGCCCAAACCCGTGAGATCCTGGCCCAGACCGGGTATCAGAACGTGGTCGCCTTCCAAACCCGCAACCCCATGCACCGGGTCCATGAGGAGCTGACGAAGCGAGCCGCCGAGGCGATCGACGGCGTCCTCTTGCTCCATCCGGTCGTGGGCATGACCAAGCCCGGGGATGTCGATCACTTCACGCGGGTCCGGGTCTACAAGGCGCTGGCTCAGCACTACTATCAGCCGGACCGGATCGTGCTGTCGTTGCTGCCGCTGGCGATGCGGATGGCCGGGCCGCGGGAAGCGCTGTGGCACGCCCTGATCCGGCGGAACTACGGCGCTAATCACCTGATCATTGGTCGCGACCACGCCAGCCCGGGGGTCGATTCCACCGGTCAGCCGTTCTACGGTCCGTACGACGCCCACGAGATCGTGGGGGACCATAGCGACGAGTTGGGCGTCAAGCCGGTGCCGTTCAACGAGTTGCTCTACCTGCCGGACGAGGATCGGTACGAAGAAGGGACAAACATCGCGCCGGGCACGAAGACGATGTCGATTTCGGGCACCCAGGTGCGCGAAGAGTACCTGGGCAAGGGGCGGCTGCTGCCGCCGTGGTTCACCCGGGTCGAGACGGCCGAGATTCTGGCGGAGTCGTACCCGCCCCGGCACAAACAGGGGATTTGCATCTGGTTTACCGGGCTCAGCGGCTCTGGCAAGTCAACCACCGCCGCGGTGCTCTCGGTGCTCCTGCTGGAGGCGGGACGGCAAGTGACGGAGCTCGACGGTGACGTGGTGCGGACCCACCTCTCGAAGGGGCTCGGCTTCAACCGGGAGGACCGCGACACGAACATCCTGCGCATCGGCTTCGTGGCCAGCGAGCTGGCCCGGCACGGCGGTACCGTCATCTGTGCCGCGGTTTCGCCGTATCGATCGACCCGTGACTCGGTGCGGAGCATGATCGACGAGGATCAGTTCTTCGAGGTGTTCGTCGACACGCCGTTGTCCGTCTGTGAGCAACGAGACGTCAAGGGCATGTACGCCAAAGCCCGGCGTGGCGAGATCAAAGAGTTCACGGGTATCAGCGACCCCTACGAGCCGCCGCTGAACCCCGAGGTCACCCTCGATACCGTTGACCGCACCCCGGAAGAGAACGCCAGGCTGATCATGGCCGAGCTCGCCCGCCTCGGCTTCGTCCGCAGCGACTGGGCGGCCGGCCTCAACGGCAATCTCAACTAGGCCCGCGAACCGGGCGGTCCGGAGCTCCACGGGCGGCGCCTGGTGGCGCCGCCCGTGGTGGACCATGCTTGGCACGCGGGTGAGCTATGCCGTAACTGGGCTGCCGCCGCGAAATCGGAAGCCGAGGACGATCAGCGCTACGCCCAACACGATCGCCCAGATTCCGAACACCCAGATCAACGCCAGCGCCCCCTCGCCGGGGTTCAGGAAGAGGATGACACCGAAGATGATCGATGCCGCGCCGCTCAGGGCCAGCATCCACTCGTTGTCGATTTCTTCGCGCAGGCGAACGGCGCTCACGATCCTGAGGACGCCGAGGATGAGCGCCCACGCGGCGATGACATAGACGATGCTGAGCGCGGTGAGGGCCGGCAGCAAGATCGCGATGATCGCGGCCCCGACGCCGAGCACGCCTTCAAAGAGGAGGGCCGGCCAGCGGCTACTGCCGCCTTCGGTGAAGATGGAGTAGAGCGCGGTGACGCCGTCGATGAGTGAATACGCCGCGAACAGATAGACCAGGGCCACCAAGACCTCGGCCGGCCAGAACCAGGCAAGAAGTCCGAATATGATGGCGAAGACGCCGCGGAGAGCGAAGGTCCACCAGTTTCGGGCCAGAACATCTCTCATCAGACCCTCCTGACTGTCCGCCAACGCTGTCGTCAGCCTCCATTGGCCGACCAACCAGCCGCGGCGCCGCATCGCTCCGGGATTAGTTGCTTTGGTCGCGCTTCTCCGTCGAGTCGAGGCGATCGCTCAGGCCGCCCAGGACGACCTTGGCGCGCTCGGCGGCGGCATCGATCATTTTCTGCAGGTCGCCCAGCGTGGTCTTCAGCTCTGGCTTGGCCCGCACCCATTCGTCCTTGGCGTTCATTTCGATCTCCGACCGCAGCCGGTCCACCGCGTCTCGCAGGTGCCCGAGGGCGGCGTGGAGATCGTCGGTGGCCTGGTCGCGTCGTGACCCATTCGCATTCGTGGGCCCGCCGGTCGAGCTGCTCTCGGTCATCTCGATGTCTCCTTCTGTCCGCCGCCGTGTCCCGCGACGTCCGCTGCTGATGTGGTCATGGTATCGCAGATGACATATCGGCGAGTAGGATCACCAGGCCGGGACGCGCCCGGTTTCGCTGGCCGTCGATGCCAGCGGAATCGCGACGGAACTGTAACGATTTGGCAATACGTAGGTGGCGGATCGATCCTATGCTAGGAGTAATCCGGTTCTGGGCTCGTCGTCCTGGCCGTGACGCGGGTATGAGCAGCGTGACCACACCGCCCCTCGCTTACCCCCCCCCCCCCTCTTGCCCACGCGACCCCGGCC
>JALZJP010000090.1 GCA_030859715.1 Chloroflexota bacterium
GGGCAGCGCGCCGGCTGGGCCCGGCCACCCCCGGGCTCGCGCCACGACCGGGGAGCGAGGCGACCCTCCTCCCCGCTCCCGCCCGCGTGCGTGCCGCCGCCCCGGCCGGCGCCGGTCGTTTGAGAGGGGAAGCACAGGCATGGCGGGTCCGTTTAAACTTGTCCTCACCTCCGATCGCTACAACACCGACGTTGACAGCCTGGCCCTGGAGCGTCAGCTCCTGGCCGACAACAGCGACCTCGAGATCGACCTCCAGACCATCTCCGGCGAAGACATGGAGCGAGTCATCGCCGCCTGCGCCGATGCCGACGTCCTCCTCGCCAGCACCCGCGAATCGTTTCCCCGCGCCGTCCTGGAGCGGTTGACCACCATCAAAGTCCTCAGCCGCTACGGCGTCGGCCTCGATAATGTCGACCTCGACGCCGCCGCCGAGCTCGGCATCGTCGTCACCCATTACCCGGCCTACTGCACGGCCGAAGTCGCCGACCATGCCCTCGCCCTGATCCTGGCCCTCAACCGGCGCATCGTCCACCTCGACCGCGAGCTGACAGCCGGCGCCTGGCTGCGCCATGGCCGCGCCACCGGCGCCATCCTGCACACCCGGATCGCCCCCCTGCGCGAGCAGACCCTCGGCATCATCGGTTTCGGTCGGATCGGCCGCCTGGTCGCCGAGCGGGCCCGCCCCTTCGGCCTCACCATCCTCGTCAGCGACCCGTACCTCGATCCCGCCACTCTTCCGGATTACGTCACCCTGGTCGAGCTCAGCGACCTGCTGGCCCGCTCCGATATCGTCACCCTCCACTGCCCGCTGACCCCGGAGACCCGCGGCCTCATCAATGCCGAGCGGCTCTCCTTGATGAAGCCGAACGCCTACCTGGTCAACACCGCCCGCGGCCCGATCATCGACCTCGATGCCCTGGCCACCGTCCTCGCCGCCGGCGGCCTGGCCGGGGCCGGGCTCGATGTCGTCGACCCGGAGCCGCTGCCCGAAACCTCGCCCCTGTATGCCCTGGACAACGTCATCCTCACCCCGCACGCCGCCTACTATTCGGAACGCTCGGTCGATATCGTTCGCCGTCAAACCCTGCTCCAGGCCCTGCGCGTCCTCCGCGGCCTCCGGCCCGAGGTCGTCGCCAACCCCGCCGTCTTGGAGCGGGTCAGCCTCGCCTCGTAGCGCGATTCGCGGGTGCGATGATGTTCCACGATCTCCAAGCGGCGGTAGCGATCCTGAGCGTCGAAGCGTTGGGATCGCGGCATTCCTTCCAGCGCCCGCCGCCACCACGCTCCAAGGTGCCCGCGACGCTCATGCTCCGCCGCCCCTCCGCCGCCGAGTCGCCGGCGCCGGCAGCCGATGAAGGATCCGCCGCCCTCGCCCCCGGCCTGCCCGACCCGCCCCCGCCCGCCCCCACTCGTGACGACGAGCAGCTCGTCACCGCCGCCCGGCGGGGCGATCTCGACGCCTTCAATGTCCTTGTCCTCCGCTACGAGCGGGCCGTCTTCAACCTCTGCCTCCGCCTCCTGCGGGATGCCGCCAGCGCCGAGGATGTGACCCAGGACACCTTCGTCCGGGCTTGGGGCGGCATCGCCTCGTTTCGCGGCGACGCCTTCCGGCCCTGGCTCTTCCGGATCGCCGCCAACCGTGCCCACGACCTGCTCCGGGTGCGGGCCCGGCGTCCGGCCGCGTCGCTCGATGCCGAGCCGTTCGAGCGCGAGCCCATCTGGTCCACCCACTCCCCCGCCGGCGAAGCCCCCGAGGCCCATGCCCTCCGCCGCGAGCTCGCGGTCCACCTCGAACGGGCCCTCGCCGCCTTGCCGGACGATCAGCGCCTCGTCGTCCTCCTCTCCGATCTGCAAGGATTCGACTATCAGGAGATCGCGGCAACCACCGGCGCCGCCCTCGGCACCGTCAAATCTCGCTTGAGCCGCGCCCGCGCCCGCCTGCGCCAGATCCTGCAGGATGACCCCGAGGCGGGGGAACTCTTCGACCGCTATACCCGTCATGATGATGACCAGGACGAAGGCCCGCCATGAGCGGCTACCGGTTCGGACGGCAGGCATGAGCGGCGACACGCCCCACCACCCAATCCCCACCGGGCCGGACCCCGGCGCCGCCGCGGCGCCGGCGGACGCCGCGCTCTCGTCGCGGCATCTCGATCTCGATGCCTTCAGCGCCTACCTCGACCACCAACTGCCGCCGGCCGAGATGGCCGCCGCCCGCGCCCACCTGGCGACCTGTCCCGCCTGCCGCCGGGAGCTGGCCGAGCTGCGGGCGACCGTGGCCCTCGTCCGCGGCCTGCCCCACTACGCCCCCCGCCGCGGCTTTCAGCTGGGCCCGGCCCACGCCCGCCGCGCCCACGGCCGCGGCCGATATGGCGCGGACTGGTTCGCCCGCTTGGTGCCGGCCCTGCCCGCCTTGCGGATCGCCACCGTCGCGGTCGCGGTCCTGCTCGTCGCCGTCATCGCCGGCGACCTGGTCACGAGCCGCGACGCCGCCAACGTCGCCCTCCGCTCTACCAGCGAGCTGGAGGTCGTGGTTGATGCCCCGGACGAGGCGATGCCGGCGGCGCCACCGCAAGCGCCCGCCGCCGAAAGCGGCCAACCACGATCGGTCATGCCCCGACCAACGGTCACCATGGCCGATGAGGCCGAGTCGTTCGCGGAATCAGCCCCTGCTGACGGAACCGATCGGGCGGTTCCAGCGTCACATGATGCAGACGGCGCCCCGGAGGACGCTCCCGGTCTCGTCGCCGCCGAACCGGCCGCTCCCGCCGCGCCGTCACCGCCGCCGCCATCCGGGTGGCGCCTGGCCCAAGTGGGGCTCGGTTTGGCCTTGGTCTGGTTAATCGTCAGTTTGGCCGGCATCGCCCGATACCGCCGCACCAGGTCGGCGGCGGCCTTGGGCGAGCCCACTCGTCAGCAGCGTCGGTAGCGCGTCAATCGACAAGGAGACGTTCGTGAACAAGCACCGCCTACGCCAGGGATTCGGCACCCTCGCCCTCGCCGCCACCGTTGGCGCGGCGATCTTCTCCGGCCTCGCCGGCGGCACCGCCGCCGCCCAGGACGCCGCCACCCCGGTAGCGGGCTCGCTCGGCCCGGCCACCGTCGCCGTCAGCGGTCACGGCACCGTCCAGGTGACGCCGGACACGGCCCAAATCACCATCGGCGTCGATGTCACCCTCCCCACCCTGGACGCGGCGCAGACCGAATCGACCGCCCAGGCCACCGCCATCATCGACGCGGTCAAGGCCGGCGGCGTCGCCGACGAGGACGTCCAGACCTCGAACTACAGCGTCTACGTCATCCGTAACTACGACGAAAACGGCAACCTGGGCGACATCCAGGGCTATCAGATCACCAACCAGGTCAGCGTCACGATCCGTGACATCGACACCGTCAGCGACATCCTCGGCGCCGCGATCGACGCCGGCGCCAACAACATCTACGGCATCACCTTCTACGTCGACGACACCACCGCCGCCGCCAGCGACGCCCGCGTCCTCGCCGTGGAAGATGCCCGGCGCAAGGCCGAAGAGCTGGCCGCCGCCTCCGGCCTGAGCCTGGGCCGCCTCGTCGCCATCTCCGAAGGCACCCTGACCCCCGGCCTCCCCCCGATCTACCAGCGGGCCGGCGGCGGCGCCATGGACTTGGCCGCCGGCGCCCCCATCGAAGCCGGCAGCTCCGAAGTCGCCGTCGACGTCCAGCTCATCTTCGAGCTCGAGTAACGGCCGTCTGACCATCGCGGCAAGCACGACCACGCGGCGCGGGATCATCTCCCGCGCCGCGTGGTCTGTACGATCGCGAGCATGGCTGATACGGACTTCGGTTACTTCATGTGGGAATCGCGCGTCGCGTCGGCGGCGCGCTGGAATGAATTCCGCGCTGAGCACCGAAAAGTCCCTTCAGGACTAAGGACGGAACGATCGATATGCGAAATTGGATAACAATAGAAGGATACCAAGCGCATCTACGGACGATTACTCGTGCTCAGTCCTGAAAGGACTTCGTGATGCTCAGCGCGGACTTCCAGTCCAGCGCGCCGCCCACGCGATGTGGCGATTTCCACACGATTCACCCGGATTCCTTATCAGGAGCGTGGCCCTACCCGAACCACTCCGGCACCGCCCCCACCCGGACCGCCCGCCCCCCCAACGCCACGACCGCCCCGTTCTCGGCCGCATCAAGCACCCACACCGGCTTCCCCATCGCCATCACCGTCCGGCACCACGCCTCCGTCCTCCCCCCGCTCGCCGCGTGAATGACGAGCGCCGCCGCGCACCGCTCGGCCACAAACGCGTTCCGCGCCTCCGCCAATGCCCGCGTCATCCGCCGCGCCGTCGCCGCGAAGGGCGAGACCACCAGCAACCGCCCCTCCGCCAGCGGCCCCCGCCACTCCGGCTTCGGCCGCATCCCCCGCACCCCCCGCGCCGGGCAGATCACCACCGGCTGCCGCCCCTTCAGCAGGTAATGCAGACAGTCCCGCTCAATCGCCGTGTGAAACCCGCCGATCGTCGCCACCCCCGCATCCCGCACCGCCCCCGCCAGATCGTAGGCCGGCAGCACCAACCCCGGCGGGCATCTCGCCGAGCACGCGATCGCCAGCAGCGGTTGTTCCAGGAGAGCCCGGTCGCCCAGCGTGGCGGGGTGCTCCTTGCCAACCAGCGCCGCCAGATCAGGCGGATTCATGCGTCCTCGGCCGCGCTATCCCGCCCCATCCGGTACTTGATGTCGTAGTTGATGATGAAATCCAGCTCTTCGTCCGTGAACCCGTAATGCTTGGCAAGTATGCGGTCGATCTCGTCGATGATAGGCTTCGACATCGAGGGATGAAATTCCTGGTACTGAATGGCTCCAGACTTGGACTTGATGGATTTGATGACCGAGTTATTGTTCCAATCGCTCATGAGGTTTTCTGTCAGTGCATCCAAGGCATTACGAATCTCAACATCAAAGCGTCGACCAAACGGTACGAAATACACATCTGCGTATCCACAGTGGAATCCGTCCGAATGGGCCCGCCAGAACCAGTAGTGAAACGTACTATTGAGTATTGCAGCGACGCTCTTCATCTCATCGCTCGAGAATGCGAACAGTTTGTAGTCCTCTGATCGTCCCGACTTTCCAGATGCGTCAATAAAAGCAGGAGAGAAGGTCAATCCCTTAATGAAGTACCGAACTATCCGATGCACAAACAATTGTGCATCCTGATCATCGGCTAAGTCTTCAAGCCGAGGCCCACAAAGCTTGGCCAGTATCCGAGATTCTATTGGCCATGCGATTTTAGGAAGGGGCTCTGAGGAGACATCGTAGCTAGCTTCGACATAAGACCCAGTGCTGAGGAGGGTCATGCGTTCGTCAGATGTCCATCTTCGGTATCCACCTGACAAGAGCCGTCGCTCTGATTCCGACCTTTCTGCGGACAACACAATCGCTAATCTTTGGGCCACCCCGTCAAAAAGGGCACTTGGACGCATATCGAAGCAAGATACCCAGGCAGTACGTTTGAGAATTATTCGCCGAATCTCAAAAGCTCTCCGAGTGGCCGCGAGGCTGAGTGGAACAATCATCCCGAGACGCCCAGAGTTCCCAGAGATGACGCGATAGCACCGTTCTTGAATTGGAGCGTAAAGATTTCCGCAAGAAATTGTTGCGTATCCAATTAGGTTGTAGAATTTTCGGACCTTACTCAGCTCGACATACGGCGGATTCCCAACAATGACATCGAACCCACCCCGGTCATGCACGATCTCGTAGAACTCGCTCAGCCAGTGAAACGGCTGATGGCTTTCCCGCCATTTGTCATAGGTCTCCCCGCTCGGCTCAACCCCATACACCCGCGCCTGCAACACATCGAGCTCGGCCCCCAGCGCCGACAGCCGCTGCCGCACCTCCTGTTTTGCCTCGCGTTGCGCCGCCGAGCTTGTGTTCTCGTCCTGCATGTCACGGAACCGGGCCGAGGCCATCGCCGTCTTCTCCGCCTCTTCCTGCATCCGCTTCAATTCGTCCAGTGTCGCGTCATCAATCATCCGGAATTGCTGTGGCCCGGCCATCGTCAGCGATCGCTCGACTTCGTCCAGCGACACAAACCCGACCAGCGTGTTCCCGGCCCGGATGTTGAAGTCGATGTCTGGCAACGGCTCGATCTGCCCGGCGTCCTCCAGTTGCGCCACCAGCTTCAAGAACAGCCGCAGCTTACAGATCTCGACCGCCTCCGCCATGATGTCCACGCCGTACAGGTTGTTCAGCACGATCTGCTTCAGCACGAAATACTCGCGGTTCGGGTGCGCCGCCACCGTCGCCAGCGTCTGCCGGAAATCGCGAAACCGCTCCGGCCGCTGTGCCTGGCCCGATTGGTCCTGCTCATCCACGAACGCCTGCATCCGGTCGAGGCACTCCTCCGCCAGCGGTTGCAGGATGTTCAACGCCGCGAACAGGAACGCCCCCGAGCCGCAGGTCGGGTCCAGCACGCTCAGCGATGAGATCGCTTTCCAGAAGGCGCGCACCGTCTCCGGCCCCTCGCACCCCGCGATCGCATCCTGGGCAAACTGCCGCACATCCAGATTGAGCGTGATCAGGTCGTCAACCGTCGTCACCTCGCCGCCGACCAGCTTCAGCCAGACCGCTTCGTGGCGCTGACGCCGCGCGATATGCTCCCGCCAGGTCTCGGTCGGCAGCGCGAAGTCGTCGTCAGCCGGCCGGTTCCACTCCCCGCGCTCCGTCACGTCGTCCAGCCCCGCCGCGATCGCCGGCGGCAGGTCCAGCAGCACCCCCTTCTGAACGGCCGGGTAGATGTAGCGATCAGGCTCCTCTTGCAACAGCCCCCGCAGCGCCCCGCCCGGCCGGAAGGCGACCGCGCACCCTTCCTTCGCCCGGTCCAGGATCGCCGGGATGATCGTGTTCTGCCCGATGTACCCCGTGATGTCTTCCTTCGTGTAGTACGCCCCCATCTGCTTCTGGTTGATGTACTTCTCGAAGATGTACCCCAGCACATCGGGGTTGATCTCGCGGTCATCCCCGAGCGGCCGCTCATCGAGGTGCCAGCGGTACTCGTCGAAGAAGTCGAACAGCTTGGTGAACGCCTCGTCCGGAATCTCGATCGCCGGATATTCCCGCTCCAGCTCATGCACGTCGAACAGGCCGCCATTTAGGTACGGCACGTTCCCGATCAGGGCATCCAGCCCCGCCGGCCGCTCCGCCCGTTGCCGGCTCAGCCCGTCGTGGAACAGCCGCCGCAGGAACCGGCGGTAGAACGACAGAAAGGTGTCCGGCCCCGGCTCGGCCCGCACCGCCGTCAGCTTGCGCCGCAAATAGTCCTGATCGCCGTCTAGAAACCCCTTCTTCTGGATGAAATAGACGAACATCAGCCGGTTCAGCATCAGCGAGGCGTACCAGTCGCGATCCCCCGCCGCCTGAATCCCGTCGACAAAACTCCGAAACGCCTCATGTTCCCCTTTGAACCGCTCGTAGAACCGCCGCGTCACCCGCTCCGCCGCCAGGCTGCCCCGCACCCGGCCCGAGATGTCCAAGACCGTCAGCGATTCGTCATCTTCCTCGATCCTGATGAACAGGCCGTGCAGCCGCTGCGCCAGCCGCTCCCCCGACTGTCCCCGCTGGAACTCCTGCTCGTGCGCCCGCAATGGTTGCCCCTGCCGGCGCTCGCCCCAATGCCAGACCTGCCGGGTCCGCGTTTCATCGACGAAGATGAGCAGATGCTCGCGAGCCAGCCGGGTCACCACCCGATCAATCGTGAGCCGCGTCGCCCGGTCCGGCAACGCTTCCCCCGCCGCCGCCTGCCACAGCCGCACCTGGAAGCTCGATTTCTGCGCCACCCCTTGCAGCCTGTAGACCGTGCCCTTAACCTTGATCGGCAGCTCCGGCTGCAGGTAGTCCCAGCCCAGCTCGTTGAACAGCCCCACGAAATCAAACGCCTGCAGCCGCTCCCGGATAGCGGGCAGGGGTATGTGTGGAGTGGCCGCGAGCGTCTGTTGCATCCGTCCTCTCCTCCCCCACTGCTCCGCCCCGGCGACCTGCCGCCGCCGCCCTCGTTCTCAGTCCCGAAGGGACTTTGTGATGCTCAGCGCGGAATTCATTCCAGCGCCGTCGCGGGCAACCCGGTTCATCTTGCCAACGGCGCTGGTCACCACGCTATCGCCGGCCAACCAACCCCATCGAGCAAATAATCCGCGGCTCCATCGCCGCCGTCTCCCCCTTGGGCACGGTCAGCTCGTCCAGATTTCGCAGCTCGATCACCCGATGGGCGATCTCCTCGTCCGCCGCCCCGGATCGCAGCAGCCGGTTGATCGCGTCGGTGGCGCCCCCCTTCAGCGGGTGGTCATAGATGTCCTGGGTCGCCCGTTTGACCTCGTCCAGGTTCGGCGCCGTCAGGGGCAACGTCTTGCCCTGGAACGATTCCGTGTAGTGCTTCAGCCGCTCATAGACCCGGTAGCGTGCCCCGGATGGCCGCCCCAGGTGACCGCCGGCCCGGCTCTGTTCCGTCAGCATGTGACGGACGCCATGTTCGACCAGCGCATGATGCTCCGGCGAGCGCGGCAATCCAGGGGTGTTGGGGTGGCAGGCGGCTCCCCGCAGCACGTCCAGGGTCGATTCCGTCACCACTTCCCGCCGCTCGTTGACCCAACCAAGCGTGTCGTTGCCATCGCTCGCCCGGATGAAGACCAGCGCCCCCAACGGCGCGGCGGCCGTGGCCCCGTACCCTTTCGTGGCGTAGATAACATCCGGCAACTGCTCGATCGTCCGTTGCAGCTTCGGATCGGCATCAATCGCGTTCTTCCAGACCTGGTACGCCTCTGACGTCGGATCGACTCCCAGCTCGTCGCCGCCGCTGCCTTCGTCCAGAATGCCGGCCTTCTCGTGGTACAGATCGATCAACGGCCGCGTGTCGTCATCCTCGAAGAAAGTCTCGTCGGTGCCGACCACCTCGGCGTTCTCGTGCAGCCGGTTCCGGATGCGCTGGCGCAGGTTGATGATCTCTTCCAACCCCGCCGCCGGCACGAACGAGTAGCAGCGAATCGCCGCCGACCGCTGCCCGATCCGGTCCACCCGGCCCACCCGCTGGATCAAGCGGATGATCGCCCACGGCAGGTCGAAATTCACGACAATGGCGGCATCTTGCAGGTTTTGACCTTCGCTCAACACATCGGTCGCCACCAGCACCCGCAGCTCTCCCTCGCGCTGGGCCAGGTCCACCTTGTCATTCGAGCGCGGGCTGAACCGCCAGGCGAACCGCGTCGGGTTCGCCACATCGGCGGTCACACCCGCCAGGTTTGGCACCCCGAGCCGCTGCAACCGCTCGGTCAAATAGGCGACGGTGTCCGCGAACTGGGTGAACACCAGCACCTTCTCGTCCGGGTGGTCCTCCGTGATCAGCTTTGCCAGCGCCAGCAGCTTCGCGTCCTTGGCCGGGTTCCACGCCCCGCAATGGGCCAGCACCCGAATCAAGGCTTGCGCGTCGGCGAGTAAATCCTCCCGCAAGCTCGGCCGAAAGAGGTTCGCTCGCAACCACCTGAACCTGGTTCGTTTCGGGCCGGCGAATTGCGCGTAGACCCGCGCCGCCAGTTGGGCGTAGTGCGCCTCATCCAGCGCCGGGCTGACCTGATCCGCAACCTCGGCATCATCGTTCCCGAAATCGGGTAAGGAGCTCGGACGTTCTCCCGCGGGATTGGGGGCCGGGGGGCCGTCACCCTCAAGTTCAGCCTGCTCGGCGTCGCTATCGACGAAGCGAGAGTCGAAGGCATCAACGTCTTGCGTCCCGATCGGCAGCGGCAGATCGTTGTCGAGCGCGTGTAAGAAGACGAAGTTGCGCAGGATATGGCGCTCGACCGACTGTAGGAAGGCCGGTCCGCCGCTTTCCAGGCGCTTGAACAGGTTCGTCCGGCTGAATCCCTTTAGCCGCACCCCGGCCCGGCCGAGCCCATCGAGGTCTCGCTTCTCCGTGGGGGTCGCGGGGAGCCGCGGCGTTGCCACAACATAATTTCCGAGACCATACCGGGGTAACCGCAGCTCGTTGATCGCGGTCACCACGTTGGGCGCAAACAGCCGGGGATAGGCGTCGCCCGAGGCTTCATCGAACGTGAAGGTGATCGTTTTCGGCACCCGCACCGGAAAGTAGTACCGCCCCCCATCCGGCATCGGCAGGAACGAGCGGCCGGTCTCGTCCCGCTTGGCATAGTTCGCCTGGATGAACCCCCGTGTCCGTCGCACCAGGAACCGGCTCATCAGGTTTCGCCAGTCGTCCGCCTGCTCGCTCTTCTCGAACGCCAGCAGCGTCCGCGGGCCGCATTGGTGCCGGGCAATGAACTCGGTCTCCCCGATCTCCCGGAACAACGCCTCGGGCCGGATCCCCAGGTCCTGCTCGGCCGGTAAAAAGAGCCGCAGTTGGGCGGAAAGATCGAGGTAGGTCTTGTTGTACGGCGTGGCCGAGAGCAGGATCACCCGGCTGTCGTTCGCCTGGATATAGTCACGAATCGCCCGGTAGGTCTGGCCTTCCGTGTTGCGAAAGTTGTGGCTCTCGTCAATCAACACCACCCGATAGCGGCGGACATTGTTTGGTAGCTCCTGAATGGCCCGGCTACTCGGCAGCACCCTCGCCATGAGGCTATAGCGATCAACGTAGTCCTGCCACATCTGCCGCAGGTTCGGTGGGCAAATGATGAGCGTGTCCGTATTTTGATCGTCTTGCAGGACCCGGGCCAGCGCCGTCGCCATCAAGGTCTTACCCAGCCCGACCACATCGCCGATCAGCACGCCCCGGCGCTTGTTGATGTGTTGCGCCGCGATCTTGACCGCCGCTCTCTGGAACTCGAACAGCTCCCCCGCGATATCGGCCGGAACCGTGAACTCCGAGAGCCCGGCCCGGGCTTCTTGGGAGAGGTGATAGACCATCTTCATGTAGACGTGGTACGGCGGGATCAAGGTCTCCCTGGCCCAGCTCTCCTCGATGATCGTGACCAGCTCGGCCGAAATGTCGAGGCACTGGCGATCATGCCAGCGATCATCAAACCACTGGTGCAGCTTGACCGCGGCATCGTGCTCGACCACATCAACGTTCAGCTCGCCCTGCTTCGAAAGGCCCGCGTTGGTCAGATTACTGCTGCCCAGATACCCGACGGTTGGCGCGATCATGTCCGGTCGGTGGACGAGGTACAGCTTGGCATGGAGCGCATGCCGGAGGAAAAGCTTGATCTGTACCTTGCCCTCGCGGATCTGCCGGGCCAACTGTCGAAGCGCCTGTTCGTCTCTGTTTGTCGGCGCTCCATACGTAAGCTGTTCCCGAAACTTCTCCGCCATCTCCCGCTTCAAGCGGATGACCGTCTGCTGATCTGGCGTCTCCGGCCCGGCGGTGAAGCCGAAGTCGCGCCGAACCTCGTCCTCGGCTAGCCGCTGCATCCCAACCAGCACCCGGCAAACCAGGCGATCCTCCCCGCTCAGGGCATCGACGTAATCCGCCAACCCCGCCCAGCCCCGCAGATTGAAATACCCGATACAGAAATCCGCCCGGATGGCGTCCGCCATCGTCTGCCGGAGTGCTCCGAGCAACAACCCCTCCTCGGAAAGGTTGTCGAAAATACGAGGCATCGCCGTTGATCCCCTTATGATGTGATCCGGCGATGATGAAGGAGAAGTCGCGAACCCGATCACCCGAAGCTTGTTGTACCAATCATGCCGTCAGCCGACAGTATCAACGATATACGATTCCCCGAACAACCTCCTGTTCTGACGTCGGTTCTGTTGTCCCGTGATCTGTCGACGCGGATCTCGACTGAATCGGCATCGAGTCCAGCGCGTCGCCGACGCGCTGTCAAACTCACAATACGGTCGGCGGGCGCCCGGATACCCTCCGGCTATGGCAGCGATTGGGCGTGAGGGCGAATCCAGAATCACTCCCGCTCCGCCGGAAACATCGCCGCCCGGCTCTCCCGTTCCAACCGCAGCATCAGCTCCTCGTCGCCCTCTCGTTCCGCCGCCTCCCGTGCCCGCTGCCGCTCCCACAGCCGTTGCCGCTCCGTCAGTAGCTCGTCCGCCAGTTGCGCGTAGTTGTGCTGAAACTCCGCCGCCACCCCCGCTTCCAGCTCCTGCTGCATCCGCATCGCCCGCACCGTCGTCCCCGCCACCCGCGCCACCCCGTGCGCCAGCTGCAGCGGATCAATCCCCGGATCGGTCATCAACCGCGCCAGCACCACCCGCAACGCCCCGATCTCCTCCGCGATCCCCCGCTCCGCCGCCGCCTGCGCCATCACCTCCCGCAATCGGGCATCAAACAGCTCCCCGTACTCCCCCCGCGCCACCCGCCGCTCGAACGTGGCCACCGCCTCATCTCGCCGGTCCGGCGCCGCCGCGACCACGACGCCCGGTTCCGGTGCCGCGGTGAACGCCTGCTCCACCTGCCGCGCCATCCGCCCGATCGCCGCCTCCAACTCCCGCCCATATGCGCCCCGCGCGTGCGCCGGGCACAGCACCCGTCCCGGCCGCACCGATCGTGCGCACCCGTCCGCCACACACCGCCGTCCGACCGTCCGCTTTGTCGATCGCCGCTTCCCCAGCATTCGCGCCCTCCTCACCGCTTGACACCACCCCGCTAGTGTAGTACAAATGTTCGAAGCGGCACAGCGGAATGGCTGCGGGCCTGGGCAGCGCCCCACCGTTCCCGAGAGCACCCTCTCGTCATGGCCCCAAGGGCACCCCGGTCCGCCAACGTCCCGGCGGTACAGAACAGGACCGCTCCATCACTCCACATCATCATCGACAGCACGGAGCGCACGCATCGTCGCGATCACGCGATGGCGACGGCGAGGTTTGTCAACAACAGCGAGCCAAAGAGCCCCGACGAGTCCCCGGCCCGCCCACCCCGTGTTCAGTCCCGACGGGACTTCGTGATGCTCAGCGCGGAATTTATTCCTGCCCCGCCCGCGCGGCGATCGCGCCAGAACCGCTCTACGAGGCTGCCCTTGTCACCAGCCACACCGCCACCCCGGCCACCCCGCCCGCCAGCACCAGCCAAGCCGAATTGACCTTGTACCGGACTAGGACCACCGCCGCGACCACCGCCAGCGCCGCCGTCAACCAGTCGATGATCGCGTCCCGGGCCAGCACCCAGGTGACGGCCGCCATCAAGCCCAGCGCCGCCACGTTCACCCCGTCCAACAGCGCCGCCGTCCACCGCGCCCGGCGCAGCCGGGGCACCAGCGGATGAAGTAAGGCCACGAACAGGAAGGAGGGCAGGAAAATCCCCAGCGTGGCCAGCGCCGCCCCCGGCAACCCCGCCACCACGTAGCCGACAAAGGTCGCCGTCGTGAACAGCGGCCCCGGCGTGAACTGGCCGACCGCCACCGCGTCCAACAGTTGCTGGTCGGTCAGCCAGCCATAGCGCACCACGAAGTCGTTCCGCAGGAACGCCAGCAAGACGTACCCGCCACCGTACAGCACCGCCCCAATCTTCAGGAACAGCAAAAAGAGCGTCACCAGGCTGACGGACGACGCGGCGGCCTGCACCGCCAGCGCCGGGATTGCCGGCACCGTCAACCCGAGCAGCGGCAATAGGACCACCATCGTCCCGCCGCCGCGACGGCGATTAACCAGCTCGACCACGAACACCAGCAGGGCGCCGCCGAAGAGGACGACGAGCTCATTGACGCCCAGCAGGTAGAGCGCCAGCGCCCCAACCCCGACGATCGCCAGCAGCGGCCCCTTGATCGCCGTCCGAAACAGCCCCCACAACGCCCGCGCGATGACCGCGATGATGACCGGCTTGATCCCGTACAGCACCCACTCGACTTCCGGCGTCGCCCCGTACCGGACATAGACCCAGGCAAAGATGAGCACGATCACCGCCGCCGGCAGGATAAACAGACCGCCAGCGATGATGAGACCCCGCCAGCCGGCCCGCAGCTGGCCGATGTGCATCACCATCTCGGTCGAGTTCGGCCCGGGGATCAGGTTCGTCGCCCCCACCAGGTCCAGGAAGTACTGATCGCTCAGCCAGCGCCGCCGCCCCACCGCCTCTTCCCGCAGCATGGCGATGTGCGCCGCCGGCCCGCCAAACGCGGTGAACCCCAGCTTCAACCCCAGCCGCGCCACCTCACCGACCGCGCCTGGCCCCCCTGGCTCCCGCCCCGGCGATGATTCCTCCGCTCCCCTCGCCCCCGGCATGCGCTCCCCCACCCCCGGTCCGCGCTCAGGACGCGGGTCACCTGTTGGCGCTCCAGTCGGCCCGCCGCCGCGATCCTAGTCACCCAAGGGGTACCCGGCGGGTACCCCTTGGGTGACCGCGTGGTGCTCAGCGTGGACTGTTAGTCCAGCGCCGTGGCGGGCTTTCAGCCACCTCGTCCCAATCCGCCGCACGCGCTATACTATCGCGTTGGCACGGCTGATCCGGCCGTCGCTACTCCTGGCGTGGTCTCGACCACACCAATCCTCGCCGTTGCCGTGGCTGACCCGGCCACCGGGCGGACGAGGGTCACGGATCGCGTCGCCGCTGGCGCCAATCCAGCGGCCCCGCCGGGAGCAATTGTCGCCCCGGTGGGAAGTCCTGAAGAAGGATCGATCAAGGAGAGAACCGCGTGAATTTTACGGGGCCAAAGGTTAAGAAATCGCGGGCGCTCGGCGTCGCCCTGACGCCGAAGGCGCAAAAATACATGCGAAACCGGCCCTACCCGCCGGGCCAGCACGGCCAGGCCCGCCGCCGTCGCCGCTCCGATTTCGGCACCCAGTTGCTCGAAAAGCAGCGGCTCCGGTTTCAGTACAGCGTCACCGAGCGCTACCTGCAGCGGCTGGTCAAGCAAGCCTCGAAGATGCCGGGCTCGACCGGCGAGAACATCTTCGCCCTGCTCGAGACCCGGCTCGACGCCCTGGTGCTGCGGGCCGGCCTGGCCCAAAGCATCTACGCCGCCCGCCAGTTCGTCAACCATGGCCACATCGAGGTCAACGGCCGCAAGCTCTCGATCGCCTCGGCCCGGCTCAAGCCCGGCGATGTGCTGCAAGTACGCGAGCGCAGCCGGAAGATGATCGTCTTCAACGAGCTAAAGCCGTCGGTCGGCCCCGCCCCCTACCTGGAAACCGATTCCTCCGGCTACGGCGCCCGCCTCGCCTACGTCCCTCCCCGGGCCGAAATCCCGGTCATCTGCGAAGAGCACCTGGTCGTCGAGTACTACTCTCGCTAAGCCATCCCACGGGCCGAACGTCACCGGCTCCCCCCTCCTAATTCTGGGAGGGGGGAGCCGGTGAGGGCTCGCTTGCCGGCCCAAACGCCCGAACTCCATTTCATCCGTGGGACCGGCCGGCTCAGCCACCGCCGACGGCGTGGACGACCTCGAGCCGGTCCCCGGCCTCGAGCGTGGTGCGCGGATAGTCCGGCCGCGGCACGATCTCGCCGTTCAGCTCGACGATCACCATCTCCGCCGTGAACCCCTTATCGGCAATGAAATCGGTGATCGAGGTGCCCGTCGGTAGCGATACCGGCTTGCCGTTGATCGTCACGCTGGTGCCGGTCTCCGTCTCGCCCGCCCGTGGTTCATCCATTCGCTGCTCCCATGCCTGATCGACCGCGGTCCGCAGGTCCGCCGCGGCGCGGCGCGGGTCGGCGGCGCCGGCAATGGCGCCGATCACGGCGATGCCGGCCGCCCCGGTCGCGAGCGTCGCCGCCACGGTAACACGCCTGATGCCGCCGATGGCCAGGACCGGGATCGGGGCGGCGGCCACGATCCGCCGCAACCCTTCGAGACCGAGCGCCGGCTGGCCCGGCTTGCTGACCGTGGCAAAGACATGCCCGGCCAATAAACAGTCCACCCCGGTGGTCGTGGCCGCCGCCGCCGCCGAATGCACCGACCGTCCGATTAAGACGTCCGCGCCAAGCTGACGGCGGGCCGTCGCCGGATCGGGACCGGCCTCGGGCAGATGGACGCCGATCCCGAGCCGCGCCGCCACCGCCAGGTCGCGGTTGACCAGCAGCGTGGCCCGGTCGCCGATCACGTCCAGTAGCTCCGTGGCCAACGCCAACAGGGCCGCCGGGTCGAGGTCTGGTTCCCGCAATTGGACCGTGTCGACGCCGCCCGCCACCGCCGCCGCGACCAGCTCCGACAAGGGCCGTCGGGTGCGGCGGCGATCGGTCACCAGCATCAGGCGGGGCGGGCGCCGGGCGTCGGGCACCCCTTAGCTCGCGACGATGCCGGCGAGTGGGCTGCTGGCCGAGGCGGTCGCCCGCCGCGGCATCCGGCCCGCCAGGTAGGCGGCCCGCCCCGCCCGCACCCCGCCGGCGATCGCCTCCGCCATCAGGGCCGGGTGTTCGGCCAGGGCGACGGCCGTGTTGACCAGGCAGGCGTCGGCGCCCTGCTCCATCGCCAGCGCGGCGTCGGAGGGGACGCCGATCCCGGCATCGACCACCACCGGCACCGTCGCCTGCTCGATGATGATCTTGATCGCCTCCAGGTTGACGATCCCCTGGCCGGAGCCGATCGGCGACCCCAGCGGCATCACGGTCACGGTGCCGAGCTCGGCCAGACGCTTGGCCAGGACCGGATCGGCCCCGATGTAGGGCAGCACCTGGAACCCCTCGTCAATCAGGATCCGGGCCGCCTCCAGGGTGCCGATCGGGTCGGGCAGCAGGTAGTCCGGGTCCGGGATCACCTCCAGCTTGACCCACTCGCCCAGGCCCATCGCCCGCGCCATGCGGGCGATGCGGACCGCCTCGGCCGCCGTCTGGCAGCCGGCGGTGTTGGGCAGGATGGCGTGGCGAGCGGGATCGATATCTTCGAGGATCGAGCGACTGGCCGGGTCATCGAAGTCGATCCGGCGCAGGGCGACGGTCACGATCTCCGCTTCCGAGGCGGCCAGCGCCGCCCGCATCTCCTCGCGGCTCCGGTACTTGCCGGTGCCGAGCATCAGCCGGCTCCGAAAGCGGCGGCCGCCGATGATGAGTGGTTGATCGTGGCTTGCTAGGGTCATGGGATACCTCTTCGCCAAATCTGGCAGCCGTCGCGATCGTGGGCACGAAAAAACACCGGCGACAAGCGACGGTGCTCGACGGAGGAGACGCTCATCATCCCAGCGCGGGCATTACCCCGATCCGGTTCGACGGTCGGTGGCAGCCACCCGCGTGATGGTCGGCCCCCCTCTCAGCCCGGCTCCCCGAGCTCCCGTTGCGACGCTCTTTGATTGTCACCCCGAGGCTACGCCGAATGCGCCACTATGTCAACCCGAAATCCCGGTCGGATGCGCTCAATCCCCCGTTACCGGCGTCTCAACCTGGCTCGGCGGCGTCGCGTTCAGGCCGGGGACGCCGGTTTGCTCCGGGAAGAGGATCACGAGGACGCCGGCGAGCATGACCACCAGGGTGATGACCAGGATGATGAGCACCGGAGCCGGTGAGCCGCGCTCCCCGGTCCTCGCTGGACGGGAAGATGGCGCCAACTTAGCGGGTCCGGGCGTCCGCCGGGCTCAACCGGAGCGGTAGGGCCGAGACGAGGAGCACCATCGCCAGGCCGAAGATGAGCACCCCGAGCGGGATGTGCAGCGAGGCTGCCACGGCGCTGGAGCGTCCGGCGTAGCCAAGCCCAAGTTGGGCCACCACCAGCACCACCAACGTCGCCGAGAGGCCGACCGCCCGGCCATCGAGCCACCCCTGCCGCCCGCCGGCCAGGCTGATCCCGGTCATCAGGAGGGCAAGCAGCAACGTGCCGCTCCCCAGCCAGCCATGGGTGACAATGATCGCCAGGTCACCGCCGATCCACTGCCCGGCCAGGACCGCTTGCACCAGCACTAGGACGGCGGTAATTCCCGCCAGCAGGCGAAAGGTCTGCATCATGTCGTTGTCCTCAAGCGATCGCGTCATCGCGCGTGGCGGCATCTTTCCTCTCCCATCCGTGGAGCATCTCCGCGTTGCTGATTGAGCGTACACCGCGAACGCGAGAAATCCCAGCTCGATCACCCAAGCTAGGCATGGATGCGAGATTTTTCCATCTTCAACAGTGCATCCAAACCATGCCGGCCGTGGCCTCCGCCGCATTGAAACAGCGGAAAGAACCTCACGCCTCGCCGTTGGCCGTGATCCGGCCGAGCAGCTCCGCCAGCAGCGCCAGCTCGTCCGGCGCGAAGCGCTCGCTCAGGATCGTGTCCAGGGTGGCCTGGTGGCGGGTGTCCGCCTCGTTGGCATACCGCTCGCCGATCTCGGTCAGGCAGGCGTAAATAACCCGGCGATCGGCGGCGTTCGATTGGCGCTCGATCAGCCCATCTTGCTCCAAGCGGCCGACCAACCCGGTCAACCCGCTGAGCGAAAAATCGATCCGGCTGGCGATCTCGGTCATGCGGAGCTTGCGATCAGGGGCGCGGACCAGTTGCGACAGGACCGCGTGGGCGTTGAGGGAGAGATTGTGGTGGGTGCGGAGCGCGGCCGACAACTCAGCCGAGAGTTTGCCGTGGGCGCTGTCCAGGGCCCGCCAGGTCACCACCGTCATGGAAACGTGATACTCCGCCCGCCCGGACGGAGACTGGTTGCCGTTGTGCGAGGTGCTCATCTGTTCGATTCCAAGCTCACTACCGCTGGCACCAGATCTCGTCCCCACCACCAACGTGATCGTTGTTCGTGCCTGATCCGTGGCCGCCGCGAGGCATGGCTTGGGAATAAGGCGCGGGGCGATCGCCAGCCAACGATGCTCCGTCCTCCAACTCACGCTGACCGCTCCGGCCTGAGCCGTGCCGCCCAATCGTCAGCGGGACTAGCGTACAGGTATTGGGCGCGTTGTCAAGTGCAACGAAATCGTTGTCACGCATGCGAAATCGTCCATCGCGAAACGATTGATCGAACATCGCCAGATGAGATGTTTGCTTTGCCATAGCATTGAAGTACGGCCGATTTCCGAAGCATTCGTCGTTCACGCCAACCGCCCCGGCCGCCGGTCTGGTCGGAGACCGGCGAGCCGATGAACCCGTGAGCGGCGCGTCGGCCCGTGCCGTGGGAACGGCTCATCGCTCCTCGTCAGCGGGGTCGCTGGCGAGGTCGTCGCCCCGTTGCAGGCGGCGGGCAATGTTCGCGGTTTGCAGCATGGAGCGGCTGGTGGGGGCGTGGGCGGCGAGGTAGCGGGCAATTGCTACCAGCACCCGATTGGCGCGGCGCTGATCGCTACTGGCCAGCTCGCCGTGGAGAGCCAGGCCCGCTTCCAACATCTGGTACGAGTGAAACTCGCCATCTTCGCGCAAGAGCAGATGGCCGAGCTCAGCGATCAGCGGGGCCGGATCGTGGCCGAGGGCGAGCCAATGATCGACCACTTCGGCGGCCGGCCGCACCTGCTGCTCACGGTCGAACAGTTCGCGCAGCCCAGCCAGCAGCCGGACGGGATCAGTTGGCAGCGCCTGCCGGTGCGAGGGCCGCTCGTCCGGCAGCCGGGCCGCTGGCTGGTTGAGGAACCGGTCGAGGTAGAGCTGCATCGCGACGTGGAAGATGCCCCGCGCTAGTTCGGCCGACGGAGCGCGTTTCAACAGTTGATGGACCGCGTTGGCGTTGCTAAAGGTGTGGAGCACGGTGATCCAGTCGGCAAACTCGTTTGCCGTGTGGAAGCGGGCCACCCGCAGCGCCGCCGCGTAGCTCACTCCCCGGCTGATCGTGGTCAGCGGCGCCCCGGCCGCGAGCGCGGTATCAAGCGTGGCGACGATGGCGGCCGGGTCATCCCCCAGCAACACGGCGACGAAGGCATCGTCCGCCTGCCAGGCCGGATCGGTGCCGGCGCTGGCGACGTACTCCGGCAGGCGGGCGAACACCGGCTCCAGCAGCGCCGCCAGCTCCACCGGATGTCGCCAGGCGTTCAGCTCCTCCGCCCGTCGCGACTGACTGAGGACGGGAACCAGGCTGGGCAGAATGACGCCGGCCCGCTCCCAGCTGATCTGATCCAGCAGCTCGCACGCCTTATTGACGAAGTCGAGGGTGTGGCCGCCGTCGAGGAAGTAATGATCGGTGGCGGCGGCGGCGAGCATGCCGGCGATCGTCGCCGGCGGGGCCGCCGCCGCGATTACCGTCTGCAAGACTCGCTCGGCCCCGTCTCGGTCCCGGACCTCGATGAAGCGCCGGAACCAGCGGCCCAACCGCTCAACCGGAACATCTTGGCCCGGCAGCGGCGCCAGGGCGAAGCGGGGCGGCTGCCCGGCGCAATCGCGCGCCACGTTGACGAGCCCGTGATAGAGGGCCAGCACCTGGTCGTCGGCGTCGAGGCGGGGCAGGATGTTTCCCATCGCGGTCAGGATGGTCAGACCCGACAACCAGCCGCCCAGGCGATAGGTCGCCCCAAACCGGCCGCCGATGGCGAGCAGCGACGCCGGCGGCTCGGCTTCGGCCCGCAGCGCCAGCACGCTCTTGACGATCACCAGGTTGAGCCGCTGCTCCAGACCGTCGGCCAAGCGTGCCCTGGCGCGGGCGGGCCGATCGCCCCCCCGCGGCCGGGGATCGACATAGACCACGCCGTCGGCGATGGTCACCGGGTAGGTCTGGACATCGTCGGCCCAGGGATCGAAGGTGCCGCCGCTGGCGAGATCGAACCGGGCATGATGCCAGTGACAGGTCAGGATGCCCTGGTCGACGCTCCCTTTGTGCAACGGAAACCCCATGTGCGGGCAGCGATTATCGACCGCGTAGACCTGATCCGTGGTCGACGAGGCAAAGATGGCGATCCCATGCCGCCCGCCCGAGACCACGGTCACGCCATCGAGGCTGGCTCGCGGCCCCACCCGCACCAGCTCCGGCGCGAGGGACCCGGCCGCCGGTGCCAGGCCGTCTTCACGTCCAGTCGATGCATCCGTGACCGCCATGTCCCTGTCCTCCTCGTTGCGTTCGATACGGTTCGGCCGCGGTCTCCGCCGTTGCTCCGTGGCGGCCGGCTGGCGCCGTCACGGGCGCTTACCCCGCGGGCCGCGGGCCGCGATGCGATGGCTCGCCCTCGGCCCGGGTGGCTGCCTCCGGCCCGTGGGAGCCCGCGACTGGTGGCGGGTGGTCCGGGGCGCCGTCGAGATATTGGTGGACGAAGGCGACCGCCATACTGCCCTCGCCAACCCCCGACGCCACCCGCTTGATCGATCCAGAACGGATGTCGCCAGCGGCGAAGATTCCGGGCACGCTCGTCTCCAATAGGTATGGATCTCGATCCAGCGGCCAGCTCACGGGCAGCCCGGCGGCCGCCTCGCGGCCGGTGACGACGAACCCACGGCCATCCCGCGCGATCGCGGCGGGCAGCCACGAGGTTTCGGCGTCGGCCCCGATGAAGATGAACAGGGCGTTGGCCCGCTCCGTGCGCTCGCCCCCGGTCCGGCGGTTCTTCATCGTGATCGCCTCGAGCTGGTCCTCTCCCGCGACGGCGACCACTTCGGCCCGGGGCTCGATGGTGATGTTGGCCTTCGCCGCCAGTTGATCGATCAGGTAGCGAGACATGCTTGCCGCCAGCGTCTCGCCCCGGATCAGGATCGTGACCCGCCGGGCGTAGCTTGCGAAGAAGAGCGCCGCCTGCCCAGCCGAGTTGCCGCCGCCGATCAAGAACACGTCCTTGCCGCGGGTGCTCAACGCTTCCGCCGGCGTCCCGCCATAGGTGACGCCGCGCCCCACCAGCCGGTCCAACCCGGGAACGGGCAGCAGACGCCAGGCGACGCCGGTGGCGATCAGGATCGTCCGGCACCTGACACGCTCCTCACCGTCGAGCACGATGGCTCGCGTTTCGGCCGCGGCCTCGACCGCGGTCACCGATCGGGTGATGACGAGCTCCGCCCCGAACCCCATGGCCTGGCGCCGGGCACGCCGCGTCAGCTCCTCCCCGGAGAGGCCGGCGGGGAAGCCGAGATAATTCTCGATGCGCGACGAGGTGCCGGCTTGGCCGCCCGCGGTTTCCCGCTCAATTAGGACGGTGCGCAGCCCTTCCGAGGCGCCATAGACGGCGGCCGCTAGCCCCGCCGGCCTGCCGCCGATGATCGCGAGGTCGTACTCCCCCGCGTTTGGGACCGTCTGCATCCCGAGCCGTGACGCGAGCGCGCGTCGCGACGGCGCGATCAGCGGCGCGCCGTCGCGGAACACGACCAGCGGGAAGGCGGTGGCCGCCCGCTGGTCCGGCGGCATCCGGGATTGTGCCACCGGGTCATCCAGATCGAGCCACTCGAACGGGACGTGGTTGCGGGAGAGGAACTGGCGAAGGTCGTCACCGCCCCGGTCCCGGACCGGGCCAATCACCCGGAGCAGCGCCCCCGGCGCCTCGACCGCGACTTGCTGCAGATGGCCGAACCGGCCCGCCATGGTCCGCGGGATGGCGGTGCTCACCTCGGGCCGGCCAACCATGAGGGCTTGGAAGTCCGCCGGGGTGAGGCGCAGGACGCGGCATTCCTCCCGCGCCCGGAGGCTGACCACGGCGGCGGAGCCCAGCAGCAGCGGCAGCTCACCGAAATGGTCGCCGGGGTCGTAGCGGTTGATGACCTGCTCGGTGCCCGCGACCCGCTTAACCACGTCGAGCGTCCCCTCCAGGAGGCAGAAGAATGACGGCAGCTCGCCCTCGTGGATCAGCCAGTCACCGGGCCGGAGCACGACATCGGCGGCGCGGGACGCGATCAGCGTCCGATGGTCCTCCGGCAGCGGCGCCAACAGCGGAATCCGCGCCACGAGGTCTTCGGTAATCACGAAATCCCTCCATCGCCAGACGGGCTCCCGGAGCAGACAACCCGCGGGTAATTTGTCACGATGGTGACCTGTCGCATCGAGGGCATCCCCACCGGGTCTTGCTGATCTCACGGCGAAACAGTGCGGGTCAAGACGATAAAGACGACTCGGCGATGAACGGCGCCTGGGCCAGGGCGTCGTTGGTATGCTCCGGCGCCCGGAGTCGCCGCGTGATCGAGATAAGCTCATGGACCAATCGTTCGAGGCGATCCCGCGTCCCATCGTCGGTCAGATGCGGTGGATCAAGTTCGATGGCGCGGCCGGAGGCGGTCACCGCGGTCGGGATTGTCAGCGCATTCAGGCCGCGGGCGGCGTGGCCCAGCGCGGTGATGACGTTGGCGGCGCTGCCGCCGCCGAGGGCGACCAGGCCGACCGGCTTGCCGCCCAGGTAGCGGGGCGTGTCGTCAACCAGGAAGTCGAGCGCGTCCAACGCGTTCTTGACGGCCCCGCTGACCGTGCCGTGATAGGTCGGCGAGCAGAAGATGAAGGCATCCGCCGCCCGCGCCCGCTCCACCAACCAGGTCATCGATGCCGGGTAGTCATCTAATGGAAGTTCTGGATTGTAGATGGGCAGATTCAGCTGACGGACATCGGCTAAGATGGTCTCGGCCCCTGCGGCATTGGCCATCGCCAGGGTTGCTTGCAACAATCCCCGCGATAACGACTGCCGGCGCATGCTGCCGCCGATGCCGAGCAGGCGCACCGGCCGGTCGCCATTCGGGCTTGCACCTACCACATCATCCCCTTAGATATCCAGATCGTCAACGCCAAACTGTTCGCGCAACACGGCCCGCACCTCGTGGTCGTTCGCGAGCTCGCGCTCGTGGCGCACCCCATTGACGGTCGCGATCAACCGGGAGCCGCTGAGCGTCACCCGACCGTTGGCGGTCAGCAGCGAGCAGATTCGGTCCCGCGTGAAGGGCGAGTCGGGCGAGGTCTGATGGTAATCGGCGCCGGCGGTGAATTCATCCAGCGTCCGCGGTTGGTCCGAGAGGAGGTACTCGCGTTCCCAGACGTCCGGCGTGGGTCCCGCCCCGTCCTGCCGTAGCAAGCGCAAACCGCCTGCCTCGGGTTCCCACCGGAACCAGGCCCCGGTCACTGGGTCGAAGTGATCCTGCCCCGGCTCGAATGGCAACGGCATGGCGGCCGATCCGCGGCCGGCCCCGACATCCGCTAGCCAGGAACCGGCGCCGTCGGGAGCCGCGACCAGGAGAGCGAGATGATCGAGCTCCGGCGCGACCTGTCCCGGCGGCCGGGGAAAGGTCGCGCCGAGCAATGTGACGTGGAACCCGAGCTGCTGCAGGAGGGCGGCGAACAGGCCGTTGAGCTCGTAGCAGAAGCCGCCGCGCCGCCGGCGCACGATCTTGTCGAACAAATCCGCGACCCGGAGCGAGATTGGCTGGCCGCGGGCGATATCGAGGTTCTCGAACGGGACGACGCGGAGATGGGCGAGGTGAAGCCCGGCCAGGGTCGTCGCGGCCGGTCGGGTCGGGCCGCCATACCCCAGCCGGCGCAGGTATGCCGCCGCATCGAGGGCAGCTCCGCCCGCCTCGTCGGCAACGATTGTCACCGGCCCTGCCTGGCCGATCACGACCCCGCGGCCGGGGCCGGACAGGGCGCGTTGACGCACTCCAGCCAGTGACCGGCCCGCACCAGCAGCCGGCCAAGGGCCGGCAGGAGGGCTCGCCGGGACCGGGTCGCGGCGAGCGCCGTCAGGCGGGCCGAAGCCGCGTCTCGATAGTAGTCAGCCAGACGATGCGGGGCCAGTAACTCAGCGCTCAGACGGTCCATCCGGCGGCTCCTTTCCCGAGTCGGCAGCGATGGCTCCCGGCGGGCCCGGCGCTGCCAATAAGGCAAGGACCACGATACACCCGGCCCGGCAATAAAGCAAGTATATTCTTTCTAAATTATCGTGGACTTGGGAATCCGCTATACTCGACCTGCCCCCCGATCATGGGCGAAGGAGTGCGCATGCTGTCGACACCACTGCCGAATCCAGCCTTGACCAGCCTACCGGAGAGCCGGCGACTCATCCTGGAGCATGTGAAACGGCGGGGCGAGGCCGACGCCGAGGCGATCGCCGGCCACCTCGGGATCACGGTCAGCGGTGCCCGCCAACAGCTCATCGCCCTGGAGCGAGACGGCCTGCTCAGCCACCAGACGGCGCGCCTCGGCCCCGGCCGGCCGAAGCATCTCTACACGCTGACGGCGGCTGGTGACGCCCTCTTTCCCCGCGCTTACGCGGAGCTGACCAACGAGCTGCTGGAGTACGTCGAGGACGAAGACCCGGCTCTGGTCGAGCGGATCTTCGACCGCCGGGGCCAGCGCCGCTTGCAGCGGGCCCGGGCCCGGGCCGCCGGCCTGCCCTTCCCCGAGCAAGTCCAGGTGGTCGCCCAAATCCTGGACGAGGACGGCTACCTGGCCGATTGCGAGCGGCGGCCGGACGGCGCCTTCGTTATCACCGAGCACAACTGCGCGGTGCTCAGCGTGGCCCAGAAGTACCGCCACGCCTGCTCCAGTGAACTGGCATTCTTGCAGGAAGCGCTGCCCAGTGCGGCGGTCACCCGCATCGCCCACCGGCTCAACGGCGGCCACGTCTGCGCCTACTTGATCGTGCCGGACTCGGACGCCGAGCCCGGCGCATCCTAACGGCGATCCGGCCGGCTCCATGCACCAGTCATCCGGTCAAACCAGAACCTTCCACCAGTTGATCGCGGGAGTCGTTGGCGCTGGTGTTCCTCGCCCTTGGACGTCAATCGGGCCGGATGCACCATGATGCCAGGCAGCAGTGACCCCAGCCGATCGCGCGATCCAGTCCATGAAATTCGTGCCTGGAGCTTGGCCGACCTGCTCCTCGAATGGCACCGCTATGCGCCCGGCCCGGCGGGAACCGATGTGATGCACGTCCATGACACCTACCAATGGTGTCTCAGCCTGGACTTTCCCGGTGAGTACCGCTATCGCGGAGCCCGCTTCCCGGTGCCGATTGGCAGCCTGAGCGTGATCCATCCGGGCGAAGTGCATGCCTCGCGAGACCTCGCGGACCGCCCCCGGCCCACGTCGTTTCGGATCCTCTATACCGCTCCGCGGTTGATCCAAGCGGCGGCTGGATCGATCTTCGAGCGTCCGTCGGAGATGCCGTTTTTCGCTGATCCGGTCATCCTCGACCAGAAGCTCGCCGCCGACTTCCTTGCCTTCCATCTGGCGACCGAAGCGCCGGTCACGCAGCTCGAACCGGATACCCGGCTCCTCTTCCTGCTGGCCGCGCTGCTGCGGCACGCCGGTTCGGGCAACGGCCCGCCGCGGCGAGGGCACGAACCTGGCGCGGTCAATCGGGTGCGCGACTACCTCGATTCGCACTACGCCGACAACCCGTCGCTGGCCGACCTCGCGCGCCTGGTCGATCGCAGCCCCTTCCACCTCGCCCGCGCCTTTCGGGCCGGGATCGGACTGCCGCCCCACGCCTATCTGATCGGGGTGCGCATCTGCCGGGCGAAGGAGCTGCTGGCCGGCGGCTGGCCGGTGGCCCGTGTCGCCATGGCGACCGGTTTCTTCGACCAGAGTCACCTTGCCCACCATTTCAAGCGCCTCGTCGGCGTCCCCCCCGGCCGTTACGCCCTCCGGCGCAAGAACGTACAAGACAGGCGGCAACGAACCCCATAGCCTTCGTGGTGGCCAAGGACCCAATGCGGATTCCCGCGGCCAGGAGGAGGCGACGATGAACGATCGGCAAGGCCAGGCCGTGACCCGGCGCGGCGTCCTAGCAAGTGCCGCGACCGGACTCATGCTCGCGGGAGGAAACCGGATGACGACTAACGCGGCCGCCCAGGGCGGCGC
>JALZJP010000109.1 GCA_030859715.1 Chloroflexota bacterium
CATCTAGCCGGGGTCGCGTCTTTGCGCAGACTTGCGCCGGACGGGCTCCAACCGCCATCATGTCGTTGCCGCCGCTCGCGGAACCTGGTTCGGTCCGGCGCCGGCACCTGGCGGAACGGATCTTGGGTAGGATAGTTGGATGGTTCTGGTTGCCTATTTGTTTCGTGCCACACTCCTGCTGTGGGGCATCGCGATCGCGGCCGCGCTGGCGGGGCACGCCTTCGATCAGGATTGGCTGACGGGGATGTCGCTGGGTCTGCGGCGACTCGCGCCGGCGCTGACCTTGGTGTGGCTGCTGACCGCGTTTGGCCGGATGATCTGGTTGCGATTCTGGCCATTTCAGCGGCGGAAACGGTAGCCGTCAACGTGGCCCGATTGCACGGTCGCCGTTGTTTGACTAGGATAGTGCCTGAGCGTCACCGCTCCGGTCCCGAAGCGGTGCGAGGTATTGCCTGATGCGAACTGGAGCGTAGACGTCGGTGCGTCATTTTCATTGGATTTCAATTGGCATGGTTGTTGCCGGGCTCCTTGGCGCCATTATCGCGGTGGGGCTGAGACTTGACCCGTTCCTCGCGCTCGCTGGCGTGATGCTCGCGGTGTCCGGTGTCGTCAAGATCGTTATGTTGCGCCTGTGGCGGGAGCTGGGCCCGCCTGAGCGGGCGTCGCCAACCGGTTCCCGCCGCAATCGCTGATCACCTCGCGGGAGGAGATTAGACACCCATGAACAAGCAGGTGGACGAGGAGCGAGCGGCTCGGGTCCGGCAGGCTCGCCAAGTGCTGGCGGGGAACGATCTGGCCCCCGCCGACGACCCGCTTGGCTTCGGCCCGCGAGTCATCATGGGCGGCTCCGGCGAGTTTCGGTATCTGGTCGGTCTCGCGGTGCTGGTTGTGCTGGCGACGATCGTCTGGCTGATCTGGGGGATGGGACCGGCGAGCTTGATCCTGCTGATCCTGGCCTTCGCCCTGCTCGCCGGGTGGTTCGTGCTTTGAACCGCCGGAGGCGGGACCTCGCGGAAGCGCCGAAACCTCGAAGATCGTCCAGAGTCGTCAGTCGTCGTACCGGCTGCGTGACGCCCGTCACGCGGCCGGTAGCGTTAGAAATCGTTCGGATCGTTGGGGTCGGTCCCGTTCTCGATCTCGGCGCCATCGAGGACGCCGTCGCCGTCGGTATCCGGGTTTCGGGTGCCGGTCTGGTGAATGTAATACTCGTCGCCGTCGGTCAGCCCATCGTCGTCGGTATCGGGGTCGAGGGGATCGGTCCCGAGCTCGGCTTCGATGCTGTCCGGGAGCCCGTCGCCGTCGCTATCGACCGGCGCCCCGGGGAAGCTGGCGGCGCTTAGCGGATCTGTCCCCTGGTCAACCTCGTCGCCATCGAGGAACCCGTCGCCATCGGTATCGGGCGCCAGCGGCTCGGTGCCATGGACCAGCACCTCGTCACCATCGGCCAGCCCGTCACCATCGGTGTCGACAACGGCCGGATCGGTATTGAGCTCCGCTTCCTCAGCGTCGGACAGGCCGTCGCCGTCAGTGTCTACCGCTTCGGTATCGACCTCTGGTTCCGCCTCGGCCGGAACCGCGGTCGGGGCGGACACGACGGACTCCGCCAGCTCCTCCCCGGCAACAGGGGTGCCGTTGGCGGCGGTGGTCGCCACCGCGACCGGGCTGGCCGCGGCGACGGCCGTCGGCGGGGCATTGGCTGCCGCTTCGGGCCCGGTCAGGCGGGGCACGGCCGGTCCGATCACCGCCGCCTGGATCACCGCGCCCTCGGGGCCGGCGGTCACCACGAGCGGTCCGGCGAGGGCGATGGCTTGATCGGTGGCAAGGGTGACGATCTCGCCGGCGGCGGTCGTGAAATCGGCGGCGCCGGCGGTGACAAAGAGCAGCGTCGGGCCGGCCCCGGCCGGCAGCTCGGTGGTCTCGCCGGCGGCCATGGAGTCACGCACCAGATCGATGTCGTGCCGGCCGTTGAGACCGGCGAAGGGGTTGCTCGCGAACACCAGCTCTCCGCTGGCACTGGCCGCGCTGCCGGCGGGGGCTAGGGAGATGACGAAGTAGGTCGCGGCGCTGGCTCCAATCGCGGCGCGCGCCTGGTCCCCGCCCTCGCGGGTTAGGACCGCCTCGCCGGCAGCCAGTCGGACTTGCTCGCCGGCGGGGACATCCTCGATCAGCAACGCGCCCTCGGACCCCAGCAGGAACCCGGTCACCGTCGCCATCTCCGTCGCGGTGGCCGGGGGCGGCGCGACTTCGCGCTCGATCCTCCAGACGAGGTCAGCGTCTGGAATGGTGACGATGCCGTGCGCGATCACCTGGGCATCACCGGTGGCGGGTGAGCCACCGGTCGCATCCTGGAAGTACGCGGCAACGCCGGCGATGGGGACCAGGGCGAGGAGGAGAGCCAGCAACAGCCAGACGACGTGGACTGTCCAGCTCCGCTGGTCCGAGCGGGCTCGTGCGCATTGGCCGTTGGTTCGCATCGACTGCTCATCCTTTCGATTCACCACCATGGCAGTGGTTCACGGGTTCCTCTGGTTATTGCTGCCGGCGACGGCGCCGCCGTACGGACGCGAGTTTCAGTTCACTTGACATACGGTCAGTCATCGACATCGGACGTGAGGTCCGGCGTGCCGGCCGGGACCAGCAGATTGTAGATGGTGAGCCCTTGACTTGGAGATGCCGCGGAGACGGCGACCACGGACACGCGCTCGCTGAGGCTGGACGTTGGCGCATCTGGCGCATAGGCATCCGTGTAGCCGGCGGGAAGGACGATCTCCTCAATCCCGTACTCGGCGAATGGCACATCGTTCCAGGTCACGGTATTGGCCTGAACCGAAGCGTCGCTCAAGCCGAGGACGCCCCCGGTTGGCGGGTAGAGATTGAGATCAAATCCCGTTGCTGGTTGACAGGCGGCGGGGTCCAGCGTATCGCGTCCCATTCCCGGCGGACAATTGAGGACGGTGACCGTGATCGTCCCGCTGGCGCCGGAATCCCCCTCCTGTAAGAAGAACAGGTTGTATTGGGCATCCGGGATCGCCGCCGTCAGAGCAACGGCGTAGCTGCCGGTTGCAGGATCAAGGTCGAGGCCGGGGATGGTGAAATCGGTATGCGTGACTGGAAGCGCCGTGACGTCGATGGCGTAGTCGCCCTCGGGCAGCGCGGTCCAGGAGTAGAACGGACTGCCACGGCCCGTGCTCGCGTCCGCGATGGTCAAGCGCTGGCCCGAGGCGAGGGACGAAATGTCGATGTCAAACGAGCCGGACGGCGCCTCGCAGAAGCTGCTGTCGAAGTTCTCAATCGTCATGCCCTCGGGACAGGTAAACGGGGCGAGCGAGATCGATCCGCCGGCATCGCCGGCGAAGAGGAAGAGGGTCGCCACCGGGTTGGGCGCCTGACCATCGACGAAGAGCACGTCAGGATCGGGCACCGAGGGCGTAACGCCCGCACCGTCGCTCGCTTTGACGATTCCGGCCGGGTTCACCAGGAGGTACGAATCGTAGCCGGCCGGAAGCTCGAAATCGGCGACCGGAAAGGGGCTGTAAAGCAATAAGTTCCAGGTGTAGCTGCCTTGCTCGGGCGCGGGCTGATCGGGCGCGAGGGGCTGGTTGCCGGCCAGGATCAGCAGCGGATCGGCGGCAAGGGCGGTTGGTTGGCAGCCGCCAATGGCGTCTGGCGCGAAGCCGCCGGCAACGACGTCCGCCGCCGTCAGGCCGGCGGGACAGCCCAGCACATTGATCGTGATGGAGCCGGTGGGCGGGGCCGGTGGCGCCGGCACCTCGGGACCGACGACGGCCGCGACATAGGTTGCCGGTTCCAGGCCAACCCCGTAGATCGCGAGCTCGCCCGTGAAGTTTGCCGCCTGCCCGGCTTCGAGCCGGACCGGCAGGTCCGCCCCGGCCTCGACTTCGATGGTGCCGTCGGTGGCAAGCACGGCGGTCAGACCGTTCGCCGCCGGAATCGATGCCGCTTCGTTTGGGGCAACCACGTTCCGGATCAGATCGAGGTCGAATTGCTCGCCCGCGGGCGCGGTCCAGGCGTCGCCGGCAAAGACCAGGCGATCGCCGCCGGCTTCGGTTGCTTGCTCCGCCGCGACCAGGGCGAGCCGGAAATACGGCGCTGGCTCGTTTGTCAGGCTGGCCCGCTGTTGCAACGTGCCGCCGGCGACGAACGACGCTTCGCCGGCCGCGAGCCGCTGCTGGCTGCCGAACTGTTGGTCGGAGACGAGGATTGCCTGGTGGTCGGCGAGGGCGAAGCCAAGGGCGCGTTCCTCGGCGACGGCTTGCTCGCGCGGCTCGGCGGTATCATGCACGATGCGCCAGGCGAGGGTTCGGCCCGGCAGCGGGGAGACTCCATGGGCGACGACCTGGGCCTGCCCGGTCGCCGGTGACGGCGCGTTGGGCGCCAATTGAAAGAAGGCGAAAGCGGCGAAGGGGAGCACCGCCAGCGTCACGGCGAGTAGGACGACCCAGCGGATTCGCGCGGCGCTTGGCATCACTGATGCGATCAGCGCCAGCAGGCGGTTATTGGACAACGGCCTCATGGTGCGTTCCTCCGCACGCGCGGTATCGGCCCCTGACCACCACACGTCGCCTCGCTTGCTCGTCCGTACCCTTAGAACGCCCGACGAGTCGCCCACGGGTCGCTGGCCGGTGAGGTTGGCGACGGGAACGACCGGGACGGACCCGTAGTATCGTAGGCGGTCGAGCTGGCAACTTGGCGACGACAACGGAAGGGATGGCCCATGCGAATCGCGGTGATGTCGGACGTTCACGGGTTCAACCTCGCCTTGGAGACGGTGCTGGCGGACTTGGCGACGCGGGAACCGGTTGACGAGATCGTGATTGCCGGGGATCTGGTCGAGACCGGACCGGCGCCGGCCGAGGTCATCAGCCTGCTGCGCGAAGGCGGCTATTCACTGGTGCGTGGGAACACCGATCGCGACGTGGTGGCCGGCTTTCATGAGGATTGGGCGGCGAAGGAGATCCGGTACGTCATCGAGCAGATTGGCCCGGAGGGCGTCGAGTTCCTGGCGGAGCTGCCGTTCTCGCGACGGATCACGCCGCCGGGCGGCACATCACCGGGCGACGACCTGCTGGTCGTCCATGCGAACCCACACGACCTGGAGCGGCCGCTGGCGCCGGACTTGAGCGATCGCGAGCTGACCGAGCTGATCGGGGACACTACCGCCGCCGTCATTGCCTTCGGTCACATTCATATCGCCTACACGCGGCAACTCGGTGAGACGTTGCTGGTCGACGTCTCGGCCGTGGGGAATCCGAAAGATCAAGATTTGCGGTGCAAGTACGGCATGCTGACCTGGGATGAGGCAACCCGGAGCTGGAGCGCGGAGCTTGTTCGCATCCCTTATCCATTGGCGGAGACCATCGAGCAAATCATGGCCAGCGACCTGCCGAAACCGGAGAAGACGCGCAAGAAGCTCGAGAAGGCGTCGTACTAACCGGGGCGCCTCCGAATCAGCCGGACCCGCCGACGATCAAGCCGGTGGACCGGGAAGTTGATAACGCAAAACCGGGATCACACGAATGTGATCCCGGCTCCGTTTGCGGCGTTTCGTCGGATTAGCTGACGAACGCGATGTTGTAGTCGCCGCCGGAAGCATCGGCGATACCGGTGCCGCCGAGGACGCTTACGTCAAGGCTCGTCGCGTTGGCAACATCGCCACCGTAGATATCAGCACCGCCGGTGTCGCCGGTGCCGATCGCGTTACCCACGTTGACGCCGCTGTTGACATCACCCGCGGCGACCGCGCCGCCGTTGGCACTGCCATCGGCGGTGCCGCCGTTGCCAGCGGCCGCGATGTCTTCTTGGGCCGCGACGCTTCCGCGCGCGGCGAAGAATGAGCAGTTGACCAAGGCGCCGAGGGCGCCCGTCTTCAACAGACTTCGCTTGCTCATGGCAGCCGCCTTCCCCTGGGCCAATCCCCCTCGCTCCGGTGCGCTCCCGTGCGAGAACGAATTAGCTGACGAAGGCGATGTTGTAGTCGCCGCCGGAGGCGTCCGCGATGGCGGTGCCGCCGTCAACGGAAACATCGAGGCTGGTGGCGTTGGCGATGGCGCCGCCATCAACCGCGACCGAGCCGTAGGTGTCGCCGACGCCGATCGCGGTGCCGACATTGCCGCCGCTGTTGATATCGCCCGTGGCCACCGCGCCGCCGTTGGCGGACGCATCGGCCGTGCCGCCGTTGCCGGCAGCGGCGATGTCTTCCTGCGCCGCGACCTGGCTGACGCCGACAAAGCCGGCGATCGTACCGGCGATCGCGCCCTTAAGTGTCTTGTCGTTCATGGTGAACTCACCCTCCCGTACCTGAGCCGAACTCCCTCAACCCGTCCCCCGCGACCGTGCTGTCATCCAAGCGCACATAGGATGACCGCGCTGTCCCAGGCGACCCCGCTCCACGCTACCATCCACCGCTCCGAGTGTCAATGGGTTTGCCGCCAATCTCGCGGGTTCATGGGCCAGGCGCGGCGGCGGTCGGCCCCGACTTCGCGGCCGAGCGTTCGCTCGGGTGATGGTCGATTCCGTCACCGCCGGAGGAGAGGGCCGCCCGTGCTCTTGAGAGGAGTGCCTGAACTCTCCAAAACCTGACCGCCTTGAAATTCACGGAGCCAAGGACTATCATTGAAGTGAACGAATCCGCCATTTTTGGGAACTTGGATGGCGGGACGAGACGAGAATGGCGGCCGCTCAATCCGATTCCCGGATTGTCGATCCACGTGAACATCCGGTCATTTGGGGTGCGAGGGACGCCGGTTCCAGTGCCGCCAGCAGCGGCGAGGAATCAGTTGGCCCGGAGGACGGCGCCCGGATCGTGGGGTGGGGTGGTACCCCCAGCGGGATTCGAACCCGCGATCTTCACCTTGAAAGGGTGACGTCCTGGGCCGCTAGACTATGGGGGCGCCCGCGGAACGATAGCGCCGAATCATCTGGATGTCAACGGCCCCGTGGTGGCGGCAGCCGACCGTTCCGGCCTAGATGTGATAGCCTTGACGTGATAATCGCCGGCGCTTCAACTTTGCCATGAGCGCGTCTCCGATTTGTTTCGGCCGGTGATGGCCGCGAGGCCGCGGGGAAAGGATTGAACGCTGAGCACATCTCCGACCACCACGGCCCAACCTAGAGCCGACCACCCGGCTGGCTCGCCGGACGCCAACGGCGATTCCGCGGTGAACCCCGTCGTGGATGGGGCCGTGAACCTGGCGCCAACCCTGAATGGAACGGGACCGCACGTCGAATCCGAGGCCGCGACCGCCCTGGCGAGCGACGATTCCACGTCCTCTGACGGCGGAGCGGGACCCGCGCCTCGCCGGGTCCGGGCCAACCCGGCCCGCCGTCGACCACGATCGGGGGAGACAGCCGACGCCAATGGCGCCGCTTCGCGCGACGACGAGGTTTCCGGCACTGCCAGCGGACTTCCCGACTCCGGTAGTGAGCCCGCGACGGTCACGGAGGCCGTGGCGTCGGACGACGCGGAGGGTGCGACGTCCGACCGGTCCGACCGGAAGGAAAAGCGCCTCGAGCGGGTCCGGCAGCGAAATGAGGCCAAGGCGAACCGTGAGGAACTGGCCAAGAACCAGGCACAGTCATTGCCGGCGATCAGCTATGAAGATGGGCAGGCAGCGCATGTGGCGATGCTGCGGCACGTGAACTCGCTGACCGTCTCGCTGGCCGAGGCCCATCGCATCATCGGCCGGTTGAACATGGAGCGGTATCAGGCCCAACGCGAGCTGGCGATCGCCAAGAAGCTCCCCATGCCGCCGCCGCTGCCGGACCCGACCTGGGTGAAATCGTCGACCGCCGGCCCGCGCTCGGTGCGTCAGCTTCAACGGGACGCGCCGGATGAGCGAAAGCCGGCCCCCGATCCCGTGGACGTCGCGCGGATCAAAGCGTCCGTCATGCGCCGGCGCATCCTCGTGTTGGGGAGCGTGGCGCTGCTCGCGCTGGCTATCGTCACCTATCGGATGATGGCCTGGAATTGGTTCCCGGACATCTCAAACCGTGACGCCCTGACGCAAATGGCCGGGATCGGCGCCTTCATCCAAATCTTCTTCATCGGCTGGATGTTTTTCCGCTTCGCCCGGATCAGCGGCAAGGGTGCCCGTTGGCTCTTCCCCGATGTTGAGCAAGAGCATCGGAAGCAGGTCCGTAAGCAGCGGAAGTAGGCATCGTCGCAACTCGGTTCCGCACGTCGATATTGCCTTGTCGCCCGACTACAGGGTCCTGCCGCGGTTGACCAGGGAAGACAGCGTCCGAGGCTACGCCTCTCCGGCGGTGGAGTCTTTGGGCGCATTGGGGCGCCGGGGCCACTCGGCTGGGTAGGCGCCCAGTGCGTCGCCATCCACCCAATCAGTCAACCAATGTCGCGGTCGATGAGTCGCGCAGGACAAGGATTAACTCATCGACCTCCTTGCCACGGGCGTTGGCAAATCCGCGATCCGACCCCACGATGACGAAGCCGCATTTTTCGAGGACCCGCCGGGAACCGTGGTTGTCGGTGACCACTCTGGCTGCGAGCGGCCGGGTCCGTTCCAGCTTGAGAAAGGCGGTCAGCGCGCGGGTCGCGATGCCGCGGCCCCAGTATTCCCTGGCGATCCAGTAGCTGATCTCGCGAGGCTCGTCCTCCTGATAGCTCAAGATGTGGCCGGCGATATCGTCACCCACCAAGATTGTCTTGATTGTTATCGTCGAGTCGCCGCGGAGCCGGACCCAACGCACCATAAACGCGGTCCGGTCCGCCGGCTCCGCGGCGGTAAAGGCCGCCATCTGATTCGCGGCCGGATCTCGTTGTTGGTCGAAGAACTCGTCGAGATCGCTATCCCGCATATCTCGCAGCTTGACCGCGACCAATCCTTGGTACAGCGCTGGGTTTACCACGACATCCTCCTCCATATTGCTCGATATGGTTTATTCACTGGCTGACGTCAATCGATTCGAGACCCGATTGAACCACCGCCGCGCATCCGGGCTCATGCCCAGGAGCGTCACTACCGCGATCGCCGTGGTCAGCAGGGCGATGAACGGAGAAGCGGCGCCGACATGGGCCGTCACTCGAGGTGACCCGCCGAACCAGTCGACCACGATGAAGACCAGTTCGGCGCACAGCCGGGCCGGTAGCACGAGCACCGTCGCCAGCGGCAACCAGACCAGGCCGGCAACGCTCGCCAGGACCGGCAGCGGAAAGGCGAGCAAGATCAGCGGCGCGATCAAGAGGTTCGCCGGCAGCGTCGTTAACGACAACTCGCCGAAGACGTACCATAGCACCGGCAGGGTGGCGACTTGGGCCGCGATCGTCCCCCACACCATCGCCGCGGGTCCGACAAGCTGGCCATCGTTTGCCAGGCCGGACAGAACCAACACGATTCCGAGCGACGCCGCGAACGAGAGCTGGAACGAGAGCGACCAGACCTGGGCCGGTTCGATCAGGACCATCACCATCGCCGCCAGCGCGATCAGGGTGACGAAATCAGGACGCCGTCCCACCCGCGCGGCGAGCATCGCGGCCGATGCCACCAGGGCGGCCCGAATGACGGGCGGCTCGCCCCCCACAAGCACCGCGTAGCCCCAAATTCCAAGCAAGACCAGCAGTTGCCAGACGAGAAGGCGACGCCACCCGCCGGCGGTGCCGAGCGTGATCAGGATAGAGACGAGGAGCGCGACATTGGCGCCGCTGACCGCCGTGATATGCGTCGTCCCGGTGCGCAGGAATGCCGCTTGGCGGGCGTCGGACAGCGCCTGATCGTCGCCCGTGACCAATCCGCTGAGCAGGGCGCCGCTGTCACCGAAGGCCGAGCCGTGCAGGATGTCGCGGATTCGGGTACGAGCGTCGGCTAACCATCGTCGCCAGCCGGCGCCCCGCTGCTCGATCTCGAGGAACCGGGCAAAGACCGTTGCCCCACAGCCCTGATGCCGCGCGTATGATTGGATCGCGGTCGATTCGTCCGCCAGCGACTCTGGCTCCCCGGCGAAAGCGATCAGGTCGCCCACGCCGGTGATCGGGAAGGGACGGCTAAAGACACAGATCGTGCCGCTTGCCGGTTGCCAGGTATCGTCGATCTCGACCTCGGTCACGGCCAAGCGAAAGCTTTGACCGCGACCGCTCGCTGTTGGCTGGCTGATGATTTCCCCACGGGCGCCCTCGGCGTCGCCGGCCCAGATCGGTGCATCGACCGTGGTTGGCGGCGAGCTTCGGACCGCGCCCACGGCTGCCGCGGCACCGACCAGCATCACGATCGTTAGTTCGCGGGCGCACCTCCGGCGCAGCCAGATCGCGCCGCACAGCAGCCAGACGAGGATCGCCATTCGCCAGCCATAGGCGGCGGTGGCCAGGAATGCCGCGCTGAGCCAAACTCCGGTCATTCGCCGACCGTGACCAGGGCGCGAATCTCCTCCACCATGGCGGCGGAGATGCCGCTGACCCGATCGAGTTCGTCTACCGCGCGAAATGGACCTTGCTCCGTTCGGAAATCAATGATCCGTTGCGCGATCGCGGGGCCGATCCCAGTCAGGGCGTCAAGGTCCGCCACGGAGGCGGTATTGAGGTTGATCGCTTGGGACTGTTCCGCGCCATCCGTTGCTCCGGCGGGCAACGACCCGGCGTTGGATGTCGGCCGCGGCCGGCTCGGGATCAGCAGTTGATCCTCGTCTCGCACGCGCCGCGCCTGGTTGACGCTGCCCAGATCGGCATCGGGCCGGGTGCCGCCGGCGCGAGCGATCACGTCCACGACCCGCGCCCCGGATCCCAACTCGTACGTGCCGGGGGTTGCCACTGCACCGGCGATCTGGACAACGATAACCCCGTCGAGCACCGGGTCGGCGATGATGATCGGCGGCGCTGACAGGTCATCGTAGACAATAAACAGCGCGCCCACGATGACGACCGCCGCGATCGCGGCGCCGATGGCAATCGCAACTCTGGTCATCGTTCCACCGCCAGGACGGAGTCGTAGGTCGTAGGTCGTAGGTCGTGAGTCATGAGTCGTGAGTCGTGAGTCGTGAGTCGTGAGACGACTATCGACGGTCACGATCGATGCGTCAATGGATGCACCCGTTCTCGCCCGGCCCAGTATGCTTAACACTCCCGACTCCCGACTCCCGACTCCCGACTCCGTGCTACGCTTGCCGCGATGAGACGGGGATGCCTGAGCGGGTTTCGCCCGGTTTTTGCGTTGCCAGCGGCGTGGCGCTGGCATCAGGCGAGGTGAGTAGCCGCGATGACACTACGCCACCTACTACCGACGCTGCGCGAAGATCGCGCCATCGTGGCTTTGATCGACGCCCTGGAGCGCGGCCAGGCGGGCGTCGCCGTTGCCGATTTGGCGGCGACCGCCCGGCCGCCGGTGGCGGCGACGCTCGTCGCCGCGCTGAATCGCCCGACCTTGGTCGTCACCGCGCGGGCGGATCGGGCTGAAGCGCTGGCCTCGGCCCTCCACGAGTATCTGCCGCTCGATCGCGAGCCGATCCTTTGGCCGGCCCCCGAGGCATTGCCGTACGAGCAGTTGCCGTTCGACCTCGAGACCGCGACGACGCGGGTCGCCATTTTGGACCGGCTCCTGAACTGGCAGGCGACCGGAGGCTCGGCGCCGGTGGTCGTGTCATCGGTTCATGGCCTGCTCCAACAGGTGGTTGGCCCGGCCGAGTTGCGAGCGCGGACGCGGAAGATCAGCATCGGTGATCGGATCAACCTATCGGCGCTCGTGGAGTGGGCGATTGGGGTCGGCTACGATCCGGTGCCGGTGGTGCAGGATCCGGGGACCGTGGCCCGCCGTGGCGGCATTGTCGACCTCTTTCCGCCGGGGGCGGACTACCCTGTCCGGATCGATCTGTTCGGGGACGAGGTGGAAGGAATTCGCCGCTTCGCGATCGGGTCGCAGCGGACCATGGACCGGCTCACCAGCGTGACCCTGCTGCCTCCCACCGAGCTTTCGCTCTGGCGGTTGCAAGAAGCGGCGACCGAGCTGGCGGACCTGGATATCGGCGGCCTGCGGCCCGAGGTCGCAACCGAGTGGCGGCGATTGCTTGAGCAAATGGCGTCAGGGCGCACCCCGGCCTCGGTCGACCTGTTCGCCCCGTACGTCCTGCGCCAGCCTTCCACGGTGATCGACTATTTCACCCCTGACGACCTGATCGTGATGGATGAGCCGGGGGCGGTTGATCTCGCCGCTTCGCAGCTCGCTAGCCAGGCGGCGGAGTTGGAGGCCAACTTCGTCGCCAACGGCGAGTTGCCGTCGGGGCTCCGGCGCCCATACGAGAGCTGGCAGGCGATTCGAGTCCGGCTCGGTGCGATGCGTCGGTTGACCTTTGGCGTGTCGGTTCCGGATGAAGCCGTTGTCGCGCTCGACAATGTGGTAGATCCGCCGAACTTTGCCGGCCGGCTGACGAACCTCATCGACGACGTGGCCGAGCGGCTCCAGGATAACTGGCGAGTTGTCATCGCCACCGATCAGGTCGACCGGCTGACCGAGATCTTCGAAGAGAGCGGCATCTATCCTCGGCAGGAAAAGCGGCGGGAGCGCGCTCAGGAACCGGTGCCGCTCGCGCCCGGCACCCTCGAGATCCGCGCCTCCGACCTCGATGGCGGCTGGATGGCGCGGGCGGCGCGGACCGTGGTGCTGTCCGACCTCGAGGTGTTCGGCTTTCGCAAGCTGACGCGGGGACGCGGCCGCAAGACCGCCGCCGAGGCCATCGCCTTCGCCGCCAGCTTAACCCCCGGAGAGTATGTCGTCCATATCGATCACGGGGTCGGCCGCTTCGTCGGCCTGGTTCGGCTGGACGCCAGCGGCGTCGAGCGCGAATACATGCTGTTGGAGTACCAGCGCAGCGACAAGCTCTATGTCCCGGTCGATCAAAGCGATCGTGTCTCACGGTATTCCGGGGGCGGGCTCGAACCGACCCTTACTCGACTGGGCTCGGGCGAGTGGGTCCAGGCCAAGCGACGGGCCCGGCGGGCGGTCCGCGAGCTGGCGTTTGAGCTGGTGCAGATCTACGCCGCGCGGGAAGTCGCGGTCGGCCACGCCTTTCCCCCCGATACGACGTGGGACCAGGAGCTGGCCGAGTCGTTCCCGTATGCCACGACTCCCGACCAACAACGCGCCATCGACGACGTCAGGGCCGACATGGAAGCGCCGGACCCGATGGACCGCCTCGTCTGTGGCGATGTCGGCTACGGGAAGACGGAAGTGGCGATCCGGGCCGCCTTCAAGGCGGTCAACGATGGCCGCCAGGTTGCCATCCTGGTCCCAACCACGGTGCTGGCCCTCCAGCACTACACCACCTTCACGAACCGGCTGGCGCCCTTCCCGGTCCGGGTTGAGATGCTCTCCCGGCTGCGAACGAAGCACGAGCAGCGCGCGGTCGTGGCGGGGCTTGCCGACGGACAGGTCGATATCGTGATCGGCACGCACCGCCTCGTCCAGAACGACATCAAATTCAAGGATCTCGGGCTCGTGGTGATCGACGAGGAGCAACGGTTCGGGGTTCGGCACAAGGAGTTCCTGAAGCGGCTGCGGACCGAGGTCGATGTGCTCACCATGAGCGCGACCCCGATCCCCCGGACCCTGCACATGGCGTTTGCCGGAATCCGCGACATCAGCCTGATCGAGACCGCGCCGCGAGCCCGGCTCCCGATCCGCACCTTCGTCACCGAATCGCGGGATCGCCTGATTCGCGAAGTGGTGTTGCGCGAGCTCGATCGCGGCGGCCAGATCTATTTCGTTCACAACCGGGTCCACGACATCGACCGGGTGGTCCACCGGCTGCGGGCGCTGGTGCCCGAGGGCCGGTTCGGCGTCGGCCATGGGCAAATGGACGAGCAGGTGCTGGAAGAGGTGATCCTCGGATTCGTCCGTCACGACTACGACGTGCTGGTCTCCACGACGATTATCGAGTCCGGGATCGACATCCCCAACGTCAACACCATCGTCATCAACCACGCCGATACCCTCGGCCTGACCCAGCTCTACCAGCTCCGGGGCCGGGTCGGTCGGAGCGCCGCCCGCGCCTATGCCTACCTCCTCTACCGGCCCGGCAAGGCGCTGAGCGAGATCGCCCAAGAACGGTTAGAAGCGATCCAAGAGGCGACCGAGCTGGGGGCCGGGTTGCGGGTGGCGATGCGGGATATGGAGATCCGCGGCGCCGGCAACATCTTGGGCGCGGAGCAGAGCGGGCACATCGCGGAGATCGGCTACGAGCTGTATATCAGGCTGCTGGGTCAAGCGGTCGATGAAATCCGGAGCGGGAAGCCGGTCGAAGAAGTCGGCCCCGTGACGCTCGATCTGCCGCTGTCGGCGCTCATTCCGGCCGACTACGTGGTTGATACCGAGCTGCGGTTGACGCTGTATCGCCGGGTGGCGGCGGTGGCGTCCATGCCGGAGCTCAGCGCGATGCGGGCCGAGCTGGAAGACCGCTTCGGTCCGATTCCGGAGCCGGTCGAGCATCTGCTGGCCCTGATCTCGCTCCGGCTGCGCGTCGCCGAGCTGGGCATCGAGTCGATTATCGAGCGGGAGCGCGAGATCGTGATCCGACCCATCGCCGCCGGGCATCTGGAGCGGGAGCTGCGCTCCAAGCTCGGCGTCGCGGTCAAGGTGACGCCGAACTCGATCCGCGTTCGCCTGCCCGATCTGACGATGCCATGGCAGCGCGCGCTCGATACGATCCTCGATGCGATTGAACTGACTCAACGGCGGGCGCCATCGCGGAATCGGGTTGATGCCGCGTGACGGTCTGAAGCTGGGTATGGCACGGTGAAAGGAAGAGCCGAGCCCCGAATCATCAACTGGTGAAATCGCGGTCGATGTTGCCGCCGCGGAACTCGTCGGAGCTGTAGCTGATGCCGTCCGTCTCGACCTCGATGCCGGACGAATCGGCGGCGAAGTCGATGTCGTTGGTCAGCACCACGAGCGAGTCGCCGTCCTCCGAGACGATGATGTTGGGCTCATCGTTGCCGCCGCCTCTACCGCCGCGGAAGGCATCGTCGAGCCGATCCCGGACGAGCCCCCGGATGTCGAGATCGCCCGCGATCGACTGCTTGCCGGTGATGACCGAACTTCCGGTGTCGCCGTCGTCCTCATCCGACCGCTGCTCGCGTTGGCGTGAGCGAAGCTCGCGGACACCCTTGTCGTCGTCGTTGTCCTCATCCGTCCGTGATCGCTTCGTGGCGCGTTGCCCGTTGCCAGCGGCATCGTCGTCATCCTCGTCCCGCCCGCGACGATGATTGTTTGACTTGCCGTCGTCATCGTCGTCCTTGTCACGTTGCGGCCGGCGACGTTTCGCGACGAGATCGGCGACCGGCGCCAGGGCGCCGGCGGCGGCGGCCACGATCGCGGCGGCGCGGAGTGAAAGCTGATGCTGGCTCACGTTGCAGGATCCTCCTCGGGTTCGTGCCTCAGGCTCCTCAACGCGGGGACCGCGGGGATGGTTTCGACGCCTCACCTTAACTGTAGCATGCCCCATGGGGAACCAAGCTCGATTTTTTTGCCCCCTGGCTTGAAGCGCCGCGACGCCGCGTTGTGGGTCTTTGCTAGGATGGAGCCAGGATGACGACGAGCGGGAAGGATGATGGATGGCAAGCGGCGAGCTGGCGTATCTCTCCGCCACGGCGATGATCGAGCGCTTTCGATCGCGGGAGCTGTCACCGGTGGAGGTCACTGAAGCGATCTTGGCCCGGATCGGCACGTTCAACCCACGGCTCAATGCGGTTGTCACGCGGGCGCCGGAGCTGGCGCTCGAGCAGGCGCGGGCGGCTGAGCGGGCCTACGCCGGACAAGGTGAGCCGGGACCGCTGGCCGGCGTGCCGTTCACGATCAAGGATTTGACGCCGACCAAGGGCATCCGCACCGCTCGCGGCTCCCTGATCGATCCCGATTGGGTGCCGGATGCGGACGCGCCCGTGGTCGAGCGTCTCTACGAGGCGGGCGCCGTGATGCTGGGCAAAACCAACACCCCGGAGCTCGGCTGGAAGGGGGACTCCGGGAATCGGGTCTTTGGCCCGACGCACAACCCGTGGCGCCACGGCCGCACCGCCGGCGGCTCCAGCGGCGGCGCGGCGGCGGCGGTCGCGGTCGGGTTTGGCCCGCTGGCGCAGGGGAGCGACGGGGCGGGCTCGATCCGGATCCCGGCCTCGTTTTGCGGCATCTTCGGCCACAAGCCGTCGTTCGGATTGGTGCCGCAGTACCCGGCGAGCGCGGTCGGCGACATCTCCCATCTCGGGCCAATGACCCGCACGGTGGGCGACGCGGCGCTGATGCTGAACGTGATCGCCGGCGGCGATGCCCGCGATCGGTTCTCGTGGACCAGTGGCGTTGACTACGCGGCCGCGCTCGGGGACGGGATCCAGGGGCTTCGCGTTGCTTGGTCACCGGACCTCGGGTATGCGAGGGTCGAACCGGAGGTACGGGATGCGACCGCGGCGGCGGCGCGAAGGTTCGAAGAGCTGGGTTGCCGGGTCGAGGAAGTTTCGCCCGACCTGCCGAATCCTCAAGAGATCATCTCCAAGCTGTGGGCCAGCGCGATGGCCGGCTACTTCGAGGGGCGGCTCGATACGGTCCGGGACTTAATTGATCCCGGATTGCTGGAGGTGGTGGAGCATGGGCAGACTATTTCCGCCGCCGAGCTGATGGCGGCCCAGGGACGCCGAAACACCTATTGCACGGGGATGGTCAGGTTCATGGCGGACTACGATCTGCTCTTGACTCCGACCTTGCCGTCAACGGCGTTCACGGCTGGAGCCGACGCCCCTGACACCGACCGAGACCCCGATGTGCCGATCGATTGGACGCCGTTCACGTACCCATTCAACCTAACGGGGCAACCGGCGGCCACGGTTCCGTGCGGCTTCAGCCGTGAGGGGTTGCCCATCGGCTTGCAGATCGTCGGTCGCTGGAAGCGTGACTCGACGGTGCTGCAAGCCGCGGCGGCGTTTGAAACCATCGCGCCTTGGGCTGAACTGATGCCCGCGCTGAGCGCGTGAGCCGCTCTGAACCGCTGGTCAAGCGGTTTGACAAGTGGAAGGATGATCGCGAAGATACCGGCATCGCACGTCGTCTCGGAGCGTCACGGTGGTCGCCGGGCAATTGCCGGGGAAGCCTCCGGACGGTACGCAAAAGGAGCGCGAACGATGGCAATCGGATCTTATCCAACTCGTCGATCTCGATCGTCGGCACCGGCTCGTTCCGGCCGGCTCGATCGCCGGCGCTTGGTCCGGGGCGCGGCAGCGACGCCGTTCGCCCTCGGCGCGATCGCGGCGCCGTTCGCGGGTCGCCGGGGCCGGGCTCAAGACGTGACGGAGGTTTCGTTCTGGACCCATACCCACCCACCGATGGTGGAGTTGAACGAGGAGCTGATCGCGGCCTTCGTCGAGCAAAACCCCGACATCGACGTCGCCTATGAAATCGTGCCGAACATGAACTTCGCGGAGCGGCTGCTGACCTCGGTCAGCACCGGCACCGGCCCGGACGTCATCAACATGGATGACAACCAGATGCGATCGATCTACATCCCGAACGGGCTGGTCGGTCCGGTCGATCCCGCCGCCCTCGGTTTCGGCTCGATGGACGAGTTGCAGGCGGCCTATATTCCGGGCGCATTCCAGGGAGTCGAGGTCGATGGCGAGATCTACGGCCTGCCGAGCGAGTTCAACGTGACGGCTTTTATTATCAATACCGCCGCCTTCGAGGAGGCGGGCCTCGATCCGGACAGCCCGCCCACAACGTGGGAAGAGGTCGGCACCATGGGCGAGGCGCTGGTGCAGCGGGACGGCGACATGGTCACCCGGCGTGGCTTCGACTTCCTCTACCTGCATGCCGGCTGGTATCACAACCAGTTTGGTACGCTTTTGCTCCAAACCGGCGGCCGGCTTGTTGCCGAGGATGGGACCACGGCGGCGGTGAACGAGCCGGCGGCGGTCGAGGCGCTCCAGATCTGGTACGACATGGTCTATACCTACGGTGTCGCCGATCCGAACATCGCCTCACGCGAGGCGACCGTGCCGTACCAGGACTTCATCGACGGCAACGTGGCGATGTCGTTGATGAACCCGTGGGGGCTGGGCCTGATCACGGAGGAATCCCCGGTGTTCGACAACTATCGGGTGGTGCCGCTGCCGCAGGTCGATCCCGCCAACCCGGTCAATCCGCTCTACGCCTATTACTGGAGCGTGGTTGAGCAGAGCGAGGTCAAGGAGGACGCCTTCAAGCTGATCTCCTTCCTGGCGTCCGATCCCGGCGCCTGGCTGGCCGACGTTGAGTTTATTCAGCCGCGGGCCGGCTGGGACGAGCTGCCGGAAGTGGAAACCTTCCCCTTCTACGATGTCTGGGCGGCGGAACTTCTCAATGGCCAATTCCAGCCGGTGGTGCCGAACTCCCAGGAGGTCGACGCGATCGTGATGAGCGCGATCGAAAATTCGATCCTCAACGAGGTGCCGCCCCAAGAGGCGCTCGATCAGGCTGCCGAGCAGATCAACCAGGTCTTGCAGGCCGGGTAATCGCGCCTGTCGTGAGCACCGTCTGGTAAGGTGCGACGTGGCGGTCCGAACGGCTCGGACCGCCACGTTCGCCATGATCGAGGCTTTGCCTCATGACGTGGTGGACGGCGGGCCGGAGAACTGTCGATGGCGATCAGGTCAGCCAGCCTTCAGACGCGGACCGGCCTTTCGCGGCGGCCCTGGCATCGTCTGAGCTACACCCAAAAACGGGACCTCTGGGGATTGGCCTTCGCCTTGCCCGCCCTGGCGTTCTTCCTAGTCTTCGCCATCGTGCCGATCGCGCGCACCTTCTTCATTAGCTTTTTCGACTACAACCTGCTGACGCCGGCCACGTTCGTCGGCCTGCAAAACTTCGAGTCCCTGGCGAGCGACGCCCGGTTTCAGATGGGACTCGGCCACAGCTTTCTCTACGTGGCGATGACCTATATCCCGGTCTGGATCATCGCCTTGGCGTTGGCCCTGGCGCTCAACGCCAAGATCAGGGCGCGGACGCTCTTCCGCACCATCTACTTCCTGCCGGTGGTGATGAGCTGGGCCGTCGTCTCGGTGATCTGGAAGCTGATCTTTCATCGCAACGGGCTCGTCAATTCACTGGCGCTGGCGCCCCTCGGCATTTCGCCCCAGAACTGGCTGACCGATCAGAACCTGGCCGCCGTGGCGATTACAGTCATGAGCATGTGGAAGGAGGTCGGCTTCTTCATGGTCGTCTTCTTAGCCGGCCTGCAAGCGATTTCGCCAGACCATGTCGAAGCGGCCAGGGTGGACGGCTCCAACCAGTGGCAGGTGTTCCGGTTCATCACCGTGCCGTTGCTCCAGCCAACGATCCTCTTCGCCACCGTGATCGGCTTGATTACCGGCTTGCAGGTGTTCATCCCCCAGTTCGTGATGACCAATGGCGGCCCGGTCAACGCCACCCTGGTGGTGACGCTCGACATCTACGAGACTGCCTTCGTCTTCCTCCGCATGGGGAAAGCGGCGGCGATGTCCGTGGTCCTCTTCGTCATCATCGCCATGATCACGTTGATCCAGTTCCGGCTGTATCGTAGTCGCGCCTACGACTCGTAAGGGACGACACTCGTGGCTTCAATCTCGATCGACCAGACCCGGAACGAGGGACGGCGCCGGGTGCGGCCGGGACCGCTGATCCTCACCATCGTCCTGGCGATCGGGGCCGGGATCATGGTGCTGCCCTTCGTCTACATGATCTCGACCTCGCTCAAGTCCACCAGCGAAGTCTTCGTCGTGCCGTTGCAATGGATCCCGGAGCTATTGCGCTGGGACAACTACACGACCGCGCTGCAGGAGTACGCGATCGGCCGCTACTTCCTGAACAGCCTTGTGGTCGGGGTCGCGGTGACGGCGCTCAACCTGCTGACCTGCTCCCTGGCCGGCTACAGCTTCGCCAAGTTCACGTACCGGGGCCGGGATCTGCTCTTTGGCGTCGTGCTGGCGACGATGATGATCCCGCTGGCGTCGATGATCATCCCGCTCTACCTGGTGGTGCGTGACCTGGGCTGGATCGACTCGTACTGGGGGTTGATCATCCCGGCCGGCACCAGCGCCTTTGGCATCTTCCTCATGCGCCAGCACATGCTGACCATCCCGAACGACCTGCTCGAGGCGGCCAGGCTCGACGGCGGCAGCGAACCGCGCATCTTCCTCGAGATCGTGCTGCCGCTGAGCCGGACCGCGCTCGCCTCGCTGGCGATCTTCATCTTCATGTGGAATTGGGACAGCTTTCTCTGGCCCCTCCTCGTGGTGACCCAAGACGAGCTGCGAACCTTGCCGCTCGGCGTCGCCTTGTTTGAGAGCTCGTATGGCACGAACTACCCGCAACTGATGGCCATCGCCTTTTTGGCCATGATCCCGGTCCTGATCGTCTTCTTGCTCTTGCAGCGGCACTTTATTCAGGCGTTGACCATGTCAGGGATCAAGGGATGACGACCGCGGCAACGGCGCGCGACGAGCTCCGGCGCTTGGGAGGCGGCCTCGTGGTCTCGTGTCAGGCCCGCCCGGACAACCCGCTGCATGGCCCGCGGCCGATGGCGCTGATGGCGCGGGCGGCGGTGCTGGGCGGGGCGCGCGGGATCAGGGCAAACGGGGGAGAAGACATCGCGGCGATCCGGAGCGTGGTCGATGTCCCGATCCTCGGAATTAGCAAAGTGACGGCGGATGATGGCGCGGTCTTCATCACGCCGACCGCGGCCAGCGCCGAACTGGTGATCGCGGCGGGGGCCCGGCTGGTGGCGCTGGACGGGACGGCGCGGCCCCGCCCCGGCGGCGAGCCCTTGGCGGCGGTGATTGCCGCGATCCACCAGGCCGGCGCGCTGGCGCTGGCCGATGTGGCGACCACCGACGACGCTGACCACGCGGTGCGAGCCGGGGCCGATGCGGTCGGCACCACGTTGAGCGGCTATACCGCGGACAGCCCGCGCCAAGACGGGCCCGATTTCGCCTTCGTGACGGAGCTGGTGAAGCGGCACATGATCCCGGTCTATGCCGAGGGACGGATCTGGACGGCGGAGCAGGCCCGCCGGGCCCTGGAGCATGGCGCCGCCTTTGTCGTCGTCGGGACGGCGATCACCAACCCGATGGCGACGACCGCCAGGTTCGTCGCGGTCATGGGCGACAACCAAGGAGGAGCGGGATGAGCTCAGCGTCCAGTCGCTACGTGGCAACGCTGTCCGGACTGGTGGCGGAGCTCGAGTCGACTCAGGGCGAGGCGATCGCGGCGGCTGCCGCGATCATCGCCGATTGCATCGCCGCCGACGGTATTGTCCACGTCTTCGGCAGCGGCCATTCGCACATGATGGCGGAGGAGGTATTCCACCGCGCCGGCGGGCTCTGGCCGGTCAATGCCATGCTCGATCCCAATCTGACCGCGTTCGGCACGCTCCGGGCCGGCCTGGTCGAACGGACCGAGGGATACGCGAAGATCGTCCTCGACTCGTACGAGGTCGAGCCCGGCGAAGTCGTCATCGTCGTCAGCAATTCGGGGATCAACCCGGCGCCGATTGAAATGGCGATCGAAGCGCGGCGGATCGGGGCGCGGGTGATCGCGATCACGTCACGGGCCGCGTATGCCAGCGCCGCCTCCCGGCACACGTCCGGTAGCAAGCTGGCGGACGTTTCGGATTTGGTCGTCGATAGCCTGGTCCCCGCCGGGGACGCGGTGGTGACGCTCGACGGCGTGGCGGCGAAGGTCGGGGCGGTGTCGACCGCGCTCGGCGCCGTCCTGATGAACATGATGATGGTCGAAGCGGCGGCCCGCGTGGCGGCCGCCGGGGTCGAGCCGCCGATCATCGCCAGCATGAACGTGCCGGGCGGTGACGAGCATAATCGAGCCCAGCACGCGAAATACAAAGCGCGACTCCCGTTGCTGAAAGGATAGTTGGTGTCCGCCAGATCACTCCTGGTCGGCGTCGATGGCGGGCAGACCGCGACTAAGGTCCTCATCACCGACCGCTCCGGCCGAGTCCTCGGCACCGGCCGGGGCCGTGCCTTCGACCACTTCCGGGTGAAAGGCGGCCACGAGCGGAACCGGGAGGCGATTCAAGAGGGCGTCCGCCAAGCGTTGGCCGCGGCGGGAGCGGCAGCCAGCGATGTGGCCGCGATGGGCCTGGGGCTGACCGGCGTCCGCACCGGCGGCCCGGAGGCGCCGCTGGCGAAGGCGATCGCGCGGGATTTGGCCCCCGCCGCCTCGATTTCTGTCGTTGCCGACTACGAGTCGAACCTCGCCGGCGCTACCGGCGGGGCGCCGGGCGTGGCCGTGATCGCGGGTGGCGGCGCCATCGGGTACGGCGTCACCGCCGATGGGCGGCAGGCGCTGGCAAGCGGCTATGGGTATCTGCTGGGCGACGAGGGCAGCGCCTTCGACATTGGACGACGCGCCATCATCGCGGCGGCGCGGGCCAGTGACGGACGGGCGGAGCCCACCGAATTACTCAATTTGGTGCTATCCGCGTACGACATCTCGGACATTCGCGATGTTCCCAATGTCGTCTACAACGAGAGCTTCTCGCGTGACGGCATCTCTCAATTGGCCCCGGTGGTCGTGGCGGCGGCAGAACGTGATGATCCGGTCGCATTGGAGATCATCACTTCCGCCGGCGTGGAATTGGCCCTGACCGCGCTCTCGGTGATCCGGCAACTGCACGAACCGGGAGCGGCGGTGCCGGTCGCGATCACGGGTGGCGTCTTCAGCGCCGGCGACCTGGTTCAGCGGCCGTTCCGGGCCACGCTGGAAGCGGGTTGGCCCGGGGCCACGGCGTTCGCGCCGCGCTATCCCCCGGTGGTCGGGGCCGCCATCTTCGCGGCCCGCGCGGCGGGAATCGAGCCGGATACCGTCTGGTTAGCGGCGGTCGCGGCGTCGTTGCCCGCATGAGCCCGTTGGCGCCGGGAGGCTGATGTGGAGCATGAACCGGGCCGCGCGCCCGATCGCTATGCCGTTCGCGGTGCGCTTGCGATCGGCGGCAGGTTGGTCGAGGGCGCGGTCATCGTGGAGCACGGAATCATCTCTGATATTCGCCGTCGATCGCGGGCTGACGCGGTGTCGGAACCCACGATTGCCGCTGAGATTGTGGCTCCGGGCTTGATCGACCTCCAGGTGAACGGCGGCTTTGGCCGGGAGGTTGGTCCGGACGACGACGCGATCCCGCACCTGGCCCGCCACCTGCCCCGGACCGGCGTCACCGCCTTTCTGCCGACGCTGATTAGCTCTCCAGCGCCGCTGTACGCGAAGGTCTTTGCCGACATTGCCGCCGCCAGCAACGCGGCCGGAGCCCGCCCCCTCGGGTTGCACCTCGAGGGGCCGTTCCTGTCTCCGGCTCGTCGCGGGGCGCATCCGCTGAGCGTGATCGAAGCGGCGGACGATCAGCTCTTCGAGCGGATCCTCGCCAACGACGATGTGTTACTGGTCACGCTCGCCGCCGAGCGCGCCGGCGGGCTGGATCGTATTCACCGGTTGGTCGAGCGCGGGGTCGTGGTCAGCCTGGGGCACACCGATGGCTCGTTCGCCGAGATGGCGGCCGGCGCCGATGCCGGGGCGACGATGGCGACGCATCTCTTCAACGCCATGTCACCGTTCACCCAACGTGAGCCGGGCGCGATTGGCGCGTCGTTGGTCGATGACCGGCTAACGGTCGGGCTGATCGCCGATGGCGTCCATTGCCACCCGGCGGCGATTGAGCTGGCGCTCCGAGCCAAGGGGCTGGACCGGATCGCGTTGGTCAGCGACATGGTCTCCGCCGCCGGCATGGGGCCGGGCGCCTACTCACTGGGCGGCAGGCCGGTGGCGGTGGACGAAACCTCGGTCCGGCTGCCGGATGGGACGCTCGCCGGCTCGATCCTGACCATGGACCAGGCGGTCCGCAACCTCGTCAATTGGGGTCTGCTCACGCCGGCGCGGGCGATCAAGCTGGCGACTGAAGTACCGGCCCGCGTCCTGGGCAGGTCTGAGCTCGGTCAGATCGCGGTCGGCCGACGGGCGGATCTGACGCTCTTCAACCATGAATTGCGGGCGACGGTCACGATTGTCGGGGGTGAGGTTGTCTATCAGCGTTAGTGTCCGGGGTCACGTCTCGGTAGCGTCGTCCACGGTTCCAGCCAGCGCTTGATCCGCTTCAATCCTCGCCAGCGGTTACGGCAAATCAGGCGACGGCTTCGGCCGGGACCGAAACGTGGACCTCAATGTTTGCGACGATGGCGCCGGCTGGTTCGGTTGGGACGTATTCATCGCGCTCGACCAAATCCTCCAGCATGAGCGTTGCGGCGTCAAGAGCCATCGCCAAGGCGTCCTCGATCGAATCGCCGTGGGTCACGCAACCAGGGATCACCGGCACGTAGGCGACGAACTGACTCGAATCCTCATCGGGAACCAACACAACGGTAAAGCGCATCAGGTCCTCCTCACAGCAACTCGCGCAAACGGTCGGGCGTGATGCCTGCCAAGGTGAGGATACTATGGAGTGTTCCGGGTGGGACAGTCGCGCTCGGATGATTGGGGATTGGCACTGACACGGGACTATCCGGGTGGCGCATAAGGAGATGTCCCTTGGTACGGTGAATGTACCAACCGTCACGTTCCAACGCACGAAGCAGGTCGCGCCCTCGTACAACCGACAGCTTCGCCATCTTGTGGTGATCTCCCTCACGTTGTATCGCCCGGCAGCCAACTCGATGCGGCAAAGAATCCTTGGCTCGCGCCATCTTGAATGGCAGCCGCGATGTCCACCACCCGAGGCCCACGGGGACTGAACGCCACCGTGATCGACGCCGTGGGATCGAGTACTTCAAGCTCTCGCTCGCCGTCGAGGGCGATCAGGCACGGGCCGTGGCCGAGCGTCACTTCCTCGCCATGCTCAATGAGTCTTGCTTCCTCAATCGGGACCTGACGTATCAGGCCCGGCGCCAGCGGGGCGAGCACCGCTCGGCCGGATTCATGATCGCCAACGACGACGTGGGCGCCGCTACAGCCGCCGCACGCGGCGGGAAAAAGCAGCCCGCCAAGACTCGCCAAGCCGATCGCGGCCGGTTCCAGGCGCGAGAGCACGACCTCGCGAATCTGGTCCGGGTCCCAAAGTGCCCGCGAGCCGATCCAGGACTGGCGGGTGGCCACGACGTCGATCAGGGCCAGGTCGCGATGGGTACCGTCGATGTTGACAACGAGCTTCGGCAGCCGGCGCACGACCCGCGGCCCGCCGGGGCGGTTCCGGGCAATTCCCGTCGCCACCAGACCAGCGGCGAGGCCGGCCAAGGTGCCTTCCACCATGGTTGGAAAGACGTTGTTGGTGCCGGTGGAGATGGCGACGAGCGGCACCTCACCGCCGGCTTTGGCGACCACCCGGTTCGTGCCGTCGCCGCCGAGGGTGATGATGACCCCGGCCCCCAGGTCGATCATCCGCCGCGCCGCTTCAAGGGAGTCCCCGGCTTCACCGAGGATCGGCATCACCAGGGGCGAGAGCTGAAGCCGGAGCTGTAGCGGCCCCGCCGCGCGTTCGACGATGGCGTAGGGGTCCGGCATGAAGACGACGCGATCGACCCCGGCCGCATCGAGGCCGGTCAGGGCCCGGCGCACGAGGTTGATCTTTTCGTTGTTGTCAAACGAGGAACCATGCGCCACCAGGCGCCGGATATCCTTGCCCGACGCCGGGTTGGCGATGATCCCGGCCGTCGTCACCGGTCCGTGGTGTCAACCGGCGCCGCATCGGCCGGCGGCGGCGGTAGCGGAGGCAGGGCCCGCAGGAACTCGTCGATGACGGCGATCGTGGCCGCCGCCGCTTCCACCTGCGGCACATGTCCGATGCCTTCGATTACGTCCAACCAGGCGCCCGGGATCGAGGTTGCGGCGTTCCCGGCGTGGTGGAGCGGAATCACCCGGTCGTGCTCGCCCCAGATGATGTGGGCCGGCCGGTTGATCTCGCCCAGTCGCGGTTGCAGGTTGATCCGTTGGCCGTCGCGGCTGAAGGCGGCGGCGGTGATCGCTTTCAAGGCCGCGTCCGCGCCCTCGCTGATCCGGGCTTGGTGCAGATCGTCAACCCCGCGGTCGAGGACCAAGCGCTGATCCACGAAGAAGAGCTCGAGGAGGCGTTTGGTTTCCTCCCGGCTCGGCTCCGCCTCGAATCGGTCAAGCAGCGCCGGGCTGATCTCCGGACCGAGCCCGGCGCTGTCGATCAGCACCAGGCCGCGCACCAGCTTTGGCCGGTCCAGCGCGATCTGGAGGGCGACCGCGCCGCCCAGCGAATGCCCGATCAGGACGGCCGGGGCGAGCGGTTGCTCCTCGATCACCTCACATACGGCCGCCGCCAATCCAGAGAGCCCGTAGTCGGTCGTTGCCGGATCCGGCTTGTCGCTGCCGCCGTGGCCGGGGAGATCAATCGCGATCACCCGGTAACGATCGGCGAAGGCGGGGAGCAGATTCGTCCAGGTGGTCAGGGCACCGCCAAGGCCGTGGAGGAAGACCAGGGGCGGGTTGCTGTTCGTCGGCCCCGCGATCAAGGTGGCGATCCGCCGCCCGTCGGCTAGGGCCACGACCTGCTTCCGGGGCGCCGCCGCGGCTTGGGCCACGGCGATCGCGGCCCGTTCCACGTCGTCGCTGGTGATCCTGCCGCCGGGACCGGTGGCCGTCACCGTTTCCAGATCGACATTGAGTTGAGCGGCCAGCTTGCGGGCGGCGGGCGAGGCATTGACGCGGCCAGTGGCATCCCGGGTGGCGGGCCGGGCGTCGCGCTTGGCCGGCGCCGCCACGACACTTCCCGGCGCCGCTACGACCGGACCGGCGGTGGCGAGCAGCGTGGCCAGATCGTCGTCGCTCAGCGTCTCACCAGCGGCCGTGATGACCGCCACCGCTCCCATCACCGGCACCTCGCTGCCGGCGGCGGCGACGATTTTGCGCAACACGCCCGCCGCCGGCGCCTCGACATCGTCGACCGCCTTCTCGGTCTCGACCGTGAGGATCGGAGCCCCGGCGGCAACGGTATCTCCCTCGCTGGCGAGCCAGTTGGCGACGGTTCCCGCCGTCATCGTCAGGCCCCATTTCGGCATCGTGACCACGGTTGGCATCGGCTCGCTCCTGGCTTCGAAACAACCATTACATGATCTGGCGAACGGTCTCCGCGATGCGTTCCGGGCTTGGCACGTAGGCGGCCTCCAGGGGAGGGCTGAACGGGACCGGCGTGTGGGGGGCGGTGACCAGCTTGATCGGGGCGTCGAGAAAGTCGAACCCCTTGTCGGCGACCAGGGCGGCGATGTCGGTGGCGGCGCTACAGCGCGGGTTGTCCTCGTCAACGACCACGAGCCGGTGCGTCTTGGCCACCGATGCCAGGATCGTGTCCTCGTCGAGCGGCGAGAGGGTCCGCGGATCGATCACTTCAACCTCGATGCCCTCGGCCGCGAGCTGTTCGGCGGCGAGCAATGATTGTGTCACCATTCGCGAGATGGCGACGACGGTCACGTCATCGCCATCCCGTTTGATGTCGGCGACGCCGAAGGGGATGCCTTCGTCCCCCTCTGGAACCTCGCCTTTCATACCGTAGAGGACTTTATTCTCGAAGAACATGACCAGGTCATCGTCCCGGATCGCGCTCAGGAGTAAGCCCTTGGCGTCGGCCGGGGTCGAAGGGATGACCGCTTTGATCCCCGGCATATGGGTGAAGACGGAGTAGTGGCAGCCGGAGTGCTGACCAGCGGCGCTGACGCCGGCCCCGATTTGGGTTCGGATCACCACCGGGCACCTGGCCTTGCCGCCGAACATGTAGCGCAGCTTGGCCCCCTGATCGAAGATCTGGTCCATGCAGCAGCCAAAGAAGTCGACGAACATCAGCTCCGCCACCGGCCGCAGGCCGGTCGCGGCGGCGCCGACGGCGGCGCCGATGAACCCGGCTTCGGTGATCGGGGTGTCGAGGACGCGATCGCGGCCGAACTCTTGGACCAGGCCCTTGGTGACGCCCATCGGCCCGCCCCAGGCGTCGTCGTTGACCAGATGGTCCACCATCGCCCCGCCCGCGATGTCCTCCCCCATCAGGATCACGGTCGGATCCTCGCGCATCGCGATCCGCAACGCTTCCGTCACGGCCTGGCCATAGGTCAATTGCCGGGTCGCGGTTGCCGTTACCATTGCTCTACCTCCAACCGGGGAGCGGTGCCTCAGTAGCTGACGTAGACGTCCGTCAGCGTCTCTTCGACCGCGGGAAACGCCGCCGCCTTGGCCGCGATCCACGCCGCGTCCAGCTTCTCCGCGACGCGGGCGTCGATCGCGTCGATGCCGGGCTGGTCGGCCAGGCCGTGGGCGAGGAGATACCCCTTGACGGCGACGATGGGATCGCGCTGGCGGTAGCGGTTCAGCTCTTCTTCGGTCCGATAAGTAATCATGTCACCTTGGAAATGCCCGTAATAGCGGTACGTCTTGGCCTCGATCAGGGTCGGCCCGTCGCCCCGGCGGGCGCGGCCGATCGCCTCGGCGGCGGTTTCATAGACGGCAAAGAGATCGAAGCCATCGACCACGACGCCGGGGATTTCGTAGGCGCTGGCCCGGTTGGCGATGTCGCTGGCGGCGCAGTGGTAGCCGACCGGGGTGGACTCGGCATAGCCGTTGTTCTCACAGACGAAGACCACCGGCAGCTTCCAGATCGCGGCCAGGTTGAGCCCCTCGTGGAAGGTGCCCTGGTTCGACGCGCCATCGCCGAAGAAGCAGACGGCGACGCCGCCGGTACCCAGCGTTTTGGCGGTGAGGGCGGCGCCACAGGCGAGGGGGATGCCGCCGCCGACGATTCCATTCGCGCCCAGCATCCCTTTTTCGACGTCGGCAATGTGCATCGAGCCGCCCTTGCCCTTGCAGATGCCGGTCGATTTGCCCATCAGCTCCGCCACCATGCCGGGAATATCGACGCCCTTGGCGATGCAATGGCCATGACCACGGTGGGTGGACGTAATGTAGTCCCGGTCGGTCAGGTGGGCGCAGACGCCGACCGCCACCGCTTCCTCCCCGGCATAGAGATGGACGAAGCCGGGGACGAGGCCGGCCGCGAAGTTCTTGCCGGCGAGGTCTTCAAAGGTCCGGATTTCGACCATCCGCTCGTACATCGCCAGCAGTTGCTCGCGATCGAGGGCGGCGGGCTCAATGGCGGTCGATGGGCTCGACATAGATGCCTCCTTCGTCGCGAGCAGATTCCGGCGTCCTGCCAGGGCATGCGCCCGGAAGTGGCGCGGCTCCCATTGGTTGACTCGTTCCCGGCGTTATACGGCAGGATGTGGCGGAGGGCAAGCGGCGGCGTGGTATCAACGTTGCGAGACGACGTGTGCCAGCTTGGCGAAACCAGTCGGCGACGGTTTGCGTAACCTCAAGTAGAGATTGTGCAGAATCTCACGCATCCGCCGGCCGGTGATGAGCCGGGCGGATGCGCCGAGACCACCGGTCGAGCGCCGGGCGGGATCACGGGAAAGGGAACAGTTGATGCGAGGGCGACACGGGTTCGGTCGAATCATCGGAATCGTGCTCATGGCATTCGTGTTGATGCCGGGGGCCGTGAGTTTGGCATCCCCGGCGCCGGCGGGACCGCTCGCCGATGACGGGGCTGGCAGCTATCAGTTCCATCAAGGCGACGCCGGGTGCATGCGGGTGGCGTTGATCTTCAACATGGGCTCGGGCTATGAGCCCGCCACCTCGATCCTCAACACCCTGTCCGCCTACGGCGTGCGGGCCACCATGTTCCCGATGGGCTGGTTCGCCGATGCCAGACCGGAGATCGTGCAGTGGATGTCGGCCAGCGGCCATGTGATCGGCAGCCATGGCTATTTGGGGCCGGAACTGACCAGCCGCTCCGATTGGGATGTCGCGAACGATATTGCCGCCTCGTCCCAAGCCATCGCGAACGCGATCGGCTACTGGCCGGCGCCATGGTTTACGCCGTTTGCCGGCGCCGCCGATGATCGGGTGCGGGCGATCGCGGCCAACCAGGGCTACACCACGGTGAGCTGGGGGGTCAACTCCAACGATTGGGGCTGGAACGCGACGGCGGCGTCGGTCTATGCCAACGTGATGGACAACGTCTACGACGGCGCCATTGTCGAGCTTCACTTTGACTCGCCGACCACGACCAGTTCGACCGCCGGCGCCCTGCCCTGGATCATCGAAGACCTCTCGGCTCGCGGCTACTCGCTGGTGACGGTCCCCGAAATGGCGCGGCCGTGCTGATTCCCACGCGGTAGCCCGGTCATACCCGGAGGAATTGCCCCGCCTGGGCGGCCATCTTTCCGGAATGCCGCGCTCGTGGCTACCGTATAATCGGCACCAGATGACTGATCGTTTCCTATCCGGGCGATCAGTTCAGGGGCGCGGCGCCAAAGGGAGGGTCGGGTGGCGGGATCAATCCGCGAGCTTCTCGATTACATCGTGGTCCATTACGCGGTGGAAGATGAGCAGAAGGATATCGATCTGAACGCCACCGCGGTGGAGTCTGGCTCCGCGATCGAGTCCGAGAAGCGCGATGTCGCGCAACGCGAAATTGACCGGGCCGAGGAATTGGCGGAGCCATTCGCGCGGGGTCTCGTCGCCGCCGACCGGGCCAACCAAGCCGGCACCGCCGAAATCGTGCTCGACGATCGCGATCCGGAGGAGAACCGGATGGCGGACGCGCTGATCGGGTTTCTCGTCAGCTACGAGCTGGCGACCTCGCGGACGGAAGAGACCGATCCGATGCGGTACCGGTACTTCGTGACGGTGAACTGGGACCGCTTGCGGTCGGTAGCCCGTTCTGCCGGAGTCGATCTCGCATCCGCGCTTGCATCGTAGCCAGTTAGCGGCGAGATGGCTGACCGCGCTGATCGCGACCAGGACTCGCGGGCAAAACGATCCCGACGCGGTCCGGCCAAGCGAGCCGTGGCTGCCTCGGGTGCCGAATTGCTCGATGGACCGCCGGCTGCCCCGGAGCTGGCTCCCGGCGAGGACAACCCGGCCCGGCTGGCGGCCAAGCTCCGGCTCCGCTTCAAGGATCCCGAGCTGCTGCGGCTGGCATTGACCCATCGCTCCTTGGTGCATGACCTCCTTGCCCTTGGCGGTGATCCCGTCCTGGCGGCGGCCCAAACAAACGAGCGTCTCGAATTCCTGGGCGACGCGGTGCTGGGCGCCATCGTCGCCGAATATCTCTATGCCCTGGATCCCCTGGCCGACGAGGGGACGCTGACTAAGCGGCGAGTCGCCCTGATCCGGGCGGAGACCCTGGTCCGTTGGGCGCGCGAGATCGACCTCGGCTCGTATCTCTACCTTGGCCCAAATGAGCAACCAGGCGGCACCAGCCGGGACCGCATGCTGGCGGGGGCATTCGAGGCGCTCCTGGGCGCGATCGCGCTCGACCGGGGACCGCGGGCCGCCCGCCGCTTCCTTGGTCGCTTCTTGGCCCGCGACGCGCTTGAGGTCATCGCGGCGGCGGATGGGGTCGAAAACCCGAAGGGGCGCCTCCAGGAGATCATGCACGAGCGGTTCAAGACCGCGCCGAACTACCGGGTGGTGGTTAGCGCAGGGCCGGATCACGCTCGCGAATTTACCGTCGAAGTCACGATGGAGGACCGGATGCTCGGCCTCGGCACCGGCGCCAGCAAGCGCGAGGCCGAGCAAGTAGCCGCCGCCGCCGCCCTGACGTTGCTGGCGACGGAGGAGCCGCCGCTGGCGCCCGCGTAGGTCAAGCATTGGCGGTGCCCGGTGTGCTACAACCGGCCGGTCGAGGCGGTGGCGCGACGGAGCATGAAAGAGGGAGCGAGTGGCCGGACTGTACGACCAATTGACCGTGTTCTCGGGTAACGCCAACCGCGAGCTGGCGGACGACATCTGCGGCTACATCGGCATCCCGATGGGCCGGGCCGAGGTGTTCAAATTCTCGAACGACAATACCTTCGTCCGGATCATGGAGAGCGTGCGCGAGAACGATGTCTTCGTCGTCCAGTCCTTTGCCGATCCAATCAACGACGCGATCATGGAACTGCTCATCATGGTCGACACGATCAAGCGCGCCTCGGCCGGCCGGGTGACGGCGGTGATCCCGTATTTTGGCTACGGCCGGACCGACAAGAAGGATCAGCCGCGGGTGCCGATCACCGCCCGGTTGGTGGCCAAGCTGGTCGGCTATGCCGGCGCCGACCGGGTGCTCACGCTCGACCTCCACGCCGGGCAGATTCAGGGCTTCTTCGATGTGCCGGTCGATGAGATGAGCGCGATGTCGCTCACCGCCGATTACTTTGTCGAGCGGCGATTGGCTGATCCGGTGGTCGTCTCGCCCGATTTGGGCAATACCAAACGCGCCCGCAACTTTGCCGAAATCCTCAATGCTTCCCTGGCGGTGATCGAGAAGCGGAGATCAGGGAATCGAGACCACAGCGAGGTGCTGAACCTGATTGGTTCGGTGGCGGGCCGGCCCGTGGTGATCGTCGATGACGAGATCGACACCGCCGGCTCGATCACCCAAGCGGCCGAGGTCTGCTTGGCCAGCGGCGCCACCGAGGTGTACGCCACGGCGATCCACCCCGTCTTCTCCGGTCCCGCCGTCGAGCGGCTGCGAGACAGCCGGATCCGGGAGCTAGTCGTCACCAACAGCATTGCCCTGCCCCTGGAGAAGCGATTCGACAAGCTGACCGTCCTCTCGGTGGCGCCGCTCCTGGGCGAGACGATCCAGCGCATCCACACCGGCGCCAGCGTCTCGGCCACCTACCGGGCGACGGAAACCATGGTCCGGCGGTAAGTGGCCGGTACGTCGAAATTAGATGCTGGGACCGGGACCGCCGGTGAGCTCGGCCAGACCCCAGAGTTCACGCCATTGATGATCCGGCGTTGCGGTTCCGGGCACGGGCTCGACGTGACGATTGATCCAAGCGGTGCGAAAGCCAAGTTGACTCGCTGGCTGGATATCGTAGCCATAGCCGGCCGCGACGTGCAGGATTTGCTCTGGCGGCAAGCCGACCCGGTCCACGAGCCTGGCAAAGTTGCGCTCGTCCGGCTTGTAGCTCCCACACTCCTCGGCCGTGATGACGTCGTCGAAGGGCACCTCGAGCTGGCGTAGCGAGTGGGTGATGATGTCGCGGTCGGTATTGGAGAGGATGACGAGCCGGACGCCCGCCGCTAGGACTTGGGTCAGGGCTGGCCGGGTATCGGGAAACGGCTGCCACGATCGCATTGATCGCGCCAGCGCCTCGCCGTCGGCCTCGTCCCAAGGCAGGCCACGTTCCGCGACCCAGGCCCGCAGGCTCTCCGCCAAAATTGCCTTGTACGGCTGATACGCTCCCTGGATGATCTCGAATTGAATCGCTTCCCACCGTTCGCGCAGCACGCGCCCTGGCTCGGGCCTCGGGTCGTCATATCTCAAGCAGAGGTTGGCGAGAAAGCCGGCGACACCGCCTTCCCAGTCGATCAGCGTGCCGTAGCAATCAAAGGTCGCAACGCGAATATCGCTGCCGGTCATGCGCGAACTTCCTCACCGCCGACGTTCCGCGCGGCCGTTTCGATGCGATCCAGCGCCTTGCGCAGGTTCTCTTCCGAATTGGCGTAGGAGAGGCGCAGATACCCTTCGCCGTGGACGCCAAAGGCGGTGCCGGAGAGGGCGGCAACGCCATACTCGGTGAGTAGCAGATCGGCGAAGGCTTTGCTGGGCATCCCGGTGCCGGAGATGTTGGGGAAGACGTAGAAGGCGCCTTTCGGCGTCCGGCAAGAGATGCCGGGGATCGCGTTCAGGCCGGCGACGATCAGATCGCGGCGGCGCTCGAAGGCGGCCACCATCTCGCGCACCGCGTCTTGGGGTCCGATGAGCGCTTCGATCCCGGCTCGCTGGACGGCGGAGGAGGTGCAGGAGACGCTATTGACCATCAGCTTCGAGACCAACTCCGCCAGCTCCACCGGCATCACGCCGTAGCCGAGCCGCCAGCCGGTCATCGAATAGGTCTTGGAGAAGCCATCGAGGATGATCGTGCGCTCCTTCATGCCGGGGAAGGTGGCGACCGAGACATGCTCGCCCTCGAACAGGATTTCGCTGTAGATCTCGTCCGCCAGGACGATCAGGTCGTGCTCGACCGCGAGTTGGGCGATGCGCTCGATGTCCGAGCGTTCGAGGACGCCGCCGGTCGGGTTGGCCGGGCTATTGATGATGAGCAGCCTCGTTTGCGGCGTGATCAGGGTTGCCAGCTCGTCGACATCGAGCCGGAAGTCGTTTTCCTCACGCAACGGGCTGGGAATGGCGCGGGCGCCGACGAAGTCGATCATGCTGCGATAGATCGGGAACCCCGGATCGGGGTAGATTGCATCGTCACCAGACTCAAGCAACGCCAGGATGGCGAAGAACATGATCGGCTTGCCGCCAGGCGTGACGACGACGTTTTCTGGGCCGTAATCGGTGCCGCGCGACCGATTGATGTAGTCGGCGATGACCTGTCGCAGCTCGGGCTGGCCCGCCGACGGCCCGTAGTTGGTCCAGCCCTCGCGCAAGGCGGTCGCCCCGGCTTCGACGACATTGGCCGGGGTGTCGAAATCGGGCTCGCCGACCTCGAGGTGAATGATGTCCTTGCCCTGGGCCTCCAGCGCCCGGGCCCGGACCAGCACCTCGAACGCGGTCTCCGTGCCGAGCCGGCTCATCCGCTTGGCGAGCTTCATTGGTTTCCCTCCCGTGGTCGCGTCCGATCAGGCCACATTTGACGCAAGCATACCGAACTGGATCGCCACGCGACGGCGTACGTCGTCACGCTTGAATGGCTGTTGACAGCGCGCGACATCCTGACTAGAGTGCCGTGCAATCGGCGGCATGGATGGATTGAGACGGGCGCGGAGCGACGCCGGCGGGCGATGCGCTTGATGGGGACAGGGGAATGGCCCGCGGTGGGCGTTTCCCTCGTCTCGATAGTCAGCGAACGCGGTTGGATTCACGGCAATCGGCCGGCGATGATAAGCGAACGGAGGTCAACGATGATGCACCGGCGAACGTTTCTCACGATCTCGGCGGGACTGGCGACGGCGCCCGCGCTACGGTGGGCAGGGGTGGCGGCGCAGGATGCCACGCCTACCGCCGGCGAGGATTTGCTCGATCTCGACCGGTTTGGACCGGTGACCGCGAGCTCACCGTACACGCTGGCTTTCTTCCAGCCCTATCCGAACAACGAGTTTTGGCAGCGGTTGCAGGGCGCGGTCGAGGCGCGGGCCGAAGCCGATGGAGTCACCGTCGAGGTCTACGCGCTCGGCTCGAACGAGGTCGCCGATCAGGTGGCCCAGATGGAGGCGGCGGTGGCGGCCGCGGTTGACGGCATCATCCTTGGCACGATCAACGCCGCCGGCGTGGTGCCGGGGGTGGAAGCGGCGAACAATGCCGGGATCCCGGTGATCGCGGTCGATACCGCCCCGGCCGGCGGCGAGCTGGTCAGCCTGGCCCAGACGGACAACGTGGAAGCCTCCGCCGCGGCCGGGGCCTTCATCGCCGAGGCGATCGGCGAGGCGGGCAAGGTGCTCAACCTCCAGGGCGAAATGGGGAATCAGACCGCCCAGGCCCGGAACGAAGGGCTGCACCGGGTGCTGGATGGCTTTCCCGAGATCCAGGTCATCGATCAGAGCGCGAACTGGACGCAGGAGTTGGGACTTTCGATCACCGAGAACGTACTGACCTCCGATCCCGACCTGGCGGCCATCTTTGGCGCGAACGACCCGGCAGCGTTGGGCGCGGTGCAGGCGGTCAAGGCCGCCGGCCGGGACGACATCGTGATCGTCGGCTTCGACGGTAACCCGTCGGCCTTCGAGGCGGTGCAGGCGGGCGATATGGCCGCCGACATCGCCCAGTTCCCGGAACGGATGGGCACGTACGGGGTGGACCTGATGGTGCTCCACCTGAACGGGGAAGAGGTCGAGGCACTGGTCGATACCGGTACGGCAGTGGTCACCGCCGAGAACGTCGATGTCTTCCTCGAGATGGTCAGCTAACCGGCCGGTGGCGGACCTGGCTTCGCCCGCCCGAGACGACGAGCCGGTGCTGGCCCCGCGGGGCGTCGGCAAGCGGTTCCCCGGCGTCGTCGCCCTCGACGACGTGAGCTTCGACTTGCGCCGGGGCGAGGTTCATGTGCTCGTCGGCGAGAACGGGGCGGGAAAATCGACCCTGGTGAAACTGCTGTCCGGCATCTATCAGCCGGACAGCGGCGAGATCCTGTACGACGGGCAACCGGTCGTGATCCCCAGCCCGTACGCGGCGCAACGGATGGGGATTAGCACCGTGCATCAGGAGCTGAACCTGGTGCCGGAGCTCGACATTGGCCGCAATATCTTGCTCGGCCGCGAGCCGATGCTGGCGCCGGGGATCATCGACTACCGGTCGCTCTACCGGTCGGCGCGGGAGCCGCTGGCGGCGCTGGGGCTGCCGCTCGATCCGCGGCGCAAGGTCCGCACCCTGGGAATTGCCTTGCAGCAGACCGTGGAGATCGCCAAAGCGCTCATCGCGAACGCGCGGGTGCTGATCCTGGACGAGCCGACCGCCGCTATTACCGCCGAGGAAGCGGATCAACTGTTCACCATCGTGGACCAGCTCCGGGAGCGCGGGACCGCCATCATCTTCATCTCGCATCACTTGGAAGAGGCATTCCGGATCGGTGATCGCGTGACCGTGCTGCGCGACGGCCGCCTGGTCGACACGGTGCCGCTGGCCGCAACCAACCAGCAAGCGATCATCCGGATGATGGTCGGGCGCGAGTTGACCCAACAGTTCCCGGAGCGGCGGTCGGCGCCTGGCGAGGTCGCGCTCGGGGTCACGCGGCTCAACCGGACCGGTGTGCTGCATGACATAACGTTTGACGTGCGCCGGGGAGAGATTGTCGGCCTCGCCGGATTGGTCGGAGCGGGGCGGACCGAGGTGGCGCGGGCGATCTTTGGGATTGATGCGATTGACAGCGGTGAGGTCACGATCAACGGCCTCCCGGTCCGGGTCGCCAGCCCGCGGGCCGCGGTCCGGCAGGGGCTGGCCTTGTTGCCCGAGGATCGCAAGGCGCAGGGCCTGGTGCTGCTGATGTCGGTCGCCGACAACGTGGTCTTAGCGGCGCCGGGACAGATGAACGCGGCCGGGGGTTTGGTGCCGCCAGCGAAGCGGGCGAACGTTGCCCGCCGCTTCGTGGATGCGCTGCGGATTCGGACGCCGTCGGTTGGGCAGCAGGCTCGGCTGCTTTCGGGCGGAAACCAGCAAAAGGTGGTGCTCTCGAAGTGGCTGCTGACGGAAGCCGACATCTTCATCTTTGATGAGCCGACGCGCGGCATCGATGTCGGCGCCAAAGTCGAGGTCTACCGGCTGATGAACGATCTCCTGGAACGGGGCGCGGCGATCATCATGATCTCCTCGGAGCTACCGGAGGTGCTGGGCATGAGCGATCGCATTCTGGTGATGCGGGGCGGCCGGATCGTGGCCGAGCTGGCGGGGCCGGAGGCCACCCAAGAGCGGATCATGGAGTACGCGGCGGCCGGCTCCATCCAGGAGCGGATCGAGGACGTGGCGTGAGCAACGCGGCGAGCCAGGCCTTGGGCCTGGACCTGAGGCGAATCACCTTTGGCAATGTCTGGCAGGTGATCGGGCCGCTGGCGAGCCTCATCATCCTCTCCTTGTTACTCTGGTGGGCCGAGCCGGTCTTCATGAGTCCCCAGAATTTGCTCAACGTGGCCCGCCAGGCGTCGCTGACGGCGATCCTGGCCACCGGGATGACGTTCGTGATCCTGACCGGCGGCATCGACCTCTCGGTGGGGTCGATGGTTGCCTTGTCGTCGGTCTGCGGCGGTCTGCTGATGTGGGAGTTTGGCTGGCCGATGTGGCCGGCGGTCCTGGTCATGGTCGTCGTCGGGGGTTTACTCGGGCTGATCAACGGCGCGATCGTGACCTTGGGGCGGATCCCGCCGTTTATTGTTACCCTGGGCACGATGCAGATCTTTCGTGGCGCTGCCCTCCAACTGACTGATGGCAAACCGATATTCGACCTCACGTCACTCCAACCGAGCTTTTCGATGTGGGGCACCGGCGACCTGGGCGGCATCCCGGCGCCGGTCATCATCACCCTGGTGGTGTTCGTTGCCGGTTGGCTGATCTTGCGGTACACCCGGCTCGGGCTCTACACCTACGCCATCGGTGGCAACGAGCAGGCGACTCGCTTTTCCGGCGTCCAGATCAATCGCTACAAGCTGGGCGTGTACGGCCTGATGGGCGTGACCGCCGGCGTGGCCGCCGTGATGTGGAGCTCGCGGCTGAACTCGACCCAGCCAACGGTGGCGACCGGGGAGGAACTGAACGCGATCGCTGCCGTCGTGATTGGGGGCACCTCCTTGTTTGGCGGTGAAGGGTCGATTGTCGGCACCTTAATCGGAGCGCTGCTGATGGCCGTCATCCGGAACGGGCTGACGTTGCTGCACGTTCCTTCGTTCTATCAGCAGATGGTGATTGGCGCGGTGGTCGTGCTGGCGGTCCTGATCGACCGGCTGCGACGGCGCGAAACCGCGTGATCGTTTGACGTTCGGATCGGCTCGGAGATTGACGCGCATGGCGACAAGCATTGCCTGGGAATATCTGGTCGAAGAAGAGCCCGCTGAGGAACGGCTGAACGAGCTCGGGGCCGACGGGTGGGAGTTGGTCAGCGTCGCGGCGCGAGGACCGCTCCTCGTCTCGTATTTCAAGCGTCCCGTGGCTGACCTGCGGCAGCGTGTCACCCTCGACCACCGGCAACGGTTCGTCGCCGCGACCGCCAATCAGCCCGGAACGGAGGCGTAAACGTGCGACGCGGCGGCATCCTGCATCCCGCGCTCGGTCATCTCCTGTCGAGCCTGGGCCACACGGACTATTTCACGATCTGCGACCAGGGGTTCCCGATCCCAACGGGGCCGGAGCGGATCGATCTGGCGTTGGTGGACAACATTCCGACCGTGCTCGATGTGGTGCGTGCCGTCCACGCCGAATGGTCGATCGACCGGGTCGTGATTGCCTCGGAGATGATCGAGTTCAGTCACGAGTTTTTCCAGGCGCTGCGCCAGGCGCTGCCGGAGGTGCCGTACGAAGCGGTTTCGCACCTGGAGTTGAAGCGGCTGGCGCGGGACAGCTGCGGCACGGTGCGGACCGCCGACACGATCCCCTACTCCAACCTGCTCCTGGTCTCCGGTTGACCACGGCGGCTGGCGCGGTCCTACTGGAACGGAGCGACTGGCATTCGCCAGTCGCTCCGTTCCCAGTTGCGGTTCGACTACCGGTTACCCGGCGAACGATGGCCGGTCTGGCCCTTACGAATCTCCGGAAACGATCACCTTGGCGGCCATGCCGGTCCCATCCGGTCTCCCATGCAGGATGCTGAGGTAATCGAACTCGCCTGGCGTGACGAACGTCAGCTCGTAGGATTCGATGCCGACGAACTCTGGACCCATGAAGCCGGAATTGTGGTATCCGCTTCCGCTGAAGACGTCGCCCCCTTGCGGCAGCAGGGTCAGGTTGTTTTGCACGAACTTCGGCGGCCCGTCTGGTTGCGGTTCGACCATGAGGTCTTGCGGCGGCTCCTCACCGCCGAGGAAGGTGACCGTGTGGGGCTCCCCGGGCGAATGGTTCACCCAGCGGATCGTATCTCCGACGCTGATCTCGATCACGTCGGGCAGCATCCGGAAGACCCTGGCTTGGTCGGCGCCAACCCCGGCCGCCACGTCCCACAACGTTGTGCCATCCGCCCGCTCCGTCGCCGCTGGCTCGGCGAATTCCGCCGCGGCGGCGAGCCCTTCCTCGACCAAAGCGGCGAACTGTTCTTCGGCCATCCGATCATAGGCGGCCTGGTCGTGCGGCAGCTCCGCCCCGGCCTCCTGCACGATCACCGTGCCTTTCATCACCATGGCGTGGACGACACAGAGATACTCGTATGTCCCTGGCTCGGTCAAGGCGAGGACAAAGGGCGGCGCCGTCGCGTCGCGCAGGATGTCGGCGCCCGAGTTGACCAGGTCGGTCCCGTCATAGGTATCACCGCCGACGGGGAAGAGCAGGTCCGGGTTGAAGATGAGGGTCGGCGGCTCGTCCGTCGGCGTCGCCGCGTCGGGATCCGGATAGGCCAGCGGCGGCGGCTCCTCACCGGAGGTGAAGGTGACGGTGTGGAAGCCGGGCATGTCGCTGAACTCGAACCAGATGGCGTCGCCGGCGTTGATCGTGACCTCCGTCGGCAAAAAGGCCTGGACATCGATCAGATGTTCCATGTCCATGCCGCCGACCTTGACGTGCCAGGTCCGGGTGCCGTCCGCGTGCTCGCCAAGCGGCGGCATCGTCGCTGCCTCCGGGGTGGCGGCCTGGTGGACGGCGTGAGCACGGGTGGAGCCGGCACCGCCGGCGGCGGCAAACACGGCGCCGCCGCCGGCGACCGCGAGGCCCATGCCGCCGGCCAGGCGCAGGACGTGGCGCCGGGTGATCGGTCGGATCGTGCTCACGTCCATTCTGGGCTTGGTCTGAGCTCGATTGAATGGTCGAACGTATGCATTCACGGTGGTGCTCCTTTGTGTGTCGTGCTTGCTGGTCAGGTGTCGCTCTAGACATTGGCGCGATCGTTCATCACGGGTTGTTCTCGTCCGCGTGGTCTGCCCGCGCGCTCGTGGCGCGCGTCACCTCCTTTCTCGGTCTGATGTGTGAGCTACGTCACATCGATCCGACCCATCATTCCCTGGAGGGCGTGGTGCTTGCAGATGTACTGGACGCTGCCAGGTTGCGTGAAACGATGCGCGAACGTCTCGCCCGGCGCGATCCGGTCTGACTCGAAGCTGCCGTCAAAGGCGGCCAAACTATGCCAATCCGCGCCCCGGTTGATCCAGGTGACGGTCGTGTCGCGCGGCACGGTGACCACCGGCGGATCGATGCGATCGTCAACCAGATTGATGACGACGGCCCCGGACGCGGCCGGAGCGTTCGGTGTGATCGGCGGTTGCCCCGTGGGGGTACCCGATGTCGGGTGCTCGTGATGGCTTGCCGCCGCGGGCGAGCCGAAGACCGCCGCCGGACCGGTCGGCAGATGTCCTTCGTACTGCAGGACGGTCATCATCCCGTTCGCCATGTGGTGTTCCATATGGCAATGCACCATCCAGACGCCCGGGTTGTCGCAGACGAGCTCCAGGTCGTAGCGTTCGGCCGGCCCGATCAGCAGCGTGTCCTTGGTCCACTCCATGCCGGCCGGCACGGGGTTGCCATCGGTGGCGATGATCCGGAACGAATGGCCGTGCGTATGGAACGTGTGCGGCAGGTGACCGGCGTTGATCAGCCGGATCAGGACGCGCTCGCCCTCGGTGACCACCATCGGCGGGATCAGGTCGTGGGTTCGCCCGTTCATCAGGAAGAGATCGGCGCCCAGCTCGCCGCCGCGCAGCATCTGGTCACGCGGCCCGCGCGGGGCCCGGCCGGCGGCGACCTCCGGCGTCAGTTCCAGGTCCCACTCGCCGAGGATGTAGGTGTACTCGCGATCGTGGGTCCGGATTGGCTGCCGGGGCTCGACGATCAGCAGCCCATACAGGCCCATCGCCATTTGCAGGGCCGGGTCGGTGTGGGAGTGGTACCACCGGCTGCCGGCCGGCGTGGCCGTGAACTCGTAGCTGAACTCGGCGCCGGGATCGACCGCCGCCTGGTTGAGCCCGGCCACGCCGTCCATCTCCGGCCGGAGGTTGATCCCGTGCCAGTGGATCGTGGTCGGCACCGACAACTCGTTCCGCAACCGGATCCGGACCTCGTCGCCTTCGCGGACTCGGAGCTCGGGGCCGGGGACCTGGCCGTTATAGCCCCAGGCGCGCACGACCGTGCCAGGGGAGACTTCCCAGTCAAACTCTTGAGCCGTAAGTTCAAATTCATGCCGCCGGGGCGCCTCGTCGAATCTAGCGTCCAGACCCCTGGCCGCTTGGGCTAGCTGCTTGACGGTCGAGATTTGCGATCCGGCGATGGCGAGCAGCCCGGCGGCCAAGCTTCCGATTCCGGCTTGGCGCAGCAGCGCGCGCCGGGATGCGCGCGGGCTCGGTGACGGTGGCGAAGAATCCTGGCTGTGCATGTTCGTTCCTTGCTCGCTCCTCGTTCTGTTCCCCGGTCATCGGTGGCCCCGACCAGCGACCCGAAACCCTCGGATCGCTGGCAGGTGCCGCGTCACGCCCGCGGCGGGATGTTCTGGTTGAAGCGGAACAGGTTCTCCGGGTCGTACCGCCGCTTGACTTCCACGAGACGATCGAAGGTGGCGCCCGGATACGCCTCGCGGATGCGGTCCGCGCCCTCGTTCTCGAGGAAGTTGACGTAGACGCCCTGACCCTCGTGCCGGATTGCCTGCCAGAGCGCCCCGGTCCATGTCTCGTGTCTGGCCGCGTCGTCGGCGGCATCGAGCCAGATCGCGATGGCTGCCACGAAGTAGCGCCGGTCGCGGTGAGCGAAGGCGGTGGCGTCGTTGCCGACGCGCGCCATCGCGCCACCGAGGCCGCGAAATTGGAAGATGCTGTACGGCGACGAAGCTGTTTCCATGGCGGCCAGCGCGGCGTCGATCGTTGCGTCACTCAGATCGTCGGCGAACATCATCCGGATCGACGCCGCGTGCGGCGCGGCCTGGTGGTCCGTGAACCGATAGATGGTCGGATATGGGATCGGGCTCACGGCATCGGCGACCGGTGTCGCCAGCGCCCGCAGTGGGGCAAGGGCTCGCTCGCCGTCCGCGATGCTGCCCGTCCAGCTGACCAGAATCGACAGCACCAGCACGCCGACGCGGTCCTCGGGCACGTGCGGTGCTGGCGGCGCGTGCATCAGATTCGCGATCGTGGTCAGGTCGTCGGGCGCCGTGGCCGTGTAGTCGAGGTAGCCGCGGATGACCTCGCGGCTGGCGGGCAGGATCAACTCGCCGCCCAAGATTTGGCCGACCGGCGCTAGGCGATACGTGAACTCGGTGATGATGCCGAAATTGCCGCCGCCGCCCCGGATCGCCCAGAAGAGGTCCGGGTGCGCATCCGCGCTGGCGGTGACAAGGTCACCATTGGCCGTGACGACCCGGGCCGAGAGGAGGTTGTCGATGGCGAGCCCGTACTTGCGGACCATGAACCCGACGCCGCCGCCGGTCGTCAGGCCGCCCATCCCCACCGAGTGGGTATCCCCGGTGGAGAGCGCCAGGCCGTGCTCATTCGCTGGGCCGGCGAGATCACCGGAGGTGGCGCCGGCTTGCACTCGCGCCACTCGGGCTTGGGGGTCGATACTGACGCGCTTCATGGCCGAGAGGTCGACGACGAGGGCGCCATCGATCACGCTATGGTGCGCTAGGCTGTGGCCGCCGCTACGGACCGCAAGCGGTAAGGCGTGGTCGCGAGCGAAACTGACCGCCGCCGCGACATCCCAGTCGCCGGCCGCTCGCACGATCGCCAGCGGGCGACGGACCACATGGATGGAAAGGGTTCGGCGTGCCTCGTCGAATACCGGGCTGTCGGTCGTGAGCAGCGGTCCGACCAGCCGCGAGCGAAGCGTATCCAACTGGTCACCGGTGAAAGCGAGGGTGCTGGTGGAGGCGGATGACAATGTGGCGACAGACATGAGACGTTCCTTTCATCGTTGACTTCGAGCAAGTTGGCGGTGCTGAGGGCGCCGCATTCGCGGTTCGGAGTCGAGGCTTTGATGCACCGGGCGGAGGTCAGCCGGTCATGGCGATCGGGTCCTACATCCGTTGAATATCCACTGGCAACCTCCGCTACAGTGCGCGCTGGTCATCGCGGCCGCGAGCGAAACGAGCCGAACTGGTCTTCTCGGGAGCGGCCAAGGGTGGCCGCCCCGTGTATCTCAGTCTGGACGCCGGCACGAACGCCCGACAGCGACACCGCGCGGACAGTGATGCGGACAATCCGGTTGTCCGCATGACGTCCGCGCCGGGGCGAGGGCCGCGTGGTACGCTCTGCTACGAATGACATTGCGTGCCGCGTCGGTGGCGAGGGGCGAAGAGGCATGGCCGAGGAGCGGGCGTCCCCATTTGGGGACCAATTGCGGCGGCTGCGGGAAGCGGCGGGGATCACCCAGGAGGAGCTGGCCGAGCGGGCCGGCCTGAGCCGCGATGCCATCGGCGCCCTCGAGCGCGGCCACCGGCGGCATCCCCATCCGCGGACCGTGCGGGCGCTGGCGGCGGCACTTAGCCTGTCGGCGGGGGAGGCGACCGCGCTCCGGGCGGTGGCCACAAAGCGCCCGTCGGGACCACCTTCGCCCAGGGCCGAAGCTCGCGTGGCGCGGTTGCCGGTGCCGCTCACCCGGCTCGTGGGACGGCATCAGGAGCTGGCGGAGCTGCGGCAATTGTTGACCGCCGGGCAGGCGCGCTTGGTCACGCTGACCGGCCCCGGCGGCGTCGGCAAGACCCGGCTCGCCTTGGAGCTCCTGTCACAACTCGAGGCGGCGTACCCCGATGGGGTCGTCTTTGTCCCGCTGGCCAGCCTGGGCAATCCTGACCTGGTGCTGCCGACCATCGCCGATGCCATCGGCGTCTCGGAGATGCACGGCGTGTCACTCGTGGAACGACTGGCCCAAGTCCTGGGCGAGCAACGTCGTCTGCTCGTCCTCGACAACTTCGAGCACGTCGTCGGGGCCGCGTCCCAGGTCGCCGGGCTCCTTGCCACCTGTCCCGCGCTCGTCGTGCTCGTCACCAGCCGGACCATCCTGCGCCTCAGTGGCGAGCAGGAATACCCCGTCCCTCCGCTGTCGGTGCCCCGGCCAACGCGGTGGGAAGGGCTGCCAGACCTGGTCGCCACCGACGCGGTGGCGCTCTTCGTGGAGCGGGCCCGGTCGGCGAGCCCGTCGTTCCAACTGACGAATCACAACGCGGCGGCGGTGGCGGCGATCTGCTGGCGGCTCGGCGGGCTGCCGCTGGCCTTGGAGCTCGCCGCCGCCCGGGTGCGCTTCTTGGGACCAACCGAGCTGTTGGCGCGGCTGGACCAGGCGTTGCAAAGCGGCGGCGCCCAGGACTTGCCGGCGCGGCAGCGGACCCTGCGGGCGACGCTGGACTGGAGCTACGATTTGCTGGCCGAGCCGGAACGGGGATTGCTGCGGCGGCTGGCGGTGTTCGCCGGCGGGTTCACGCTGGAGGCGGCGGAAGCGGTCGGGCCGGGGGGAGCGGACAGCGCCGGCGAAGTCTTCAGCCGTCTCGGCGCCCTGGTTGAGCAGTCCCTGGTGACCGCGACGCACGACGAGCACGGGACGCGCTACGGGCTCCTCGAGCCGATCCGGCAGTACGCGCGGGGTCAGCTGGCAGAGAGCGGCGAGGCGGAGGAAGCCCAACGGCGGCATGCCGCGTTCTACCTTGGGTTCGCCGAACAGGCGGCGCTCGAGCTCGAGGGCCGCTCCGAGCAGATCGTCTGGTTGGAGCGGTTGGACCGGGAGCATGACAATCTGCGAGCGGCGCTCACCTGGAGTGAGCAGGCGGCAGCCGGAGCCGAGGTCGGCTTGCGATTGGCGGCGGCGTTGTGGCGGTATTGGGAGGTGCGCTGGCACGTCGGTGAGGGGAGTAGGTGGCTGGCCGGCGCCCTGGCCAGAAGCGAGGGGCTGCCGCCGGTGTTGCGGGCAAATGCCCTGAACGCGGCCGGCAACCTGGCTCGCGATCAGGCCGATCACGGACGGGCGGCCGCGTACCATGAGCGCGGCTTAGAGTTGAGGCGCCAGTTGGGAGACCGGCGAGGGATCGCCTCATCGCTGAACAATCTCGGCGTCATCGCCCGCGATCGTGGCGACGCCGAGCGGACACTACTGCTCTGCGCGGAAAGCCGTGAGCTCTACCGCGCGGTTGGCGATCACCAAGGGGCCGCGATAGCCTCGCTCAGTCTTGCCATGGCCGCCGGTCAACAGGGGGACGTTGAGCGAGCGCGGTCACACTTCGCGGAAAGCTTGGCCTGGTTTCGGACGGCCGGCGACCGTTGGCACACGGGCTGGGTGTTGAACTACATGGCGGAGGTCTTGGTCCGATACGGCGCTACCGAGGACGCGCGCGCCGCCGCCGAAGAGGGGTTGGCGCTGCACCGCGTCATGAACGACGCCTGGGGCCATCCGTTTGCCCTCGGTGTTCTGGGCCGGATCGCGCACATGGAGGACGACCTCGTCACCGCCGTGACGCGGTTCGTTGAGGCACTCCGCCTGGTCGTCGATGCCGGCGTCAAGCCGGCCATGCCCGGACATCTGGAGGACTTGGCGGGCGTGGCGCTGGCCCACGGGCAGCCGGACCGGGCCGCCCGGCTGGGTGGGGCCGGCGAGGTACTACGGGACACGGTCGGGATCCCCCGCTCCGCCAGTGATTGGTGGCACCCGGGTCCGCTCGATCTGGCCGGATTGCGCTCCGGATGGCCGGCGGCATGGGCGGCAGGGCGGGGACTTCCGCTCGACGTGGTTCTCGCCGAGGCCGCGGCCCTTGCCGATGAGATCGCGCGGGACGGCGCCGGCCAATCATCCGAGACATTCGGGATCAGGGTCGAGGCGCCATTACCAGTCGAGCCTGGCGCCAACTAGCGTATTATCTCGCGGACAGGCGCTCGTCAGCGAACCGGCGATTGGGATGGCCGCCCGCCCGGCATTGGCAGTGGAGGAACATGATGGCAAGCACCCCGACTTCGAAACCGAGCGGCGGCATGATGCTGTTGGGACGGGCGCCGGCCGAGCCGGTCGCGCTGAACGAGGTGGCGATCATTCTCAACCCCATTGATGCGGTGGCGATCGCGAAGCAACCGCTGTTGCCGAGGACCCGGCTGCAAACTGATGACGTTGAGATCCGGGTGACGCAAATGATCCCGCCCGGCCACAAGGTCGCCTTGCGGGACGTGGCGAAGGGTGACGAGATCCGGCGCTACGGGCAGATCATTGGCTTCGCCACCCAGGACATTAAGGTCGGGGCGCATGTCCACAGCCACAACCTCTCGGTCGGCGACGGGCTTGAACTTGACTACGCCTACTGCACTGAATACCAGCCGGTTGAGTTCGTGCCCGAGGCCGAGCGGCGAACCTTCATGGGCTACCGGCGAAAGGACGGCCGGGTCGGCACCCGAAACTATGTCGCCATCCTGGCCTCGGTCAACTGCTCCTCCACGGCCACGCGCCGGGTGGCCGAGTATTTCCGCGGCCATCCCGAGCTGATGGCGCAATACCCGAACGTGGACGAGGTCATCCCGTTCCCGACCAAAGGCGGCTGCGGCTCCCATTACGGATCGTCCGATCTCGGCGTGTTGCAGCGGACGATGGCCGGCATTGTCGATCATCCGAATATCGGCGCCTACGTCATCTTGAGCCTGGGCTGTGAGGTCAACCAGCCGACGGATTTGATCGCGAACACCGGGCTCGGCAACGGGCACCAACCAACCGTGCTGACCATCCAGCAAGACGGCGGCCTTCTGAAAACGATCGAGGCCGGCATCCAGGCGGTCAAGGAGCTGCTGCCGATCGCCAACCAGTCGCGGCGGGAAGAAGTGCCGGCCTCCGAGTTGGTGGTGGCGCTGCAATGCGGCGGCTCCGACGGCTGGTCCGGCGTCACCGCGAACCCTGGGCTCGGCAAGGCGGGCGACGAGATCGTGCGTCAGGGCGGCACCATCGTCCTCGGCGAAACGACCGAGGTCTACGGGGGCGAGCATTTGCTGACCCGACGGGCGGCGGAGCAAGCGGTCGGCGAGAAGCTAATCGAGAAGATCCATTGGTGGGAAAGCTACACGGCGATGTTCGGCGCCAGCATCGATAACAACCCGGCTCCAGGGAACAAGCTGGGCGGCCTCACCACGATCTACGAGAAGTCGCTGGGTGCCATCGCCAAGGCCGGGAACACGCCGATGAACCAGGTCGTCGGCTACGCGGAGCGGATTACCGGGAAGGGCTTCGTTCATATGGACACCCCCGGCTACGATCCGGTCTCGGTCACCGGCCAGGTCGCCGGCGGCTGCAACGTCGTGGTCTTCACGACCGGCCGCGGCTCCTGCTTCGGGTTCAAACCGGCGCCGTCGATCAAGATCGCCACGAACTCGACGTTGTACGCGGCCCAAGAGTCGGATATGGACATCAACGCGGGCATTGTCCTTGACGGCGTGACCCTGGATGACCTCGGCCAGGTGATATTCGATCGGATTCTGGCGGTTGCTTCCGGCGAGAAGAGCAAGAGCGAGGCAGCCGGGGTCGGGGAAGAAGAGTTCAATCCCTGGATTCTGGGAGCAATGCTGTAGGTCGCCGCGGCCGCCCGCGATTCAATCGACCCGTTGGTGGCAGGGAGGCGATGCAGATCACGGGCGACCGCGTTGGGTAGCGATCAAGAACACCGAGAATCGGAGCTGCTGGCGGAGTTTACGCGGCGGGCCGCGGCGCTCGGCGTGGTCGTGGCGCGGCACGCTGGCAGTGACGGGCTGGCGCGAGCGATCGCGGCCTACGCGTTGGAAGTGCAAGCGAGCGACGTGCTGGTCGCCGCGGAGCTGGCGGCGGCGGCGCCGGCGCTGAGCCGGTCGCTCAGCGCTGGCCAGCTCTCCTGGTCGGTTCCGGAGGAGCCTGGCCAGACGCGAGATGCCCGCCTCGGCGTCAGCCTCGGTCTGGCGGCGGTCGCCGAGACCGGGTCGGTGCTCCTGGCCGAAGAGTCGTTGCCCGATCGCGGGATCGGGATGCTGGCGGCGGTCCAGGTGATCGTTTGCCCGGCCGGATGGCTGGTGCCGTCGCTCGATCAGGCGGTGCCACTGCTTCGCGCTCTGGCCCTGAAACCCGGCGGCGCCTACGTAACGCTGGTCACCGGCCCCAGCCGCACCGCGGACATCGAGCGCGTGCTCACGGTCGGCGTGCAAGGGCCGGGGCGGGTGATTGTCTTGTTCGTTGATGAATTGACATAACGACATTCAGGATCCCGGGGAGGTTTGACGGCGGGGTCGCCGCTGCCGGATAATTGTGAAATATGGCACGATATCGGGAACGGTCCCCCGGCGCCGTCACAATGGAACGATATGGCAGGTGAAGGCGAGCCGAATTTAGCGACGACACGGGCGAACACCGAGACCGGCACAAGCCCGTCGCCACTGGCGCATCGAAATGGTCATCTTGTTCCTAATCGTGGCCCGCACGCCGACGCTGCCGGCATCCCGGATGTCGTCATCCGACGCCTGCCGGTCTATGTCCGCACGCTGAGCCTGCTGGCGGAGCGGGGCGTCGAATCGGTGTCGTCGGACGAGCTGGCGCGACACATCGGCGTCACTGCCGCCCAAATTCGGCGCGATCTCTCCTATTTCGGCAAATTCGGGAAGCAGGGGAAGGGCTACTCGACGGAGCTGCTGGCTGAGACCATCTCCCGCATTCTCCAACTCGACCGGCAGTGGGACGTGGCGCTGGCTGGATTCGGCAACCTGGGCCGGGCGATCGCGCACTATCGGGGCTTTCTGCCCGCTTTCCGCATCGCCGCCATCTTTGATTCCAGCGGTGAGCGGTCGGGTGAGCGGTTCAACGACCTGACCGTGCAGCCCTTTGATCGCATAACTGACACCGTCGCCACCGCGGGAATCCGGATCGGTATCATCGCGGTTCGGACCGAGGCGGCCCAAGATGTCGCCGACCGCATGATCGCCGGCGGCGTCCGGGCGTTGCTCAACTACACGACCGTCGTCCTCCGGGTGCCGGCCATCGTCACCGTGCGGGAGATCGACCCCGTCGGCGCGATGGAGAGCATGACCTACTACCTGAACGATCCGGACGCCTGACTTCGAGATGCTGGCCGCTCTTCGTGCCACCGGTTACGGCGCTAGGCGCTCGGGCGCCAGCGAGGCGTCTCTATTAGGCGCCATCCTTACTCATTTTCATCATCGGTAGTACGATTGCGTGAGGGCAATGTTCCGGCCGCCGCACCGACGACTCGGTTGCTGGTGGTCGGGGCGTGACGCGAACCAGCAGCGTCATCGCATCGGGATATCGTGGTGGACGACTACCGTGCCGATTACTCGGCCGACGCGGTCCAGCGGTTTCACCCCGGAGGGGAGGAGCCTGATGTCCGGCGTCCGGAGGTAACACTTCTCGACGCCGCCATTCCCCTAACTTCTCCCGTAACTTCTCCCGAATGGTCGCGCTGGCGGCGCGCCTTTACGGTGATCGGCTCGATATTCTGGCTCTCAATCCTGCTGCGAGCGATGGCGATGACCGACTCGCGGGATCCGGCGCTCACGAGGTGGATCGTTGCCACGTTGGTGGTGTTCTTTGCCCTCTTTCTCACCGCTCAGCCGGTCAGCCTTCGTCTCGGCTGGTATCCGCGGCTGTATTTCGCGCTTCAAGGCACTCTGGTGCTCGCGCTCCTGTTCATCGAGCAGCATCCTGGTACCGATTTCTACGCGGCCCTGTTGATTCCAGTGAGTGCGCACGTCTTCATCTTGTCGTCCGGGCCGAGTCGATATCGCTGGATCGCTGCGTACATCGGCGCCACGGCCATCGGGCTCATCTCTATCCTGGGCTGGCCGACAGCGTTGCCGTTCATTCTGCTCTACGCCAGCTCCTACATCTTTGTTGCCTCGTACGCCGAAGTGACCTTGAAAGCGCAGATCGCCCGAGAGCGGACTCGGCTCCTCCTGGCCGATCTGCAACTCGCGTACGACCAACTGCAAGCCTACTCCGCCCAGACGCGCGAGTTGGCAATCGTCGCCGAGCGGACACGGCTGGCCCGGGACCTCCACGACGCGGTGTCGCAGAATCTCTTCAGCTTAACTCTGGCGGCGGAAACCGCCGCCCGCGGCCTGCACGTGGGTCGCGCCGACCTCGCCAGCGCTCAGATCGCCGAGGTCAAGGAACTGGCGCGCCAGGCACTCGGCGAGCTTCGGCTCCTGGTCTTTGAGCTGCGGCCGGCGCTCCTCGAGCAGGAGGGCTTGGCCGCGTCGCTCCAGATGCGACTAGAAGCGGTCGAGGCCCGCGCCGGACTCGAAACTGAGCTCGATACAGTGGGATACCAACGGTTGCCGATCGCGGTCGAAATCGAGCTGGACCGCATCGCGCAGGAGGCGCTCAACAACGTGCTCAAGCACGCCCGGGCGCACCGTGTATCGGTACGGTTGTGTGCCGACTCCCGCACGGTCCAGTTGGCGATTGCCGACGATGGAGTGGGCTTCGCGCTTGATGCCAGGGAATCCGGCACTGGCTTCGGGCACCGTGGGATGAAGGAGCGGGCCGCCCGTATCGGCGGTCAACTGCGGATCGAGAGCGCGGCGGATGCGGGAACACGGGTGGTCGTTGAGGTGCCAACATGACGTCACGGGCGATCCGGGTGCTCATTGCCGACGACCACACGGTGGTCCGGAAAGCGCTGACGGCCCTCCTCGATCTGGAGTCGGACATCGAGGTCGTCGGTGAAGCGGCGGATGGCCGGGCCGCGGTCGAGGCGACGGCGCGCCTCAGCCCGGACGTCGTGCTCATGGACCTCGCCATGCCGGGGGGCGACGGCATCGATGCCATTCGCCGGATCACCGCCCGCGACGAAACAGCTCGGATCCTCGTGCTAACCAGCTTTGCTGGTATCGATAGGGTGCTGCCGGCGATCAAAGCTGGCGCTCGCGGCTATCTCGTGAAAGACGCGAGTCCTGACGAGCTGGTGCAAGCGATCCAACGGGTGTTTCGGGACGAGGTGTCCCTGTCGCCACAGATCGCGCGTGACGTCTTGCGCGAGCTTCGTGCCCCGGCGGGAACGGATGATCGATCGTCGGCTGACGGTGGGCTCACGCCGCGAGAGGTCGACGTGCTGCGGCTCGTCGCCCGTGGGCTGAGCAATCAGTCGATCGCGACCACGCTTCACGTCAGCGAGCCAACCGTGCGGACGCATGTCAGCGCGATTTTGGGCAAGCTTCACCTAGCCAGCCGGACCCAGGCCGCCTTGTACGCCCTTCGGCAGGGACTTGCCCCACTCGAGGACGACAACGGTTCAGGATGATCTCCGACATTTGTTGTACCTGAACGCAACATTCTGTCGATGCTTTCAGGTGACCGGCACTGTATCTCTAAGAGGACGTCGTTTGTTCCACTGGACAAGCGATTGTCGCGGCTGAACCGCGCGACCCACTCATGGAGATCCACGTTGTCCGCAGACATGGCACCGCAGCTTCGTTCCGACCTGGCTGACCCGTCCGAGTTGACGCGACGGTCGTTCGTCGTTGGCCTGGCGGCCGCATCGGTCGCCTTGGCGAACCGCCCTGAGCCGCGGGCTCGGGCACATCAGCAACCCGATGCGACGCCGGCTGATTCCCCGGCCGATACTGAATGGCCGGCCTATGCGAATGATCCGGGTGGCATGCGCCACTCTCGGCTCACCCAGATCAATCGCGAAAACGTGGGCAGCCTGACTCCGGCATGGGGTCTATCAGACCGGGGAACTGGAGACCTATGACGGGACCGATCTGGCCCAGCGAGCCGCCTTTGAGGCGACGCCGTTGATGGTTGACGGCACCCTCTTCCTTTCGACGCCGACCAACCGCGTGATCGCCCTCGATGCCCGTACCGGAACCGAGCAGTGGGTTTTCGATCCTAAGATCGATCGCGGCCTGAACTATTCGGAGCTCACCTCGCGGGGCGTCTCGATCTGGACCGATCCCGTCAAGGCCCTCGGCGAAGCGGGGTATCGCCGGCTCTTGCTTGGCACGATCGACGGCCGGCTGCTTGCCCTCGACGCCGAAACGGGGCTGCCCGTGATTGGCTTTGGCGACGCCGGAACCGTCGATCTGACGCAAGGCGTCGGCACGGTCGAACCAGGACAGTACAACATCACCTCTCCTCCAGCGGTCACCGCCGACCTGGTGATCGTTGGCTCGGCGATTGGCGACAATCGAGCGGTCGAGCTGGAGCGAGGCATCGTGCGCGCCTACGACGTGCGATCCGGTGAGCTACGCTGGAGTTGGGACCCGATCCCGCGCGAGCCGGACGATCCGGGCTATGAAACATGGAACGGTCCGGTCGCGCACAAGACCGGAGGCGCCAACGCCTGGCCCCCATTGTCGGTAGACCTCGAGCGAGACCTGGTGTTCGTCCCGACATCGTCCCCCAGCCCCGACTACTATGGAGGCGAACGGCTGGGACAGAACCTGTATGCAAATTCTGTTGTCGCGCTGAGGGCGTCGACCGGAGAGCCGGTCTGGCATTTCCAGACCGTCCATCACGATCTTTGGGACTACGACGTGCCAATGCAACCGCTCCTGTTCTCGCTCGATCGCGATGGCGAGCCGGTGCCGGCGGTGGCCATCGGGACCAAACAGGGACATCTGTTCGTGATGCACCGGGAGACAGGGGAGGCGCTATTCGAGGTCGAGGAGCGGCCGGTGCCGCAATCGACCGTACCGGGCGAGGAGTCCTGGCCGACGCAGCCATTTCCCGCCGAGCTCCCCCTGTTCGGCCTGCGGGAGGTTGCGCCTGACGAGGCATGGGGAATGACGGAAGAGGCGCGGGCGGCCAGTCAGGAGCAGATTAGCGCGTTCCGATCCGAGGGCCTGTTTACGCCACCGAGCCTCGAAGGAACCATCCAGGCGCCCGGCAACCTCGGTGGATTCAACTGGGGCGGTCTCAGTTACGATCCAGCACGGGGACTGCTGGTGGGGGCGACGAATCGATTCGCGGCCGTCGTCACGCTTGTCCCCAGAGACGACGAGGCCGGCGAAGAAGAGCGCCAGGAAGTCGCCTTCGAGATCGGACAGCAGTTGGGCACGCCCTACCGGATGGAACGTTCGGCCTTCGTCGCCTCCGATCCCCAGGTGCCGTATACGCCGCCACCTTGGGGCACGTTGGCCGCTGTCGACCTGACGACGGGAACGCTAGCCTGGGAAGTTCCACTTGGGATTTCGATCGATCCCGCCCTGGTGCCGGAGGCGGTGAATTGGGGCGCGGTGAACCTCGGCGGACCGACGACGACCGCGAGCGGACTCGTCTTCATCGCGGCCACGCTCGACGGTTTCTTCCGCGCCTTCGACATCGAAACTGGCGAGATTGTCTGGCAAGTCGAGCTTCCGGCCGGCGGCCAGGCGACGCCCATGACCTATGCCGTCGATGGCCGTCAATTCGTGGCTATTGCCGCGGGCGGTCACGGCAAGTTCGGTATTGAGCTGGGCGAGCATCTCGTGGCCTATGCTCTACCCGTGGCGGACTGAACGAGACGTGGATCAAGTGATCCGCGAGCTACGGCTGGTCGGACAGCTCGAGCAGATGCAGCGGCAGCCCGCGGCGTTCTGGCCGCGGGCTCGCTCGGGCTCACCGAGAATGACGAACTTGTTGACCTACAGGTTTCGGCGTCCCGAGAGCAGGTTGTAGGCGAGGATCGCCACGGCGACGATCAGCAGCAGGTTGATGAAACCGCCAGCGACTCGCGTCACCAAGCCAATCAACCAAACAGCGAGGACAATCACCAAGACAATCCAAAGAATTCCCGAAATGGCCATGCTGGTCCTCCTACCCGGCTGGCGGCGCCTGTCCGCCGCTCGCGATCGCGTCGCGACACCAGCATACAACCCAACGCTCCCTCGCGGGGGCGGGTCGGAACGAACGTGACCGCCCGCCGGCTATGGAAACCCTTGCTCTTGCCACGTCTGGTAGCGCCAGAGCGAGATCGCCCGCCGGACGTCGCGGATGTCGCGCTGCTCCATGTTGGAAAGCAAGAGCAGGACCGCGTCGGGCGTTTGCTCGACGGCGGCGATCGACTCATAGCCGTGGCGAACCAGAATATGCTGAACCCGGGGCGAGAGGTCGAGCCGGTCGACCGCGGGCCGCAGATCCGCCATCAGCCGGCGGTAGAGCTCTTCGCCGAGACTGAGGATGAGGATGGGAATGCCAAAGGCAAGGCCGATCAGACCCAGCCAGGCGCCGGCGATGATGGTCATCGCGCCGTCCGGTCCGCTCAGCATGAGGGGGCCGAAAAAGGCCAGGGCGCTGGCCACGACCAGGATGGCCGACCGCCGGATCGGGTTGACCGTAAAGGGATCGGGTTGGTGGCTCCAGCCGGCATAGTCCCAGCGATCGGGCCGGTAGCGAGCGGTGGTCGAGGAGCGCGATGACGTTGCATGTCGAGGAACCCGCATATACGCTCATTCCTTTGTCATCCCAGCGTGCTGGAACGACCATCCGCTTCGGTTCGATGTCGCCGGCGCCCGCACCTCGGGCGTCCACCCCGGCCCAAGGAGAACGCTCGGTCCGGCGCCTTGTGAGACGCATTCGCCGGGCAATGCGCGCAACTCAAGAGCCTTCGCTCCCGGCCGAGGGTGGAGCTGGCGACACATCGCCCATCGCTGGCCACGATCGCGTCGCCGCGGGCGGGAGATCATGCCCCGGAAAGCGTATCGCCCGCGACGAGGGCGCGGGTTCAGCCCACGTTAAACGAGCGATGGATACCGCGATCCCGGCCATTCGCGCTCGCCAATGATAGAGGCGCGCCCCGCCCTAGGCCAAGCCCGCCAGGAGCGACGCCTGAACCGGACGGTGCAGCGCTTCCGGCAAAGACACCACGTAGGTGGCTTCGATGCCGTCGATCGCGGTGATCTCAGCAACGGCGGCGGCGGGGATCTCGTTATCGACATTGAGGACCATGATCGCTTCACCGCCGCGGGTGATCTCATGCCGGCCGACCTGCATGCCGGCGATGTTCACGTCGTACCGGCCCATAATCATCCCAATCTGACCGATCATGCCCGGCTGGTCACGGTGATGCGTGATCAGCACATCGCCGGCCAGGGGATGCTCCAGGCTGAAGCCGTCGATCGCGGTGATGCCGGCATCGGTCCGGTCCCAACGCACGGCGACATGGTGATCGACGCCGTCGTGGACCGCGAACGAGAAGGTAGGCACCAGATCCTGATCGGAATCATCGGCCTGCGCTTTGACCTCAAGCTGAACTTCCTCGGCCACCAGCCGGGCGTTGACCGGGGTAACCCGCTGGTCGGTCCAGAGGTTCAGTGACTCGCTGAGGGCGGTCCCCAGCACATGTTCCATCACATCGTGGGCGACCAGGCCGCGGACGGTCAAGGTGTAGCGCTCTGGCCGATCGGGAGCCAGGACCCCGAGCAGACGGCCGGCGGCGGCACAAACCGACGTCAGCCGCTGGAGCTCCGGAGCGTTGAGGGACGACGCCGGCAAGTTGACCGCGTTGGGGACGGCGTCGCCGCGCAGCGCGGCCAACGTGGTCGTGCTAATCAGGTCGCCGACCGCCGCCAGCGCTTCGGCGCTGGAGCCGCCGATATGCGGCGTCAGCACCGCGTTCGGCAGGCCAAACAGCGGGCTCGACGTGCATGGCTCGTGGGGGAAGACATCGACCCCGGCGCCGGCGAGGCGACCCTCCCGGAGGGCGGCGGCGAGGGCGTCCTGATCGACCACCTCGCCCCGCGCCGCATTGATGACGATCGCCTCGGGTTTGACGAGGCGGAGGGTCTCGGCATCGAGCATGTGCGTCGTCTCTGGCGTGGCCGGGACGTGAAAGGTGATCACGTCGGCGTTGGCGAGCAGCGTCTGGTAGTCGACCGGCGCCGCGCCGAACTCGGTGAACCGGTGTGGGGTGATGTAGGGGTCGAAAGCGAGCACCCGCATCTCGAAGGCGCGCAAGCGGAGGGCGACGCGGGAACCGACCCGGCCGAGGCCGACGATGCCGACCGTCCGCCCCCGGAGATCGATCGGGCGCATCCGCTTGCGCTCCCAGCGCCCGGCGTGGGTCGATTCGTTGGCGGCGGCGAGCTGCCGGGTGACCGCGAGCAAAAGCGCGATCGTGTGCTCGGCGGCGGAGACCGCGTTCGCGCCGGGCGTGTTGAGGACCAGGACGCCCGACCGGGTGGCCGCCAGCAGGTCGATGTTGTCGACGCCGACGCCGGCCCGGGCGACGAGCCGAAGCTTCGGCGCCGCCGCCAAGACTTCGGCCGAGACGTGCGTTTCACTCCGGACCACGAGCGCGTCGGCGCCGGCGACCGCGCGCAGGAGCGCGGCCGTATTCGTGCCGTCGACATCGACCAGATCGGCCGCCGCCGCAAAGCGGGCGCGGGCGATGGGGTGAATCTCGTCGCTGACCACAATCGTTGGCCGGGGTGCGCCGTTGCTGGCGCCGCTTGTCGAGGGGTGAAGGGAAGTCATGCTGCCGTCCTCAGAGGTTGGGTGAGCATTCGACCGGCTCGCGAGTAGCCGCAACAGGTGAGACAGGCTCTCCACGCGGACGACGCTCGGGTCGAGCGTATGGGGCGGCGCCTCCTCGGCATTGACGAGAAAACAGGTGATGCCCGCCGCCGCGTAGTTCCGGGCGTGACGTAGGCTGTCCTCCACCGCGAAGCCCAGCTCATGCTTGAGCGCGGTCGCCGCCTTGAGATCGGCATATAGGATTTCACAGGCGGGGAAATCGTGGGTCCGCAGCCAAGCGACCGTCATCTCGGCCGCGGTGGCGGGACGAGCGGTCACGATCTTGACCCGCTCCGGACCGAGCAGCTCGATCACTTGGCGGAGGAACTCCGCGCCATCGGGCGCCGGCCGCAGCCGCGAGGCGGGGCCTTCGGCCCCGTAGACCCAATCCCGTACTTCAACCGGGACGTTCAAGCCGGCCGAGTCGATAAACGCGCTCTCCGGCATCTCCATCCCGAACCGGGCGGACGCGGCGTGCGCCAGCGGCCTAGGGTGTTCCGTCAGCACGCCGTCGAGGTCGATCGCCAGTTTCATCGCGGTCATCGACGCCACCGGCGCCTCCATCGCTACCATTCGTGCCCCTGGCCATAAAGCCCGGCGGCCAGCGGCAGCGTAGCACCCGGATCAGGTAGGGTTCAAACGAGACGGCGACGATCGACCGCGCGGCCGCTTGACCGGCCGCCGCCGATTTGCCACGATGACCCGGTCAAGGAACCGCGCTCGACGGGCATCCGGGTGGGCCGTTATCGGTGTGAGAGGAGCGAGATGATGGGCGATCAGCCCGGCACGATCACGACACGGGGCGCGATTGCGCGCGAACCGGGCCAACCGGCCGCGATCGAGGAGTTCACGATCGAGGCGCCGGGACCGGGCGAGGCGCGCGTCCGGCTGCTTGCCAGCGGCGTCTGCCACACCGACCTCTCCGCCAAGAACGGTGTGTTTGGGACGGAGGGTTTTCCGTTCTTACTTGGCCACGAAGGCGCCGCCGTGGTCGAAGACATCGGCGAAGGAGTCACCAACGTCAAGCACGGCGACCATGTGATCCTGGCCTGGCGGGCGCCGTGCGGGGTCTGCCGGTTCTGTCGCGCCGGTAAGCTCCAGTTCTGCGCGGCCAGTCTCAATGCAGAGAAGCGGATGCGAACGATGGACGGGGTTACGCTGCAGCCGGTGCTCGGCATCGGCACCTTCTGTACGCATACCCTGGTGCATGCCAAGCAGTGCATTCCGTATCCGGCCGAGCTCCCGCCCGAGCCAATGAGCTTGATTGGTTGCGGCGTCATGACCGGCGTCGGGGCCGCGCTCTACTCGGCAAAGGTCGAGCCGGGATCGTCGGTGGCGGTGTTTGGCTGCGGCGGGGTTGGCGATTCGGTCATCATGGGGGCCAAGCTGGCCGGGGCGACGACGATTATCGGCGTCGATCTCGACCCGCGCAAGCTCGCCTGGGCGAAAGAGTTTGGCGCCACCCACACGGTCAATCCGCGTGACGGCGATCCGGTGGCGGCGATCAAGGAGATCACCGGCGGCTTCGGCGTCAACTATTCGTTCGAGGCGGTGGGCCGGCCGGAGACGACGATGCAAGCGATGTTCTGCAAGGACCTGGCGGGAACCTGCATCATCATCGGCGTCGCCGGTCCCGCGTCGGTCTTGCCGGAGCTGCCGCTTGGCAAGTTCTTCGATGTCGGCGGCATCACCCGGCCCTCTTGGTACGGTGACTGCCTGCCATCGCGCGATTTCCCGATCCTGACCGCGTGGTATCAGCAGGGCAAGCTCGATCTCGACCGGGTCGTCACCAAAACCATTTCGCTCGATGAAGCGGAAGAGGCGTTTCACGCGATGGAGCGGGGCGAGACGCTCCGCTCGGTGATCACGTTCTAGGCGCACGGGAGGGGCTCGACGGCCGGTCGAGCCCCGCTCGTGACGCTAGCTGGCGCCCTTTGCCTGCTCGCTGGTGATGTTCAGCTGCACCCGGTTGTCATCGACCTCGGAGACGGCGCTGGCCGGAATCGAGATGTCATGGGTGAAGAGGAACCCGGCCTTGACGACGAAGCCGGCCAGCCGGCCATCGTTGTCAAAGCGGATGTCATCGACGGTGCCGACCTTCTCGCCGTCGGAGCCGACGACATCGGTCCCTTTCTTCAAGATGACCTCGGTTTCATCGAGATTGGAGCGGGTCTCGACCACTGGTGGATCGATCGGCGCCGGATCGAAAAAGCTGTTGTTGCCCGGATAGTCGGTGTAGCCGCTGGCCGTGACCGAGCTGTCGTAGAAGATGGGGCCGCCGACGCCGGCGGCCGGCATGATCAGGGCGTCGGGCGCCTCCCGCGGCCGCTCGATGTACTCCTCTTTGACGAAGCGCGGCAAGGCGGCGGCGGCATCATCGGTCATGTTGAGAGCCACGCGTTTGTCATCGCTCGTGGCGACGGCCGAGATATCCACCAGCCGCTCGTCCTGATTGAACAACCCTTCGCCGAGGATCAAGCCGCGCACGGTCTGGTTTTCGGCGTCCATGACCAACCCGACCACGGTGCCAAGCTTCTTGTCGTCGCTGCTATAGACGTCGTGACCGAACTCGATGTGCATGCGCTCCTCCTCTACGTGTAACCGGCGGGACCGAAATCGACCGTCAAGCTCGGGTATGCGCTGGCGGCGGCGCGTTTGAATCTCGCTCGCTATAGCTTCGCATGGTCCGCGCCGCCAGGGTAGTCCCTCGCGCGGGCCGCACCCGTATCGACCTGCCAGACCGGTGATTTGTGTCAGGGCGGCACCGCGTTTCGTAACCAGCGGCGCGGCCGGGGCGTTGATGGTGGTGACACGGCCTGGGACCTCGATGACCGCCGCGATTCGGGAAGGGAGTCGGCGATGGACGATCAGCGATTCGATCGGTTGGCACGACAGGCGGCCAGCGGGGTGGGCCGGCGCGGTCTGCTCCGCGGTCTCGTGGCGGGTGCGGCGGCGATCATCGCCAGCGGCGCGGGAATGCGCCGGGGGGTCGCCCAGGAAACGTGCGCTGAACCTTGTCGAGCAAACGAGGTGTGCAGCAACGGCGCCTGCGTTCGCGGTTGTCGTCAGGACCGGGAATGCAAAAGTGACACCGATGCCTGCATCGCTGGTCGGTGCGACGCAGGATTGTGCAGCCAGTTGATCGTCGATTGCGCGCCAGGGCATCTTTGTTGTGGCAACGGCAGGTGCTGTCCCGTCTCATGCCAAACTGATATCGACTGCTTCACCGCGTTGCCGTGTTCCATCGGCCGGTGCGGGGCCGAGGGCGTTTGCGAGTTCTCGCAACGCGAACCCTGCATCACCTGTGGCGTCGATGGCGATTGCGCCGGTTCAGGCACAGGCTCAATCTGTTGCAGTGGCACCTGCATCGCGCCGTGCCCGGCCGGGTTTGTGTTGGCGAAGGGCTGCGAGTGCCACGGGGTCAACTCGACCGGATCGGCGAATGGGACGATCGTGGTGAACAACGCGGCGGGCACCTCTGGCTCGCGCGGCGGCATGGTGGTTGAACCTGTTGAACCGGCAGCGACCGCCGAGCCGTCACCAGCGCCACTGTCGTAGCCCTTCGGAGCGGTGGCGTCCTGGCGCGAAACCGGCCGATGACGGATTCAGGCGACGTCTGGTACCGGGTCCGTGGTGACGTTCGTCCCAGGACAAGGCTAATCGCCGTCGCCGGCCAGGCGCTTCAGCTCGAACAGCCGCGTGATCGCTTCCAACGGTGAGAGCGATTCGACATCGAGCACTCGCAGTTCAGCCAGGGCGGGATTTGGCGGCGCGAAGAGCGTGAGCTGGATCGAGGCGGCGGTCACTGGCGGATCGGATCGCATCGCGGCCCGTTTGATCGCGCGCTCGGCGCCGCGGTCGGACGTGTCACCTTCCAGCTCGGCCAGGATGTCTTGGGCGCGACGGACGACGGCGCGGGGGATGCCGGCGAGTTGGGCGACGTGGACGCCGTAGGACCGGTCGGCGGCGCCGGGGACGACCCGGCGCAGGAAGACCACCCGATCACCATCCTCCAAGACATCCATCCGGCAGCAGCGAACCCGGGGCAGCACCGCTTCCAGCTCGGTCAGCTCGTGATAATGGGTGGCGAACAGCGTGCGGCAGCCGAGGCGAGGCGCGTTGTGCAAATGCTCGACGATGGCGCGGGCGATCGCCAGGCCATCGTAGGTCGAGGTGCCGCGGCCGATCTCGTCCAAGATGACCAATGAGCGGCCGGTGGCGTGGTTTAGGATGTTCGCCGTCTCGAGCATCTCGACCATGAAGGTCGATTGGCCGGTGGTGATGTCGTCCTGGGCGCCAATCCGGGTAAAGACGCGATCGACCAGGCCGATCCTGGCCCTCCGGGCCGGCACGTAAGAGCCGATCTGGGCCAGCAGCACGATCAGCGCCACCTGACGCAGATAGCTGCTCTTCCCGGCCATGTTGGGGCCGGTGACGATCGTGATTTGGGCGCCGTCCACGTCCAGCGCGGCATCGTTCGGCACGTACTCCGCCCGGCCGATCAGCGCTTCTAGCGTGGGATGACGGCCGTCGTCGATCGCGATCGAGCCGGACTCGTCGAGCTCGGGCCGGACGTAATCGCGGACGACGGCGACCTCGGCCAGGGTCGAGACGAGATCAAGGTAGGCGACGGCGCTTGCCGCCGCTAACAGACGCGGGGCGCGGTCCGCGACCTGTCCCATCACCCGGTGAAAGACATCGTGCTCCAGGCCGGCCAGCGTCTCCTGGGCGGTGAGGACGACCGCTTCGTACTCCTTGAGTTGCGGCGTGAAATAGCGCGTCGCATTGGCCAGCGACTGCTTCGCGATGTAGTCGTCCGGCAGCGCCGCCGCGCCATCCCGCGGCCTGGCGCTGGCGAGGGCGGCGGCGGTAATCTCCAGGTAGTACCCAAACACCTTGTTGTAGCCGACCTTGAGCGACTTGATCCCGGACCGCTCCCGCTCCTGGCGCTCGAGGTTGGCGATCCAATCTCGCGCTTCGCGCGCCCGCGCCCGGTGGCCGTCCAGCTCCGCCGCGTAACCAGGCCGGATCGCGGCGGCTTTGCCCAGTACCGCCGGCGGCTCATCGACGATGGCGGCAGTCAACAAGGCGTGGATCTCGGTCACGGTGGCGAGGGCCGGGTTGAGGCCCGGCGCGCCGGGCGTGTCCGGCGCGGCGGCGGCGATGGCCGGGAGTTGGGCCAGCGAAGCCCGGAGCTCACCGAGGTCGCGGGGGGTCGCGATCCGGGTGACCGCGCGATTGACCAGGCGCTCCAGGTCGCCGACCGCGGACAGCTCACGGCGCAGCGTCGAGCGAGCCAAGGCGTCGCCATGAAAGCGGGCGACCGCCTCCTGTCGTTTCCGCAGCGCCGCTAGATCGAGCAGCGGCTGGCCGAGCCAGCGGCGCAGCAAGCGGGCCCCGAGCGGGGTCCGGGTCTGATCGAGGACGGCGACGAGACTGTGCTTGCGCTCGCCCCGCGAGCTCTCCAGCAGCTCTAAGTTTCGCCGTGTTTGGGCGTCCAGGGTCATGTAGTTGTCGACCATGTACGTGGCCAGGCTCGTGACCTGGCGGAGGTCGGAGCGCTGGGTCTCCGCCAGGTAATCGAGCAAGCCGCCGGCGGCGCGGATGGCCAGCGGTTTGCCGGCACAGCCGAACCCATCGAGGGACTCGACCGCAAAGTGCCGCCGGAGGTGGTCGGTGGCGCGATTGAGCCGCCAGCGCCAGGCGTCGGTCTGGCTCTGGCTGAGGCCGTCCGGCAGCCACGATGAGCGAGGGAGCGGCGCGTCGTCGGCCATTCCAGTCGCGAGGACGACCTCGGCCGGACCCAGGCGAAGCAACTCACGGCCGATGGCGAGCAGGGTTTCTTCCGCCGTTCCCGTCATCAGCTCGGTGGTCGCGAACTCGCCGGTCGTGATGTCGGCGTAGGCCAGACCGGCCCGGTTGCCGTCGAGCGCGATCGCCACGATGTAGTTGTTGCGATCGGCGTTGAGGATCGCCGGATCGAGCACGGTGCCGGGCGTGATGACGCGGGTGACATCGCGGGCAACGAGGCCGCGTCCTTTTTGCACATCACCGATCTGCTCGCACATGGCGACTTTGTGACCGGCGGCGATCAGGCGGGCAACGTACCCATCGGCGGCATGATGCGGGATGCCGGCCATGGGGACGCGAAGCCCTTTGCCCATCTCCCGGCCGGTGAGGACGATGTCGAGCACCTCGGCCGCGATCCGGGCATCCTCGTCAAAGGTCTCGTAGAAATCGCCTAACCGGAACAGCAGGATGACGTCGGGAAACCGGCGCTTGATCTCCAGGTACTGGCGACGGAGCGGAACGACCGGCCCCATGGCTGCCGGCGATGACGATTCGATCGGCGCCGCGTCGGCGGCAATCCTGTCCCGCCCGGTCTCTAGCACCTGCATGTGTCCTTGGTTCACCGCTGAGCCGGTACGGGCGGGGATGATGAATCCTACGGCACGGCCCGCGGCGGAGCAAGCGCACCATCGGTTGGTGATTCGGGTAGGATGCGGGCCGAACGAGCGGATGCTCGATCAAGTCAGGGGAAGGAGCGGAGGATGGCAAAATTCGCGGTGGTGATCGAGTTCCCGGATCCGGAGCGGGTGAACGAGGTGCGGCCGAAGCACCGGGAGTATCTCGCGAACCTGCTCAGCCAAGGAAAGCTGTACGCCACGGGCCCATTCGTCGACAACACCGGGGCGCTCCTCGTCTACGATGTCGCCGACGAGGCCGAGGCCCGCCGGCTCGTGGCGGAGGACCCGTATGGACAGGAAGGCGTGGTCCGGGTGGTATCGGTCAACGAGTGGAACGTGGTCATGGAAGGAACGGCGGGGAAAGGGGCCGGCCAGCCCTGAACGCGAACGATCCCGCCGGCATGCCGGCGGGATCGTGAACCGCATGCCCTGAACGCGGGCCGGACTAAAGCTCCTGGTGATAGGCGAAGAGACGATCACCGTCGAGCCGGCGGAGCTTTTGCAGCGCCTCGTTCTCGATTTGGCGGACTCGCTCGCGGCTGATCTGCAATTGCTCGCCGACTTCGGCCAGGGTGTGCTGGTGGCCGTTGCCGAGGCCGAACCGGAGTTGGAGCACCAGCTTTTCCCGCGCCGTCAGCGTGTCCAGCGCGGCGTTGACGTCGCGCTTGAGCATCGACTCGCTGGCGGCTTCGTACGGCGTCTCGGAGACCTCATCCGCGATCAGGTCGCCCAGGCTGGTCTCGTCCTCGCTGCCGATCGGCGTTTCCAGCGAGATTGTGCGCTGTGCCGCCTGGACAATCTGATGCACCTTCTCCGGCTGCACCATCATGGCCTCGGCGACTTCTTCCGGCGTCGGCTGGCGGCCCAGCTCTTGGGCCAGGGCGTTGAGCGTCTTCCGGTAGCGGGAGATCGAATCGCCCATGTGGACCGGCAGCCGGATAGTCCGGCTCTGGTCGGCGATCGCGCGGGTGATCGCCTGGCGAATCCACCACGTCGCGTAGGTGCTGAAGCGGAAACCCTTTCGCCAGTCGTATTTCTGCACCGCCCGCATCAGCCCGATGTTGCCTTCCTGGATCAGATCGAGCAGGGTCAGGCCGCGATTGACGTAGCGCTTGGCGATGGAAACGACGAGCCGCAGGTTGGCGCGGACGAAGAGCTGGGTGGCCGAGAGGTCGGCATCCTCGACCCGCTTCGCCAAGTCGATCTCCTGGGCGTGGGTCAAGAGCGGCGTCTCGGCAATCTCGCGCAGGTAGAGCCGGACGGGGTCGTTGATGAAGTTGGGATCGAGCCGTTGCAGGACGTCGAGGTCTCGTTCGAGGTCAACCTCTGGCTCGACCGCGTCGGCCATTTGGGTCTTGATTTCCTCGGGAAGCTCGACGCGCTCCTCACTGACGCTGCTTTTCACCAGCTCGTCGATCTTTTCCATCCCATAGGTTTGCATCGAGTCACTCATTTGGTACAAACTCCTTAGCGGGGCGGCGGCGCTTCGCACTTCGGTGCTCGCGTCATCACGCTGATTCCAGGGCCGGGTTGTGAAGGAAGCCGCCGCCGGTGTTTAATTGCGCACACCCATCGCAAGATGGGGTCCACGTCAACGACAAGAATGAGGCACACACTCCTCCAACCCGCTACCAACTCCTACGTTGCGGGAGCGTAGTTGGATGCCTCACCTCGCATCATAGCAGGTCATG
>JALZJP010000118.1 GCA_030859715.1 Chloroflexota bacterium
GCGCTCGTCATTACCACCGACAGCCTGGTCGAAGACATCCACTTTCGTTTCGCCTGGACCGATTGGGCAAGCCTCGGCCACAAAGCGCTCGCGGTCAACCTCTCCGACCTGGCGGCGATGGGCGCGAGGCCGCGGCTGGCGCTCGTCACGCTCGGGTTGCGTGGGAACGAAGCGGTCGCGGACGTGGTCGCGTTGTATCAAGGACTTGGCGAGCTGGCCGAGCGGACCGGCACGCTCGTCGCCGGTGGCGACATCGTGCGGTCTCCCGAGGCGCTACTGATTCACATGACCGTGATCGGCGACGTTCCCGCCGGCCCGGCGCTCTCGCGATCGGGAGCGCGGGAAGGTGACATCATTGCCGTGAGTGGAACGCTTGGCGCTTCGGCAGCCGGGCTCCACCTGCTTGAACAGGGCAGGTCTGAAACCGACTCGTCGTCCATGACCGGACCGATGCTGATCGGAGCCCATTTGCGCCCGGAGCCGCGCCTGATGCTTGGCCAACGGCTGCTCCAGGAGAGCGCCACCGCGGCGATGGACCTCAGTGACGGGCTGTTCGGCGACCTGCCCAAGCTGCTCTCGGCCAGCGGCGTTGCCGCCGAGGTCGACGCCGCGGAAATCCCGGTCGCCGCGTCGGTGCGGGCCTTGTTTCCCGACGACTGGCTCGAGCTGGCGACCCGCGGCGGCGAAGACTACGAGCTGGTCTTCACGGCGCCGCCCGCTGTCTTTGATCGCATTCAGGCGGAAGCGGACACCATGGGCGCCACGGTCACGGCAATCGGCCGTGTCCGCGGGCACCGGCCGGGGTCGCCGCGGCTCCTCGTGCTCAATCCGAATGGCGAGGCAATCGACTCGAGCGTGGGGGCGTTCGATCACTTCAGGTGACGGGTTACGGGCTACGCTTGCCTGGCGTCGTGTCGGAGCGACAAGTGCGTCGTGTTCGTGGGTTCGTGGCGAAGACGCCCGTCATTCTGGAAATGCTGATTTAGCCGGCAGCGGACTCTAATCGTTCCGCTCGATCGCTCGTGACCGCGAGCCCGAGCGCGCCGGCCATGGCGTGAAACAGGTCGGTGTTGTCGAAAAAGCCGGTCAGTCGCTCGGCGCCGGGGCCGACCGAGGTGACGGGAACGGCGGCGGCGGTGTGGCCGGTGGTTGCCCAACCCATCATAAAGGCGAAATCGGTGCCGGCCACGGGGAACGGACCGTCTTCTCCCGCCAGCGTGGTATCGATCATCTGGCTGGATGGCACGTAGGGATAGGCGGGGTCATCGGAGCCGGCGATCGCGAGGCCGCCGCATTCGTGGTCGGCGGTGACAATCACGAGGGTGGCGGGATCGCGGGCCGCGTACGAGAGGGCGACCTGGACCGCGCGATCAAGCTCCAAGACGCCCTTCAGCGTCAACCGGGCATTGTTCCGGTGGGCCATCCGGTCGACCGCCGATTCCTCGACCATCAGGAAGAACCCATCCTCGTTTTGAGAGAGCACCGAGATGGCGGCATTGGTCAGCTCGGCCAGGGTAACCGGGGGGTCATAGGCATCGCCCTGGCCCTCCGCCCGCTGGCGGAACAACTCTTGGTTGGCGAAGAGGCCCAGCAAGCGCCTGGTGTCGGAAGCCGCGGCCGTCGCTGCCAGCTCACGAGCGGTGGAAACCGTCTGGTAGCCACATGCTCGAGCCCGCTGCACGAGGTTTCCCGCCGTGCCCTGGCTTAGGAGACGAAGCTCGCTCGTCTCCGGGGCGATCCCGGTGGGCGTATCCGGTGAGGTCCAATAGACGGCGCCGCCGCCCAGGATCACGTCGACACCGGTCTCCTCAACGTACTGGCGGGCGATCTCGCTATGGTCGGACCGATTCGGGACATGGGCGCCGAAGGCGGCCGGCGTCGCGTCCGTGATTTGGCAGGTCGTCACCAGGCCGGCAGACTTCCCGGCGCGTTGCGCTATTTCCAGAATCGTCGGTTGGCGGCGGCCCTCAAGGTCGACCGCGATGGCGCCGTTGTAGGTTTTCACCCCGGTGGCGAGCGCGGTCGCCGCCGCCGCCGAGTCGGTGACGAACGTTCCGGGATCGCGGGAGACGGTACACATCATCCCGAAATGCGGAAGGCGGTCCATCGCCAGCCGGCCACTAGGGCCGGCGATCAAGAGTTGGGCGGCAAACCGGTGGGCCTGCCCCATGCCGTCGCCGATCAGGAGAATGACGTTCCGGGCGCGCTCACGCGGCCATGAATCGTTCACGTTGCTGATGATCATCCAATCTTCCGGCCTCGCCGCGGCGTGCGGCCTTGCCCACCATCCTCGTCGTCATCCCGCGGACAGCGGCCGCTGTCCCGAGATGCCGGTGCTCACTGGATGCAGCAAACGCGCCGTTGCAATCGCCGCCGGTCAAATTATGCACTGACCGGCCCTGACCGTGTTGACGCATTGTTGGTGCCCAAGCGATCGTCCCGATCCCGCCGATCGAGGGGTTGACACGTTCGCCGCCAGATCGTAGGGTATTTCTAATTCCGACTAGTTTAGTCGGATATAAACACCAGTCCTTTCGGTGGCATCGCTTGAGGTCGTCGTTGCCTCGCGCCTTCCGCTGAAGGACTTCGGTGGGCTGGTTGGTAGTCGCGGCGCGACCACGTCGCGATCGAGAAAGGATTGATCCAGTGACGCGGTGGAATGACCAGGCACTTCGGCGGCACTCTTTGGCAAGCGACGGGGTCGGGATGAACCGGCGGTCAATCCTTCAGGGATTTAGCGCGAGCGTGGCGGCGGTTGCCTTCGCGGCGGGCGCCCGACACTCGGTGGTGGCCCAAGAGGCGGCGGCGGCGGCGACGCCGACCGGCGAGCGGTTGACGATCTACTCGGGGCGAAACGAGAACCTGGTCGGTCCGTTGATCGAGCGGTTTACGGCCGAGACGGGAATCGAGGCCGATGTTCGGTTTGCCGGCACGGCCGAGCTGGCGGTCACGATCCTGGAAGAAGGTGATGCGTCCCCGGCCGACGTCTTCTTCGGCCAGGACGCCGGGGCGCTTGGCCTCCTGGCCGAGGAGGGCCGGTTCGCGGCGCTGCCGGACGATGTGCTGAGCGTTGTGGATGCGCGCTTCCGATCGCCGGCGGGACTGTGGGTCGGGACCTCGGCCCGGGCTAGAGTGATCGTCTACAACACGGAGACCTATACCGACGCCGACCTGCCGGCGATGGTTGAGACGCTGGTCGAGCCGGAATGGAGCGGCCAGGTCGGTTGGGCGCCGGAGAACGCCTCGTTCCAGGCGTTTGTCACCGCCTTTCGCGTACTTCGCGGCGAGGACGCCGCGCGCGCCTGGCTTGAGGGCATGCTGGCGAATGATGTCGTCAGCTTTGGCAGCAGCAACACCGACATTGTACTTGCCGTCGGCAACGGCGAGATCCCGCTCGGGCTGGTGAACCACTACTACCTGTACGCCGTCAAGGCGGAAGAGGGCGACGATTTCCCGATTGCCAACCATTACCTGGAGGCCGGCGATCCCGGCGCCCTGATCAATGTCGCGGGAGCCGGCATCCTGGCCAGCGGCACCCATCAGGAAGATGCGCTGGCGTTCGTCCAATACCTAATCAGTAACGAGGGACAGACGTACTTTACCGAATCGACCGCGGAGTACGCGGTCGTCGAGGGGGTAGCGTCCCCGGTCGACTTGCCGCCGATCACGGAGGTGGGCAGCCCGGAAATCGACCTGAGCGATCTCGCCGATTTGCAAGGGACGGTGGAGCTGCTGACCGAGGTCGGCGCCCTGTAGCCCGGTCCCCTGGCCAACGGGTCGGAGCGGCCAGTTGCTATTATCTGCCGGGGACCTGGAGCGTCGCATTGCCGATCAGCGCCAGCTCCCCGGACCCGCGCTGGCGGACCAAGCGCCACTGGTATAGTGACACCATGCTAGAGCGATTGGGTTGGCGACGGCAGCGGCCGCCAGCCTCGGAGGAGGATCCTCCAGAAACGCGGCCCGCGAGCCTGATCCGGGCGGGAACGCTCGTTCAATTGCGGGAGCATGTACCCGCCAACAAGGCTGCCTTTCAGCGCTGGTATGCCGATCGCGAAATCGCGCACTTACTCCGGCATGACCTCGAGCCGCTGTCGGTCGATCAGTCATCAAGCTACTTTGACTCGCTGATTCTGCCGCTGTCCCTGCGTCGCTTGTGCTACGCGATCCATGAGCGGGAAGGCGACCGTCTGATTGGGACGACGGCACTGACAGACATGGTGAAACGGACCACCGGTCGCCGCTCCGCCCTGTATCGAATTGTGATCGGCGAAAAGGACGTATGGGATCGTGGGTACGGCACCGAGGCGACCCGCCTCGTCGTCGCCGAGGCATTCGAGTTTCACGATCTGACGGAAGTCCGGCTCGAGGTGTTCCGGCACAATCCACGGGCGATTGCCGCCTATGAACGGGTCGGCTTCGCGGTCACGGGCGAACATGTGGAATGGGTAGGCCCGGCCCGGTACGAGCTTCATGTGATCGAGATGAGGTTGCGCCGGACCGATCGGCAAGCGGCGGAGACCGAGCCGGATGGCGGCTTCACGCGGATTGGCGGCGAAGACGACCCGGACATCGAGACCGGCGAGTCGACCGCGGACCGCGCGGCCAGAATCGCCCGCCGTCGTCACCGGCGGCTGGCGAGACAGTCAACGCCTATCGCCCCGTCTGGTGAACCGGACGGTTGAGTCTCCCGAACGGCCCAAACGTCATCGGTGCCCAAGGCTACTTTTTGCTCACCGCGACGCGTGAGCCATCGTGCTTTCCTTCGACCCGAGACGTTGACATGAAGACACTCCGTCCCTAGAATCGAAGCCGGGCTGACGCCTGTCGTGGGGCACTGATCGCATGCTAATGGGAGCAAGCGGTTGGTGTGACGGGCTGAAGAGCGGGAATTGGAGAAGGGGAAGGGATCCATGACGGAGAATGAACGGCGCGCGGCGGATTCGCTGCGGCTGACTGAGGTTGTGGTGCGCGGCGCCTTCGCGATCGGTTTGATTGTGGTTGCGCTGGCGGCGTTGCTGGCGATCCAGCCGGCGTAGCGGCTAGGGCCCGACGCTGGTGCTCCCGGTCGCTTAGACACCAGCCACATTCCCGAGAACAGCCGGGCGGAGCTGCCCGGCTGTTCTGTTGTCCGCTGATGAGCACACTGGCTCGGCAACCGGCGGCGCGGTCTCGCCGGGGCCACATCCGGCGCTACAGACGGCGGACGGCGAAGACGGAGACGAGGGACCGGGCGGAGGAGACGAATGATCTCATGGTGTAGTCGCCACCTGATCGCGGCACTACCGCTGGCCGCGGTCCTGGCTGCTGTTAACTTTTTTGCGACTCTTGCCCAATCAAACGCTGAGGTCGATGGGACCACCGTCCAAGTCGTCCACGGCGCGCCGGCGGTCGGCGGGATCGACCTGTACGTCGACGACACGCTGGTCTTCGTCGGTCTGACCTTTACCGCGGTCACCGATCCGATCACGCTGGGGTCAGGCGATAGAATCGTCACGATCGTTCCGTCGGGCGGGGAGGGGGCGGATGTGCTGAGCCGGGCCGACGTGGTCCTGGAGCCAGGCGATACCGTCGATTTCGCCATTCTGGGCCCGGCGGAAGACCTCAGGATCGGCGCCTATCCGGTCGATCTCTCGCCGCTGCCCCCAAGTCTCACCCGGCTCGACGTGGTTGGTGGCGCGGCGGATACCGGCCCGCTCGACATCGCGGTGACGGGTGGCGACGTCCTGTTCCCCACGCTCCAGTACGCGGGATCGACCGAGCCCGCTGACGTTACGACCGGCACCTATGATCTCGAGGCACGCTACGCCGGAAGCGAAGCCATTGCCTTGGCGCTAGCGGGGACGGACCTCCAACCGGAACTTGTGCATCGGCTGTACATCGTGGGTGAAGCCGCCATCGGCCAATTGCAGTCAATAGTGGTCTCTCGTCCGGCGAACACCGTGATCATCGAGGGCCATCCGGCCTGGATTCAGGCCGGTGATTGTCGGATCCAAACGCGGGCGGCGACGGCTGACCTGGCGATGGTTTCGACATCACCGTTCGCGGAGCCAATAGGGCATCAGGGAGCCGTGGCCACGCGGAGCTCGCTGACGACCATCGGCATCGGCTTCGACGTGCTCGTGGGCGATGCGCATGCCGTCGTTATCGGGGCAGCCGATACGTTGACGGAAAACGCGGTTGCCTGTGGCGAGGTTGGCGGCACGCCGTCGGACGACGGGGCGCTCGTCGTCGGTCTGCGTCAGGTCGCGGCCTCGGGCGCGGTCGGGGTCGCTGTCCTGGCGCCCAATGTGCTCGATCCGACGCGGACGGATGTGTCCGTGTTTCTCGTCGAGGATGATTCCGCGGCTCGTCTGCCGGCGGTCTCCGCCGCCGACGCGATCAACGTTGAACCGGACCCGCGGCGATTGCCGGCCACGCCAACGCCCGATCGTTGACCGATCGGGCAATGATTCGTAGCATATGATACCTTGGCGGCAGTTTATGCGGAGAAACGTCGCGGTTCAAGCGTGTGCCACGGGGCGTTGCGCGTGAGCTGTTTGGCGGCGGCAGTGGCAGAATCAAAGTTGATGACTGGAGGAGGCGCGGATGGATAATCGAAGTCGAAGCTCGTGGCGGGTGGCGGGCCGCAAGATGCTGACACCGGTCCTGCTCGCCAGTATCGCGGTCGGTAGTCTGGCGGCCGTGGGCCTGGCGCAGGACGCGACGCCGGAGGCCGCGCCAACCAGCGCCGTGACCAGGCCGGGCCATATCCATACCGGGACGTGTGACGACGTGGGCGAAGTTGTCGGGCCGTTGGAAAACTTGGCCGCTCCCGAAGGGGGCGCGGTAGGTCAGTCGAACGCGTTGACGGCGCAAACATCGTTTAGCAGCGTGGGGCTGACGCTTGACCAGATCCTCGCCGACAACCATGTCGTCAATTTGCACCTCTCGGACGAGGACATCGCGGTCTACATCGCCTGCGGCGAGATCGGCGGCGTCCTCGATGCGAATGGCGCCCTGGTGATCGGCCTCGGCGAGACCGAGGGCTCGGGGTTCAGCGGCATCGCCTACCTAGCCCCGGGAGCCGACGGCGCCTCCACCGACGTCTCGGTCTTCCTCATTGAAGACCGATAGCGTTTCGACCAACCACCGCTGTCAACTCGTACCGCGCGGACGGCGGGCAAGCGGGACTCGCGCGTGGACAACGGCCCTCGACGGGACCGTTGTCCACGTTGTGTTCCGTGGTCACACTGGCTTGTCACGTGCCTGAGACCAGCTCGCGAGCGATGCGTTCCGCCGCGACTTTGTCACCGGGCGTGATCTTTCCGTCGATGACCAGGTCGCGGAGTCTGTCCTTGACGGGCTTGATCCAGGCGCCAGGGCCGCGGCCAAAGAGCGCCATCAACTCTGTCCCATCGAGCGGGCTCTGCAGCTCGGCGAGGTCGGACTCGGCCTGTAACCGATCAAAGTGGGCGCGGAGGAGTTGGATCCGGCGGCCGGCAAGCTGGCGCCGGTGCTCGCGGCCCGAGGTCACGTCGGCGGCGGCGAGATCGAGCAAGTCGTCCCAACCGTCGCCCGCGTCCAGGGCGAGCCGGCGGACCGCGCTGTCGGACCATTCGGTATCGTACGTGGCCGGCCGGCCGTGCAGCTCGACTAAGCGCTCGACCGCCTGGATGGTAGACTTGTCGGCTTTGAGCTGGCGCAAGAGACGACCGGCGAGCCGCGCCCCCGCCTGCTCGTGTCCAATGAAACTCACCTCGCCATTGGCATCGAGGCGCCGGGTGGCGGGCTTGGCGGCGTCATGGAGGAGCGCCGCCCAGCGCACCACCGGCCGCGCCGGGGATTGGCGCACGACATGCAGCGTGTGCGGCCAGAGATCCTTTTCCCGGTGCGCCCGGTGGCGGGCGGTCATGCCCGCTTCCGCCACTAATGGCTCCAAAAGCGGCATCGCGATCGTGAGAAGCCCGGTCTCGGCCAGGGATTGCAGCGCATGCTCGACATAGGGGCCAATCAGCAGCTTGGTCAGTTCGGCGAAGATCCGCTCTTGGCTGATCCGCTCCAAGCTAGAGCCGTTTCGCCGCATGGCGGCCGCCGTTTCCGGCTCGATTCGAAACCCAAGTTGCGAGACGAACCGCGCGGCTCGCAGCAATCGCAAGGGGTCCTCGGTGAACCGGAGATCGGGATTGCCCACGGCGCGGATGATCGCCCGCGCGGAGTCGGCCTGTCCGTCAAAGGGATCGATGATGCCGCCTTGGCCCGGGTCGATGGCGATCGCGTTGACGGTGAAATCCCGCCGGCCGAGATCGTCGTGCAACTGCCCGCCAAGTTCGACCGTGGGAAACCTGGTTGGGTTCGGATAGTGCTCGTGCCGGTACGTCGTAATTTCCACGTTGACTTCGTCATCGCCGATGGCGAAGACCAGACCAACCGTGCCAAATCGCTCGCCTACCAGATAGGAGCCGACCGCGCCCGCGCTTCTGCCGAGTTGGAGCGTTCGCTCGGGCAAGGCGGAGGTCGCGAAGTCCAGGTCGTTTGGTAGGGGGCGGCTCATCAGCGCATCGCGCACGATGCCACCGACCAGATACAGCTCCTCGCCCGCCTCAACGAAGACGTCGACGAGCTGGCGCGTGACGTGCCGCCGCGCTGGACCAAGCGCCGCTAGCAACCCATCATTCGCCACAAGCCCTGGCCGAGTTTCGCCGTTCACCGCGCTCCAATCCACACCGTGTCAGCGGGCCGAGGGCCGCTGAGGAAAGCCACGCAAGTCTACCCCGCGTCATGCCGTGGCGGAGCGACGCCGCGAGCGTGGACGGCCGCGGAATGTGGGTCGACAGGGTGGGGCCGGCGCGGTGGATGCCGCGGGTTGAAGGCGTTCGAACGCGAGACGCGGCGGTTGCTTCTTTACGCACGTCTTTGAGCGGCGCGATACGGTATCCTTTAACCGGGTGAATTGCGTACCCCATGGCGATCTCGGGCCGGCCTTCTCGATAGTCCAGCCCGGCAGTGCCGAGACGACCTCGACTAGGAGGGTTCAATTAGTACCGCGCTGGCTCTGCTTTCCGTGATCATCCTCGTCCTCGCGAACGGGTTCTTTGTGCTGACGGAGTTCGCGCTCGTGTCCGTCCGTCGCACGCGGATCCAACAGATGGCAACCGCTGGCAACAAGCGCGCGATGAGTGTGCTCGACCGTCTCAATCATTTGGATACGTACATCGCGGCGACCCAACTTGGGATTACGATTTCGAGTATTGGTCTCGGTTGGATCGGGGAGCCCGCGTTTGCCGCTCTGCTCGAGCCGCTCTTCGACCGCATGACGTTCATTCCCGAAGCGACTCGTGACGCGATCCGTCATCCGGTCGCGTTCGCGATCGCGTTCTCGATTATCACCACGTTGCACATTGTGTTCGGCGAGCTGGCGCCAAAGAGCATCGCCCTCCAGCGGTCGGAAGGCGCATCGTTGTGGGCTGCCGGCCCGATCCACTGGTTTTACATTGTGTTCCGGCCCGCGATCGCGCTTTTGAACGGGATTGGTAACGCCGTGGTGCGGTTGATCGGCATTCAGCCCGCCTCCGGCCACGAGCTGGTCCAGTCCGCCGACGAGCTGCGCCTCTCCATTGCCGCCAGCCGGGAAGCGGGATTGGTCGAGGTCACGGCGCACGACCTCGTCGATCGCGCCTTTCTCTTTACCGACCTTGATGCGCGACAGGCGATGGTGCCGCGGACGGAGATGGCGGCGGTCCCGGTCACGGCCACGCTCGATGACATCTTGAACGTGGCCGCCAGCTCGGGATACTCCCGGTTGCCGGTCTACGAGCAGGACCTCGACCATATCATCGGGGTGATCAATCTGAAGCGGCTGCTGCCGCTGATCCTGGCCGATCGCGGCCTACAATCGATCAACGGAAACGAGCCAATCACGTTCGACATCCGGTCCCAGATGAGCGAGGTGCTGGCGGTGCCGGAGACGGCCTCCGCTTCCGGTCTGCTGACCAGGCTCCGGGATACGCATACCCCGATGGCCGTTGTCATCGACGAGTTCGGGGGCACCGCTGGGCTCGTGACGCTCGCCGACCTGGTCGAAAGTCTTGTTGGCGAGATCGACGATGACGTGAATGGAACCGAGCTTGAAGAGCCGGTGCGGGCGGACGGTAGCTTCTCGCTCGACGGTTTGACGACCCTGGTCGAGGCAAAAGAGTTCTTCGACCTCGACTTGGCGGACGAAGAGATCGACGTCGACACCGTGGGCGGCTACGTCTTTAGCCGCCTCGGCCGACCCGGGGTTGTTGGCGATGAGGTCGTGCTGCCGGACGGTCGCGTCTTGCACGTCGAAGAGCTGGACGGTCTGCGCATCGCGCGGGTCCGGGTCCAACAGCAAGGCACGGCGCCAAATCAAGGACCGGAGAGTCATCGCCTCGTTGACGTGACGACCGCCGGCGATCGGGCGGACAACGCGCTGACACGATAGGAGCGTCGGCGTGGACACTGACAGTCGATCGCGCAGCCTCCTCGCCAATGAACGGACCTTCTTGGCTTGGGTGCGGACCAGCCTCAGCATGATCACCATTGCCGTGGCCGCCGCGCAGTTCATCGCGCCCGACGAGCGAAACGGCGTCAACCTGGTGACTCTATTTTCCATATTTCTCGTGGTCAGCGGCGTTGGCGCGACCGTGTTGGCCGGGCTTCAATTCAGGCAGGCGCGGGAGCGGATCAACAGTGGAACGTACCAATCCGGCACCACGGCGATCGCGCTCACCGTGGGGATCACGGTGGTGGTCGGCCTGATCGCGGTGGGGATCGTCCTCTTCCTCCGCCAGCCTGGCTAAGCGTCTGGAATCGTCCGCGACCGGCCGGGCGCACGCCGCGCATCAACGAATGAGGCAAGCATGGCGCGGGCGGAAATGCCGGCTGAACACGCGATCTTAGGGCTCCTCTGGCTGGCGGAGGCCGATGGGAGCGGCTATGGCTACGACCTGGCCCGGCATTTCGCCGACGGCCAGCCCCTGGCCGAGATTCTTCGGCTCGAGCCGGGGATGCTCTATCATCACCTGAAAAAGCTCGATCGGGCCGGATGGGTGACCGCCGAGCGAGAAGAGATCGGCCCACGGCCGCCGCGCCGGATCTACCAGCTCACCGGCGAGGGCCGAAGCAAGCTGCTCGCGTGGCTTGGTGAACCGGTGGTGCACACGCGAAAGATCAGGCTCGAATTCTTGGTAAAACTGTACTTCGCCCGCCGGCTCGACCCGGAGCGAGCGGCCCGGCTGCTGGCGGAGCAGCGCACGATGCTCGAACGGATCGCCGATTCGCTGGCCGAGCAAGTGGCGCGGTTTGACCACGAAGCGTCGTCCGCGGACCCCGCCGATCGCGGTTTCACCCATCTGGTGCTGGATCTGCGGCTCTCGCAGACGCGAGCGGCAATGGCCTGGTTGGAGGCCGCGAGCCAAAAGCTCGGCGCCTGGTGAGCGGGGAGGGAGCAAGGCATGGCGGGGGTACGTGGGTCGGCGGGGCAACAGTTTCGGGTCGGCGTGGTTACCGATCAGAACCTGCCGTGGCAGGTCATGGCCGATCAATGGACTCGATTCGAGGCGCTTGGGTTTGATAGCGCCTGGGTCTGCGACCACTATCAGCAGCCCTCCCGGCCGGATGGACCATATTTCGAAGGGTGGACGTTGCTGGCGGCGCTGGCGGCGCGGACCACGCGGTTACGGGTCGGGGTGCTGGTCAGCAGCAACACGTTCCGCCACCCGGCCCTGCTGGCAAAGCAAGCGGTGACCGTCGATCACATCTCGGGCGGGCGGTTGGAATTGGGGTTGGGAGCGGGCTGGTACGTGCCCGAGCATACCCGGTTCGGCATCTCGTTTGCCGAACCGCCGGAGCTGGTCGCTCGATTTCGGGAAGCGGTCGAGGTGATCGATCTGCTGCTGCGCCAAGATGTCACGACGTATCTCGGGACCTACTACCAGATCACCGAGGCGACGTTTCGGCCGGCCTCCCTGCAGCGGCCGCGTCCCCCGCTGACGCTTGGCGCACACCGCCGGCGCATGCTGCGAGTGGTCGCCGAATACGCGGATCGCTGGAATTCGCACGGCTCGGTCTCGGACATGGCGGAACGGAACCGGATCCTTGACGAGCAGTGCGCGGTGGCCGGGCGTGATCCGACCGCAATCATCCGGTCGCTCTATGGCTGGGCTTCGCAACTGGGCGCCGACCCGTGGGCCTCGTCCGACGCCTTCCAAGACGTGATTGGCCGCTATCGCGAGGCTGGGGTTGCCGAGTTCCTGCTCGATGCGCCTTCACCTGATGGCGTCGCGATGATGGAGCGAATCATGACTGACGTGGTGCCGGCGATGCGCGCTGGCCAGCCCGTGACCCCGGCGTGATGCGTGATTGGCCCTGGCGGTGAACCGCGGCGGGGGCCGGATGATGGGCGGCTGGCAGCCGCTGCCCGAGGGCGCCAACCAACGCGTCAATCCGCGCACCTTTGCCCGGGTGGTGCGGTTCTTCCGGCCATACTGGCGGCGGATCGCGGTCACGATCGTCGCGATCCTGATCGTCGCCGTGCTCGGCCTGGTGAATCCGTTCCTCCTCCGGCTCGTCATTGACGAGTCGATCCCGAATCGAGATCTCGATCAACTCTACCGCTTGGTGGCACTGATGATCGCGGTGCCGATCGTCTCCGGCCTGATCACGATTGGATCGAGCTACCTCAATATCTCCACCGGCCAGCGAGTCATGCAGGACCTGCGGAACGCGCTCTATGGCCACCTCCAGCAATTGCAGCTGCGGTTCTTTACCGCCACCCGAACCGGCGAGATTCAGGCCCGCCTGAGCAGCGATGTCGCCGGTGTCCAGACCGTCGTCACCGATACGGCCACCAGCGTGGTCAACAACCTGGCCACGGCCCTATCAACAATTGTGGCGATGTGGCTCATCAATTGGCAGTTGGCCCTGATCAGCCTGGGCTTGTTGCCAATCTTCTTGCTCCTGACATACCGGGTGGGCACCATCCGGCGCGAGGTCACCACGGCGACCCAACGCACGGTGGCGGATATCACCGCCCTGGTCGAGGAGACGCTCTCGGTCAGCGGCGTGTTGCTGACCAAGGCGTTTGGCCGGCAGCAGCGCGAGGTTGAGCGGTTTCGGGTCGAAAACGAGCGGTTGACCGGCTTCCAAACCCGGCAACAACTTGTTGGCCGCTGGTTCTTCATGATCATTCAGACCTTCTTCGCGATTACCCCGGCGGTCGTGTATTGGTATGCCGGCCGGGCGATCATCGGCGATTCGGAAGCGTTGACGATCGGTGACATCGTCGCCTTCACGACGCTGCAAAGCCGGCTCTTCTTTCCGGTCGGCCAGTTGCTCAACGTGCAAGTCGAGATCCAGGGCGCATTCGCCCTGTTCGACCGCATTTTCGAGTACCTCGACCTCCCGGTGGAGATTTCCGATCGCGCCGGAGCGCGAACCCTCGCGCCGGCGACGACGGCGGGACACCTGCGGTTTCGCCATGTCTCATTCTCGTACACTGAACCACCGCTTGATCGGTCGCTGGACGACCCGCCGGACGAGACCGGGCCGGGGCCGTTTGGGCTGCACGACATCGACTTCGACGTCCTGCCGGGACAGTTGGTGGCGCTGGTCGGCCCCAGTGGGTCCGGCAAGACCACGATTGGGTTACTCACGGCCCGGCTTTACGACGCCGATGCCGGCGCGATTGAAATCGATGGCACCGACATCCGCGACGTCACGCTCACGAGCCTGGGCCACATCGTCGGGATGGTGACGCAGGAGACGTATCTCTTTCACGCCACGGTGCGGGAGAACATCGCGTACGGCGATCCCGACGCCACGGACGAGGCGATCGCGGCGGCGGCGCGGGCGGCCGCGATCCACGATCGGATCGTTGAGCTGTCGCTCGGGTACGCGACCGTCGTTGGCGAACGAGGGTACAAGCTGTCTGGCGGCGAGAAGCAGCGAATTGCGATCGCGCGGGTGATCCTCAAGAACCCGCGGATCCTGATCCTCGACGAGGCGACCAGCGCCCTTGATACAACGTCGGAGCGATTGATCCAGGCGGCGCTGGAGCCGTTGATGGCGAACCGGACGACCGTTGCCATCGCCCACCGGCTGAGCACCATTCTCGCCGCCGACGTGATCCTGGTCATCGACCGCGGCCGCATTGTCGAGCGTGGCACCCATCCGGAGCTGCTGGCGGCGGCGGGACTGTACGCGCGGCTCTACAACCAGCAGTTTTCCCGTGAGCCCGCCGTCGTCACCACGGACGCCGCCGCGTTGCGGCGGAGCCTGGAGGTCACCGCCGAGGCGGTCGACACCGGTTGACCGGCGGCCTCTCGGCGACAACTACAGGGGGTTCCTGACCGATTGGAATAGCGGTTTCGATGTCACAGATTCGTAACAGATGGTTCGTATTCCCGTCGCATCCCGTTGCTACATTGGTCTCGGCAGGAAGAACGGGAGGCGACCAAAGGTCGCGCGCGAATTCCCAGTTCTCCGCCGCACAACCAAAGGAAATTATCGCGGGCGGCGGCTTCGACCCGAAGCCGCGGAGCCCGAATCCATCTTCCTCGTTCCGTTCCTCTCCCTCCACCTCGGAGGCCGCGCGGTCCCATCCATGTCGCGCGGCCTTCACCCTCCTTATCCCGGCATTCGGACCAAATCCTCGAAGCTCGTCTGTTGTGGCTCGGCGCCGAGTTGGCCAGCCAGGGCCGGGCGGGGCAGCAGGTCGTCGTCCATATCGTCGTCGGCAAGCGGAAACGAAAGGGTGGCCGTCGTCGCCGTGGCCGATGAGCGAATGACAAAGCTGCCCCGAAGGTCCGAGGCGGCAAGCCGGTGGATAATCCGCATCCCGAGGCCGGGGCTCTGCTCGGAGTCGAATTCGGCCGGCAGCCGCTCCCCATCGTTCTCGACCCGAATGCTGACCGACCCATCCTCCATCGTCGAGGAGATAGTCACCGTGCCCTTGCTCCGGTTTTCAAAGCCGTGGCTGACCGCGTTCGAGATCAGCTCGTTGATCAGCAACGCAAGAACCGTCGCTTGTTTTGACGGCACCGTGATATCGGACTTCGCGATCTGAAAGTCAACCGTCAGTCCCGGCGGAATGAGTGTCCGCATCGCCTCATTGGCGACGTGGCGGGCGATCACGTCGATGGTGGTGCCGGCGAGGCGGCGCTCGTCGCTGAGCAGGTCATGGACCGAGGCGATGGCCTGGACCCGGCTGATCGCCTCACGGAGGTGGACGGCCCACGGCGCTTCCTCGGCTTGACGGAGCTGGACCGACAACAGGGCGGCCACGGTTTGCAGGTTGTTGCGGACCCGATGGTGCATCTCTTGCAGCAGCGCCGACGCCGTCTCCAAACCGTACCGGGCTTCCTGGTACAGGCGGGCATTCTCAATCGCCAGCGTTGCCGAATCGGAGAAGGCTTGGAGCAGGCCGAGCTCGTCCTCGGTCAGCTCAACGTTATGCGGCAGGCGCAAGCAGAGCGCGCCCAGGGTTTCCCGCGCCGACCGCAAGGGGAGACAAAACAGGCGACTGGCGCCGGTGACATCGTCGACTTCGACCGAACGTGGGGAGCCGGTGCGCAGGACTTGGCGGATGACCTCGTCCCGGCTGAGCTCTTCCACCAGTTGGCGGGAGTCACCGACCCGGAACGCGATGGTCGGCGCTTGCTGCCGTCGATTCCCCCGGTGCGGGAAGCGAAAAATCGCCGCTGACTCGGCGTTGAACAGCTCCATCGCCTTCTCGGCGATCAAGCGTAGGACGTCGCCTAAATCCAGCGTCGATGCCAGTGAATGCGAAACGCGCTGTAGGGTGCCGAGCTCCGCGATCTTGCGGCGCAGGCGGGCGTCGGTCCGGCTATAGAGGCGGGCATTCTCGATACTGATCGCCAGCTCGTTGGCGACGGTTTGGAGGAAGGCGATCTCTTCCTCGGCAAACGCGCGGCGGTCGATCGTATGAATGTTGAGCACCCCGACCAGCCTGCCGCCGTTGGCGCCGTCCCGGATCAGCATCGGGACCGCGAGTTGCGATGCGTAGAGATCTTCCCCGGTCGACGGCAATGCCAGATAGGCGGGATGCGATCGCGCGTCCGTCACCGCCATCACCGTCCGCTCCGCCGCCGCCACACCCGTGATGCCGATCCCCGGCCGAAACACGACGGCGCCGATCGCGGCCGGGTTCAGGCCGACCGCCGCCAGGAGCGCCAACGAATCGGTCGCTTCGTCGTAGAGCGCTACCGAGCAGGCATCGGCGCCGGTGGTCTCGGCGACGACCCGGACCGTGGTCTCCAACCGCGTGGTCAGCTCGAGGTTCGCCGTCGCCGCTTGGTTGATGTTGTGGAGGGCCTCCAACCACGGTAGCGGCGTGGCGCCGGCGGCCTGCTCGCTGCTCGCTTCCGCCATCGCGCCGTGGTACGCCCGCGACGTTGCCGCCAAGGCGATGCCCGCCGCCAGCATGATGGAGCCGTCGGTGATGCTGGCGCCGCGCGTCTCGAAAAAGTGTTGCAGCGTCTCCGTGGCGGCGGCCATCGTGTCCTCGAGCGGCAGCATGCCGCGGCCGGCGGCCAAGCCGAAGCTCGTGTAGGCCGCCCGCATCGTCTGGGTCGAGCCACCGCCGTTCAGATCGACCGCGTCCCGCACGCCTTGCAGATCGTGCCGCAACCGCGCCGCCAGGTCGTGGATCGAAGTCGGATACATGGGGTTCTTCCCGCGGCTACCGTGACCGCGCTACAGATGCGTGTCGAACCAGGCAATCAAGTGGTGCAAGCGAGCGAGGCGCCGGCTCGGTTTGCCAGACCGCGAGAGGTTGTGATTCTCCTCCGGGATGCGAACGAGCGCCGTTGTCTTGTCCTGGCGTTTCAAGGCGACAAAGAGCTGTTCCGCCTGTTCGATCGGGCACCGAAGGTCGCCCTCGTTGTGAATAATCAGGAGCGGCGTGGCGATCCGTTCGACATAGCTGATTGGTGAGTGCTTGAGGAACAGGTCGGTATTTGCCCACGGCGTGCCGCCCCATTCGTACTGGCCAAAGTCGAAGCCAATGTCACTGGTGCCGTACATCGAGAGGAAGTTCGAGACACAGCGCTGGGTCACGGCCGCCTGGAACCGGTCGGAGTGACCGACGATCCAGTTCGTCAGGTAGCCGCCGTAGGAGCCGCCGGTGACGCCGGCCCGCGCTTCGTCGACATAGCCCAGGGCCAGGATCGCGTCGAGCCCGCCGAGGATGTCCGGCAGGTCGGACTCGCCCCAGGCACCGCGGGTGCAGGTCGTGAACGCCTCGCCATAGCCGGAAGACCCACGGGGATTGGTGAACAGCACGACGTAGCCGCGGGCGGCCATCAGTTGCATCTCATGGAACAGGGCACAACCGTACATGGCATGCGGGCCGCCATGAATCTGCACGATCAGCGGGTACCTGACCCCGTCCGTGAAGCCCGGCGGCTTGATGATCCAGCCCTGGATCTCGAGGTCGCCCGTCTGGCTCTGGAACCGCAGCTCTTGGGCGGGACTGAGCGCCACCTCGGCCAGGAACTCCCGGTTGTGGTCCGAGAGCTGGCGCTTGTCGCGCCCGGTGCCGCGCGACGTGAATAGTTCAAACGGGTGCGTTGCGTCACCCATAATGTAGACCAGCGAGGCGCCGTCCGGCGTCACATCGAAGGCGCTGACCCGAGCATCGCCACTGGTGACCGACGACACCGTGTTGTCATCGAGACTGACCCGATAAATGTGGGTCGTCCCCTGATCGGAGGCCAGCACGCGCACGGATGTGCCTTCTCGCGCCCAGATCGGGCGCTGATCGGAACCGACGAAGACATCGCTCATCCCGGCGTCTTCCAGCGAGCGATCGAGCTCCGCCGTATGGTTGGTCGGCTCACCGCCGGCCGCCGCCACCGTCCAGAGGTTGTCGTTTCGGCCATTGACGAATGATTCCAGGTGGCCAAGGAAGGCCAGGCGGGTGCCGTCTGGCGACCAGGCGGGGGCGCTAAAGCGGGCGTCACGTTCGATCACCGGCCGAATCTCACCGCCGCGGGCGGGAACCGTGTAGATGGCCGAGATGCTATTGACCTGTCGCCCTTCGCTCCGGTTGCTGACGAAAGCGATCCGGCTGCCATCCGGGGACCAGGCGATCTGGTCGGCATCGGTGTCGCCGCCGGTCAGCGGTCTCGGCTCGCCTCCCGTCGCCGGGACGGTCCAGACCTGCTGGTAGCGATGGGCGAAGAAGCCACGGCCGTCAAACCGATACCGGAGGCGGTCGATGATGCGCTCGTCCGCCACCGGTTTCGGTGGCCCGGGCGCCCACTGATGCTCCGCGTCGTCCTCCGGCTCGGCCAGCGCCAGGAAGGCGATCATCGTCCCATCCGGCGACCACGCCGGGTCGGCCGCGCCAAAGGCGCGATGGGTGCGCTGCGTCGCTTCGCCGCCGGCCACGGGAATGGTCCAGATCTGATTCAAGGGCTTCGCCGCGGCGGGCTCCGGTTTGGTCGGCTTCGTCGCAATGGCGGCTGGTTGGTCAGGCGGGATCACCGGGGGCCGGTTCGAGACGAAGGCGATCGTGCTGCCATCTGGCGACCAGCGGGGGGTTGTGTCGCGCGAGGTGCCCGCGGTGAGCTTGATCGCGTCGCCGCCTTGGCGCGGCACGAGCCAGATCGCGGCGAAGTAATCGTCGGCGTCCTTGTCGAGCGTGGTCACGACGTAGGCAACGCGGCTCCCATCTGGCGAAAGGCGAGGGTCGCTGACAAGCTTGATCTGAAATAGGTCCTCTGCCTCGATCGGTCGTCCCGGTGGCGGGGCGGTTGGCATGGTTCCTCCACTCGATTTTGGCCTAACCGAGGCTGACCGCCTGGCTCTCGAGACGGTTGATGACCATTAGCCGCGGCTCGGTCATGTCTTCGATCGTATAGCGCACGCCTTCCCGGCTGAGACCGGACGATTTGACGCCGCCATACGGCATATGGTCGATGCGGTACGTTGGCACGTCGTTGATGATGACCCCGCCCACCTGAAGCGCTTCGAAGGCGGCCAGGGCGTGTTCCAGCCGGTTGGTGAAGACGCCCGCCTGGAGCCCGTATTCGGAGTCATTGACCCGCGTGATCGCCTCGCCGAAGGAAGCGACCGGGAAGATCGTGACCAGCGGCGCGAAAGCCTCACGCGAACAGACGAAACTCTCTGGCTTCGCGTTTTCGATCACCGTGGGGGAGAAGAATCGACCCTCGGCGGTGCCGCCGGTCAAGACGCGGGCGCCCTCCGCCACCGCCTCGTCGATCCAGCGCCGGGTGCGGCCGGCCGCCTTGTCGTCGATCATCGGTCCCAGCTCGGTCGCGTGGTCGAGCGGATCTCCCATCTTGACCGTTTTCACCCGCTCAACCAGGGCATCGCGAAACGTGTCGTATACCTCCTCATGGATGAAGACTCGCTGGACCGAGATACAGATCTGGCCGGCGTAGGCGAAGGCGCCAAACTTCACGCGATTGACCGCGAAATCGAGATCGGCGTCGCGATCGACGATCACGCCGGCATTGCCGCCAAGCTCAAGGACGACCTTTTTCAGACCGGCTCGCTGCTTCATCTTCCAGCCGACGTCCGGGGAGCCGGTGAAGGAGAGGAGCTTGAAGCGGTCATCTTCCACCAGCCGATCACCGACCGCGCGGCTCATCGGCAGGATGCTGACCGCACCATTCGGCACGCCCGCTTGCTCGAGGACTTCGGCCACGAGCAGCATCGTCAACGGGTCCTTGGACGGCGGTTTGAGCACGATGGGATTGCCCGACGCGATCGCCGGGGCCAGCTTGTGGAGCGCCAGGTTGAGCGGGAAGTTGAACGGCGAAATGCCGGCGATCGGGCCGATCGGAAACCGCCGGACAATGCCGAACCGGCCTTTTGATGACGCCAGCAGGTCGAGCGGAATCACCTCGCCGTCGATCCGTTTGGTTTCCTCGGCGGCGGTGCGGATCGTAAACACACCGCGATCGACCTCGGTCTCGGCTTCACGGACCGGCTTCCCGGCCTCCAGCGCGATCATTCGGACAAGCTCCTCACGCCGGGTCGCCAACCCGGTCGCGATCCGATCGAGCAGGGCAGCCCGGTCGTAGGTCGGCATGGCGCTGGTGATCTTGAACGCTGCTTCCGCCGCTGTAATGGCCCGCTCGAATTGATCGTGGCTGGCGTTGAACGTCATGCCCACCACGGACCCGTCGAATGGGTTGATGATCTCGACCGGCTCGTCCGATTCGACCCACTCGCCGGCCAGGAAGATCGGGTAACGCCGGGTCGCGGTGGCGGCGGGTCGGGTTGCCGGGATCGTCGTCGCCATGGTTGCTGTCTCCCTCGTCGTTGCCTGGCGAATGCCGATGACGGCCATCATACGATAGGGGCCCGACATTCGGGCCCCGGCGTGACTCGGCGACTGTCGTCCGCGATGGGTGAGCCTACGGAATGTGGAGGAGGTTCTTGCCGGACTTGGTGCCGGCCCAGGCGTCTGGCACGCCGTCAAACTCACCGGAGCCTGACTCCCACCAGTTGGGGAGTTGGGCGCCGATCGCGGCCAGTTCGATCTTGGTGTAAATCATCCCGTCACGGTCCATGACCGATAGCTCGTACTCGCCGCTCATCGTGATCGCATCGACCGGACAGACCTGCGAGCAGAGGCCGCAGAACATGCACCGGCCGGCCCGAAGGATGAACTCGCCCAGCTCACGATCACCCTCCTCGGAGGGGATGACATGCATCTCCAGGCATGAAGTCGGACAGATCCGGGCACAGAGACCGCAGGCCACGCAGAGCGCTTCCCCGGTCTCGGGATCGGTGCGAAGCGCCGGCAAACCGCGGAACCGAGGCGCCATCAGCCGCCTCTCCTCCGGATAGTTGATCGTCACGTTCGGCCGGAAGAACCGCTTCATCGTGACGGCGAACCCCTTGACTTCATCAAACATGCGTTGTTCCTTGCTCCGGGTGAATGGTAGCGGCGGGCTCTGGGACCGCGCTTGCCCCGACCGGAACCAAGGCCGGGGAGAGCCGGTACGGACCGTTGCCGGCAGCGGTCAGAATTGGCGCCCCGTCGTCAACGCCGAGGCTCGGCACCGTCATCCCGTTCCGTTCGAGGCGGGCGTAGCCGATCCCGCGATAGCCGGGCACCAGCCGGGAGATCTCCGTCATCACCCGCGCCGGGTGGCCGTGGTCGAGGTCGTAGCCGAGGCGCTGGGCGAGCCGGCCCAGGATCTCGATGCCGTTCCGCGCTTCGCCCATCGGCGGCACGGCGGTACGCAACCGCTGCACCGTCCGATCGAAGCTGGTGAAGGTGCCGTCCTTCTCCATCGACATCGCCATCGGCAGGATTGCCTGGGCTTGTTCCGCCAACGGAGTGTTCGCGTAGTAATCGGTAACCACCAGGAAGTCGAGCTTGGGCAACACCGCCAGCAGCTCCGGGTAGACCCCGGTCCGGCGACCGCCAATCGTGTTCTGGATGAACATCGCCTTGATCTGACCGCGGTCGATCGCGTCGACGAGCCGGTTGTAGGCGACGCCTCGGGCGGCTGGCAAGCTCCGGACGGGCACGAAGCCGTTGTTGGTGGTCGCTCGCGCTGCCCACCGCGGCAGCCAGGCCGCTTCCATGTGCAGCCGCGCCTCGCGGTCCTCGACATCGCCGCCGCCAGGGAAATAGTCCGGATGGGCGCCCATATCGACCGCGCCCTGGGCGTTGGCGGGGCCGCGCAATGAGGCGACGCCGCCGCCCGGACGGCCGAGGTTGCCGGAAATGATGGCCAGGTTGTTGCAGGCGGCCGCGATTTCGGCGGGATCGCCATCGGCGTCCGCGCCGCCTGCCGCGGGCAAGTGCGCGGCGGTCTGGTAGATGAGGGACGCCGGGTAGCCATCCTCCGGTTTTGCCGCGTCCACGCCGAGCCCCCCGGTGGCGTAGATGATCGCCGCCCGCCGGATATCGGACTCCGATACGCCAGTCAGCTCGGAGATCGATGACACGCTGGCGAGGCTCTCCTGCCAAAGCTTGCTCGCGGTTGAACCGTCCCTGCTCTCAGCCGCCAGGCCAAGCATGACGATGTCGCGAGCAATGGCGTTGAGCAGCGTCGCCATCGTCCCGGGGTTGGGTTTGAGCCAAAGGGCGGCGCGATGGCAGAGCGGGTACTCGTCCCGGCTGATGACCACGTAGCGCGCTTCGCGGTTGAGCTGCGAGAGGTAGAACCAGTACGACACCGTCGGTGCGGTCTTCCCGATGTCCGGTCCCACGACCAAGCCGGCCTTGACGTCGGTGAACAGCTCTTGCATGTTGTTCGTGTTCGAGACGTCCTGGCCGAGGCTGGCGCGGACGGCCCGCTCCACGGAGGCCTGGCTCGGTGTCAGATAACGGTCAATGTTCGGGCTGGCCATGACGGCGCGGGTGAACTGCTGGAGGAGATACACCTCCTCGTTCGTGGCGTCCGGCGCGGCGAGCGCGGCGAATTGTTCTCCTTGGTAGTGAGCAAGGGTCTCGGCCACGAGGTCGATCGCGTCGTCCCACGTCACTTCATAGGCCTGCCCCGCCGCTGGCCCGTCCTTGTCACGCAGGGTCGGATAAAAGAGGCGGTCCGTGCTCTGGACCTGCTCGTGACCCCACTTTGCCTTCTCGCAGGTGTAGCCGTGGTTGACGCCCCGCTCCCAGAGGTTGGTGGTGCGGCGGACCACGCCCCGGTTGGCCTCGATGTTGATCGTGCAGCCGCTATCACAAAAGCCGCAGATGGTTTCGGTGCTGTCGAGCTCCCAAGGATGATGGCCGAAGTGCCGGTCGGTGAGGGCGCCAACCGGGCAGACGGCAATGCACATCCCGCAGTGGGTGCAGGTCGTCTCGGACAGGTCCTGGCCAAAGGCGGGCGAGATGGACGCTTCCAGCGAGCGCGAGGTGACCTCGATCGCGGTGACGCCGATGACCTCGTCGCAGACCCGGGTGCAACGGCTGCACATGATGCAGCGGTCCCACTTGTAGTCGATCAGCTCGCTGAAATGCTCGTAGGCTTGGGCAAACTTGGGCCGGCGGTAGGGATTCGCGTTGACGTTGTGGAGATAGGTATTGTCTTGGAGATAGCACTCGCCCGACTTGTCGCAGGTTGGGCAGTCGAGGGCGTGATCGATCAAATACATTTGCAGGACGAACTGACGGGCCTGGATCACCTCCGGTGAGTGGGTGACAACCTCCATCCCTTCCGCCAAGGGGGTGGCGCAGGACTCGATCATACCGCCGCGCTTGCCGAGGATCTCGACCGTGCAAATGCGGCAGGAGCCCCAGGGCCGGAGCAATGGCTGATAGCACAGGTTTGGGACTTCGATCCCGTTCATCCGCGCGGCTTCGAGGATGAAGGTGCCGGCGGGGACGGTCACCGCCTCGCCGTTGATGGTGCCGGTGACCATCTTCTGCTCAGTCGCCGGCCGGATGGTAGTGACCATGCTCAGTTGCTCGCCTCTCGGTCGTCGAAGAGCCAATGTGCCAGCCGGCGCGGATTGCGCTACAGGGTCGATGATGGTGGCCAAACGCGGCACGGACGACGGCCGCCAGGGCCGTGACCGCCGCGCTGAAAACACCCACGAAGTTTACCATAAGGCTCTCGAACCGCTGGTCGCCAGCGGTCGGGTACGGCACCGTTGCCCGGCGACAAAAACCGCGTTGGCGGGTGCCCGCCGCGTGGTAGGATTGAGCGATCAGGAAGCCTCGCGGCATCGCCCGGGCGTTCGATTTGAGGCGGAGTGGAGTGAGTCACACCAGCGACCCGGGACTCGAGACCGTGATTGGGCTGGAGGTCCACGCCCAGCTCCTGACTCGTTCCAAAATGTACTGTGGCTGCTCGGCCCGGTATGCTGACGCCCCGCCGAACACCCACGTCTGCCCCGTCTGTGCCGGTCTGCCGGGGGCGCTCCCGGTCCTGAACCGGGCGGCGATCGAGTTCACGTTGTTGACGGGGCTCGCGCTTGGCTGCGAGATCCCCGCCTACTCGAAGCTGGATCGCAAGAACTACGTCTATCCCGATCTGCCCAAGGGGTACCAAATCTCCCAGTACGATCTACCGCTGTGCGCGGCCGGGACGCTGGCCTACGTTGCCGGCGGGATGACGCGGCAGGCGGGAATCACCCGGGTTCACATCGAGGAAGACACCGGGCGTCTGCTCCATCGCGTTGAAGAGGCGGGAGCCTCGATCAGCCTGGTCGATCTCAACCGCTCCGGGGTGCCGCTGATGGAGATCGTGGGCGAGCCCGATCTCCGATCCCCCGAGGAAGCGCGTGAGTACCTCGTCGCGCTTCGGCAGATCTTGCGATACATCGGGGTGTCGACCGGAAACATGGAGGAGGGCGCCTTCCGCTGCGATGCGAATGTCTCGGTCCGCCGGCTCGGCGACCCACTTGGGGCCAAGGTCGAAATCAAGAATATGAACTCGTTCCGGGCGGTGGAGCGGGCGCTTCGCTTTGAGCAAGAGCGGCAACACGCGGTCCTCGCCGCCAGCGGTCAGATCGAGCAAGAGACCCGCGGCTGGGACGAGGACCGAGGGGTCACGCTGTCGCAACGAACCAAGGAGCAGGCCCATGACTACCGGTACTTCCCGGAGCCCGATCTGCCACCGCTGGAAATGAATGCCGCGCTGCTGACGGCGGTCCGCGAACGCCTGCCGGAGCTGCCGAATGCGCGCCGGGCGCGCTTCGGGAAGCAGTACGAGCTGAATGAGGCGGACATCGGCGTGTTGACCGCCGAGCGTGACGTCGCGGACACCTTCGAGCTGGTGATCGCGGGGATGGCGCCGGATCAGGCTCGGATCGCGGCGAACTGGATCGTGAACGACGTCATTGGCCTACAGAAGCAACGCGGGTTGCCGCCGAGCCAGTTGCCACTGACGGCGGACCAGCTTCGTGAGCTCCTGGCCTGTCTTGCCGGTGGTGAGCTGACGGCGCGCGCGGCCAAGGAATTGCTGCCGGAGATTAGCGAGGGGGAGTCGCCACGCGCTGCCGCCGCGCGCCTGAATTTACTCGCGCTCGATGATGATGCGGCCCTCGAGGAGGCGGTGGCCGCCACGCTCGCCGCGTTCCCCGCCGCCGTCGCGGATTATCGCGGCGGCAAGCGGGCCGCGTTGGGAAGACTGATTGGCGAAACGATCAAGCGGACCGGCGGCCGCGCCAGTCCGGATCGGGTCCGCCAGCTCTTGGCAGAGGCATTGCGCAACGAGGCGTGAGTCACGAGGGCGACGAGCGGTCGGGCTCGATGTGGAGCTCGATGGAGACGAGGAGATCGAGACAATGGTAGTTGCGGTACGGACGGACGAGGTTGTCGCGGCAAGCGTCCCGGAACGAGACCTGTTCGACATCGCGGTCGAACAGTTCCAGATCGCCGCCGACGTGCTCGATCTGAACGACGATTTGCGGCGGATCCTCGCGGTCTGCGAACGCGAGCTGACCGTCAACTTCCCGGTTGAGATGGATGACGGCTCGGTTCAGGTGTTCACCGGTCACCGGGTGCAGCACAATGATGGCCCGGGGCCGACCAAGGGCGGCATTCGTTTTCATCAGAGCGTCCATATCTCCGAAGTCAAAGCGCTAGCGATGTGGATGACGTGGAAGTGCGCGGTCGTCGGGTTGCCGTTCGGCGGCGCCAAGGGCGGGGTGCAAGTCAACCCTAAGCTGCTTTCGCAAAACGAGCTGCAAAACTTGACGCGCCGGTACACGGCCGAGATCTCGATCATGATCGGGCCGAACAAGGACATTCCGGCGCCGGATGTCAACACCAACCCGCAAGTCATGGCCTGGCTGATGGATACCTACTCGATGAATGTTGGTTACTCGGTGCCCGGGGTAACGACCGGGAAGCCCATCGTGCTGGGCGGCTCGGCGGGGCGTAACGAGGCGACCGGCCGCGGCACCGTGTTCGCCATCGAAGAGGCGGCCAAGGTGCTGGAGGTTGATCTGACCAAAACCCGCACGATCGTCCAAGGATTTGGCAATGCCGGGTCGGTCGCGGCCCGGTTGATGGCCGACCTCGGCTCGAAGATCGTGGCCGTCAGCGATTCTCGCGGCGGCATCTACAATCCGAACGGGCTGGACCTCGGAACCGTGGCGACGCACAAGGCGAGGACCGGCAGCGTCGTCGGCTTCCGCGAGGCCGAAGACGTCTCGAACGAGGCGTTGTTGCTCCTACCTTGTGACATCCTGATTCCCGCCGCCATGGAAGGACAGATCACGGCGGCGAACGCGAACCAGATCCAGGCGAGCATGGTCGTCGAGGCCGCCAATGGGCCGACCTCGCCCGAGGCCGACGCGATGCTGTTTGACCGCGGCGTCTTCGTGATTCCCGATATCCTGGCGAACGCCGGCGGCGTCACCGTCTCCTATTTCGAATGGGTGCAGGCACTGCAAGCGTTTCCCTGGACCGAACAGGAGGTGAACGACCGCCTGCGCAAGATCATGGCTCGCTCGTTTGAGGCGGTCTACGAAACGTCGCGCCAGTATGGCGTCCACATGCGGACGGCGGCGCTGGTCCGGGCGGTGGCGCGCGTCGCCGAGTTTACCGAGCTGCGAGGGATCTATCCGTAGGCCGTGAAGTGGCGCTGAGGCGCGGTCGATTCCAGACGGGATGGCTGCTCGTCGCGAGGTCTCGAGCATGGAGTGGGGCGGTTAGCGGATGATGAGGCGGACGCCCGACAAGGACACGGATGGTTGACCCGCGCATGAAGCGACAGATCCCAACCGCGCGTGGCTGGACGATCCTCCTCGTCGTCTCACTGATCCTGCTCGTCGTTGTTGTCTCGTTCGGCGGCGGCCTGGTGGCCGAGCGCTGGCTCTTCCAAGGCGCGGCGCCTTTCGACCAAACGTCCGGTGGACGATCCGATGCCGCGAGCGACCCGTACGATCCACGGCTGGCGTTCCCGCGGTTGACCGAGGTCAAGCATCTGCTCGAGCATGAGTATTTCTACCGGCCCGCCGCCCCGGACGCGGCCGCGACGTTTGTCGCTAAGCTGGATCGTGATGCAATTGCCGGCATGACCGTGGCCGCCGCGACGCCGGCAGCGTCGCTCGCGGAGTACCGGCGGGAGCTCGAGTACGCCGGCATCCACGGGATGACCAGCGGCTTGGAGGATGCGTACACCGTCTTCCTCGAGCCCGCGCTACAGGCACCACTGGCGGAGGATCTCCGTGGCGAGTACGAGGGGATCGGCGTCGTCGTCAACCAGCCCGAGGGGCGATTCACCATCATCAGTGTCTACCCCGGTTCGCCGGCCGAGGCGGCCGGGTTGCAAGCCAACGATGTCATTCTCGAAGCCGATGATACGCCGCTCACGGACCTCGAGACGGCGAGAGCGCTCGAGGTGATCCGGGGACCGGCTGGAACGCGGGTGCGGCTCGTGATCGAACGAGAGGGCGAGGCGGCGCCGTTCGCGGTCGAGGTCGAGCGGCAGGCGATCGTGACCCAATCGGTCATCTATGAGCCGGTGGCCGATGGACGCCTCGGCTGGATTCGGGTCGGCATTTTCGGCGACAAGACGACCGGCCAGCTCGATGTGGCGTTGCGCCAAGCCGAGGAAGACGACGTGGCCGGGATTGTCCTTGATCTCCGGGCCAATGGCGGGGGATGGGTCGTCAGCGCCCAAGAAGTGATCGGACGGTTCGTGCCGGCCGATCGCGGACCGGCCCTGTACGAGGATCGCCGGCCCGGCGACGACGATCCGCTAGAAGCACTGTCCATTCTGAACGGTGGTCCGACGCGGTTCGATCTGCCGCTCGTGGTCTTAATTGACGGGGGAACCGCCAGCGCCGCCGAGATCGTGGCGGGGGCGCTGCGTGAATATGGCCGGGCGCGGCTGGTCGGCCTGCCGACCTTCGGTAAGGGCTCGGTCCAGCGCGTGCATGACTTCGCCGACGGCTCGTCGGCCCGCGTGACCTCGGCCCAATGGCTGACCCCGGACCAAGCGCCAATTCCCGGGGACGGCCTGCAACCGGATGTAACGGTTGCTCTGGCCGAAGGCGAGGATGAACACGATGAGCAATTGGACCGGGCCATCGAGACGTTACTGGATAGCGCCACGCGCCAACATCCCGCTCAGCAATCAGTGCTCCTGACCTTCCCGGTTTGACATTTGAGCCATCTGGTCCGCCCAGGGCCGGTTTGGATGACGGTGTCGCCAGTGGTGAATGGTGTCGTGAAGCAGCGAAAGCAGCGCCTCGAGGTCAATTGGCGGCACAATGACGGCGGAGACGCCGGCGCTGATCGCCTCCGCCTCGTCCGTGGGCGACTCGGCAATCAGCAGGAGCGGGACATCGGTTCGAGGCACGCCGGGCCGCTCGTCGCCCGGCTCGCGCCGCAGCCGGCGAATCAGCTCGATCGCGCTGATCCCGGTCAACGCGGCGTCGATGACGACCAGATCGAATGAGCGTAGGCGAAAGACTTCGAGCGTTTGCACGCCACTGGCGATGACGCTGACCCAAAATCCGCCAAGCAATAATCCCTCTTGCAGAAAGTCACGCAGATCCTGATCGTTCGTGACGACCAACACATGCGGCCGAACTGTTGCCGTCCGCCGTCGGGCCGGGTTCTGGGACATTGACTCGGCCACCTCTTGCCACCTCCGGCAAATGCGGTATTCTACAAGCGCCCACCCCCCGCATGGGATGTCGATCGTAGTGCGAGTCAACGGATGGCGCGAGCTCGACTCGTGCCTCCGGGTGAGTCTAGATGCTGCTTGACGTATCCGATGCCGAAACGATCACCTTGCTCCAACGGTACGTGGCCGTACTCGCGCTGCCGCATGACCGGTTGCGGGCCACGACCGACCGGCGGACGTTCGAACGGTGGCTGGGCCGTCGCCTCAGCGGGACGGTCGGCGGCGCCTACGTCTCGATGCCGGATCGCGCCCAGCATGCCATTCTGATCAACCTGGAGCGAATCGATCGCATGCGGCCGCGAGCGGTCGAAGTCGTGGTCGCCGAGGAGCTGATCCACTTCCGCGATGCGCTCGACGGCGACCGGCGCCGGCACGCCAAGCATGGCTACGACCGCATCGCCGTTCGGGTAGCGGAGTTGACCGGCGCCTCGTTGGCGGAGATTCGCTCGGCACTCAAGCCGGTGGTTAAACGGCCGTTCCGGTACGTCTATGCCTGCGCGTCGTGTGGCCGGCGCATCCTTCGCCGGGTTCGCGGGACGTGGTCCTGTGGCCGATGCTCCGCTCGATTTGATCGACGATTTGTCTTGCGACTGGAGAGCGAGGTAGCGCCGGCGGCGTCGGTCTCGATCTGAGACAAGGGCGCGCAATGCCGCTGGCGCTGGGCGTGCTGGCTGGTAAGCACGAGGGAGCGGGTAGGGAACAATGCCAAGTGGAATGACATTGCTCCAGGTCGTGATCGCGACGCTCACTATCCTGTTCGGGAGTGACGCCGGGGCGCTGCTACTCGGCGAGGCAGGGCGGATCTCGATGCCGATCCCGGAGGGGGCCGCCGGCGGCCAAGATCCGGCCGTGTTCACCTTGCTTTCGCGGGCCGGCGACGAACAGCTCATTGATCCCTCACCGCTTGCCAGCGGCGGGGAATGGGCGGAGTCATCGTTGGTGGCCGCTGCCCAGGCCGACCCCGATGAGCGGCTTGACGGGCTGCTTGATGAGCCACTTGACGGACCGCTTGATCGGGACGACGTTCTCGATGGACCGGTACAGGTCGTCGACACGACCGACGATTTCGAGCCGTTGGACGCGCCGCTCGATATCGCCGAGGTATTGGACGAGCCGGTGCCGGTTGCCGAGGAAGTCTTGGATGCGCCAATCCAAGTTGCCGAAGAAATACTGGATGCACCGATCCAAGTTGCCGAGGAGGTATTAGACGCACCGATCGACGATCGCGAGGTGCTCGACGCGCCGCTCGATGACTCAATCGCGGTCCTACCGCTTCTGGAGCCGCTTGACGCGCCGGTTGTCGCCGAGACAATCGATCTCCCGCCGGCGAAGGCGCCGCCACTCGTCGTTGATCCCGGTCCGAAACCGCTGGCGGTGGCCCCGGTTGCCAAGCCGGTCGCCAAGTCGGTTGCCGCCCCCAAGGCCGTCGCGGCCGATCCCAAAGCAGCGTCAAAACCGGTGACCTCGGTGCGATCGAAGGGTGAGCCGCCGGGCGGTCGCGTAGAAGTGACCGCCGGTGTCAGCGGCGCCCCGGCAGCGCGTGGCGGGTGCGACGTTGCCGTGGCGGCCGGCCGCGCCACGGCCGGCTCCGACTGTGGCGCCGTGCCGGCCGTCGCCGCTCTTCAACCCGCGATCACGCGATCGCCCGGCTCGTCGGCGCTGATCAGCACGGACAACCCGTCACTCGTCACTTCCCGGCGTGACGGGGTCCAGATTGGGGAGTACCCGGCGGCGACGTTGGGCGATTCGATCGCGACGACGGTGCGGGCCGCGATCTTCCCGGAAGACGTGATCGTGCCGGAGGTGCTGATCGTGCCGGGCGACCTCGTGGTCGCCGGGAATGATGCCCGCGAAGACCCGATCGTGCTCTGGCGATCCGAGCTCGACCAGGCCGCCGCCGAGACCGGGGTGCCGGTGGAAATCCTTGCCACCGCGATTCGGGCGACCTCGCGCGGCGAGTTGTATGGTCAGTCCGCGACCGGGGGCGTCGGTTTGATGTTCGTGCCGGTGGAGGAATTGATGGCCAGAGGCGTCCACCGTGGTGATTGGTTCGACCCGGCAACGAACATCCGGGTTGGAGCGGAGATCATGGCCGAGGCCGGCGCGGTCTCGCCCCTTCCACCCGAGGCGGCTCTGACCAATTATCTCGCCCTCTCTTGTGGGACACCCACCGCCTGCGGGCTGCCGGAGGCGACCGGGGTGGCTGACTGGATTGTCCACTACCGGCTGCGGATGACAAACGACGGGCAAGATCGTGGCGCCGCAACCATCGCCACGGCCACGGTCGCGGTCGCGCCAACGGTCGCGGTGGCGGAGGAACCGGTGGCCCTTGGTCAGGACTGGCCGTTCGCCGACGATACGGCCGCTGAACCCGTGTTTGACCCGTTCGCCGGTCGGGACCAGCCAGTGAGTCGGGACGACGCGGCGGACCGACCGACGATCCGGATTGGCGGCATCGATGAGCAGGACGCGGAGGACCCGCCGCATCCAGCGTCGCGCACCCGGCTCAATCGGGACTGAAGACGATCAGCGACTGCTAGCTAGTGAAATCGTCCCCGTTGTCGCCGCCGTTGGACGGCGGACCGCCTGGCGTCCCTTCGATGAAGGCGCCGTCTGGCCCGGAAATTGCCCGCACCCCATTCGATTCGGCAATAGCGGTACCCGTCTCGGCATCGACCGAGGCGAAGGTGTCGCCGGATCCAACCCGGAGGGCAGCGCCGCCCGTGGTCTCTGGCGGATCGGTGTCGACCACTTGCGGAACCTGAATCGACCCGGTGCGATTCTCGGCAAACTCATTGCCGTCGTTGTTCGCATCGCGGTCCGCGTCTTGGCGACTTCGCCGGCGGTCAAGCCCGGCGTCGTTCTCGTCAGACTTCGTATTCCGCGATCGCTGCTCATCTGAATCGTCGGCCGACTGTTGAGCGGCCGTCCGCCGCGTCGGGTTGGTGACCCGCTCCATTAGCGCCGCATGCTGGGCCCGGAAAACCGTGAAGCGGTCATCGGTATCGTCCTCGTCCTGGTCGTCGCGATCCCGCTTTTTCCGGCTGTCATCTTCATCATCGGGCTCGCGGTCCCGCTGGCGCTGCCGTCGCTCCGCATTCGTCAATTCTTTGGCCGCCGAGCCAGCGTCCGCCAGGGACGATGTGGTCGCCGCCCCGCCGACCACGGACAGGATCGCGCGCAGGCGGCGGATCGACCGCTCGCGGAGCGACTCAGTCGCTGCTGAATCGTTGTCTGAAACATATCCCATGTTGTCCTCCGATCGCGAGCGCGGGTTCGTGTTCCGGTTGGATTTCGCCGACAACAAGAACGCCATTTGTCCGCGGTCGAGTCACGAAGTTCCCTCCTTAACCCTACCACCGAATGCAACGCCGGGGCACTGTCCATGGTGTCACCGGATGTGTCCGAGCGGGCTTCGCTGGCGCCTGAACGCCGGCCGTCACGCTTGACAATTTCGCGTGAATTGGCCGTATTTGGCCCAAGATCGGACGCTTCAGCACCCGGCGTGGCGATCTGACAGTGACAACAAGACAACGAAGGTCTAGCCAGGGAACGCCACACGTTGTACTCTAGCGGCATCTTGACCGCAATCCGGGTGGGGGGCGGCGATCAAGGTTCTACTGTTGTGCATGGTGTCTCCCCAACCTGGGCGTTGCTTGTCACCGGCGTTGCCCGGTGCTGACCTTCCGCGTTCCCGACGCCGCTTGGCTGTCGTCGGGCTACCCGTAAAGAGGGCTATATGCGTGTCGTGAGCCTGAATCTGGATCAAGGCGATGCCACGGTCATCCGACGCGCCATCAAGCAGGCCCTCGATCGGTGTGGCTGTCCGAGCATGTCTGGTCGCATGCCGTGTCCCGATTGCCGGGCCCTGGCGGTCGCCCTGTCTGACCTTGACCGACTCGTGCATGAACCCGCGATCGCGCGGCCGCCACTCTTGACGCTGGTCGCGGTAAATGGCGGAGCGAATCACGAGCTCCATCCTGACGACGCGGATGATGCACTGGAAGTCAGCGATCGGTTGCGACTCCTCGTCCGCGATGAAGGTGGTCGAGGCAACCGCTGATGCGATGGCCGTGGGGCAGAGCCGGCAATCCCACGCGATCGGATGGCTGGCGGGTAGTTGTCGCGGTGCCTTCCGGGTCATACTGGGCTTGACAAGGGCGATCGCGAGACGCCGGCGGTCGTTCGGAAGCACGACGACGAGGATTGATAGCGGAGCGACCTGAATGGATCTTCCGAAAGTTCGCGGCCGCCTGCTCACGATGCCAACCGCGGTGTTCCTGGTGGCGCGTTGTCCCTTCTGCGGGAGTGAGCATCGCTACGACAAGACGACGAATTGCGAAGAACCGCTCGACGACATCGTGGCGCGTGGCTTTACCGACGAATGGTTGCCGTGCCAGTACGACCTGCCCGGCAACTACTGGCGAATTTTCGTGGGCCGGTCTCGCCGCCGCCGGAAGCCGGGCGGGCCGACGAGCCCGGTCTCCGAGAACGGCCATCAGGAACCGGCCGCGCTGGCGCGTCCTTAGGGCCCAAGCGGATGAGGAACCAGCCCGGGACCGAACGGCGGCGACTCGCCAAACTCGAGGCGATGCGGTCCGGCCGGTGGCCGCGATCGGAGCGGCGGCAGTGCCGCATCGCGCGGGTGCTGGCCCACCGGCAGCCGGACCTGACCATCGTCCTCGAGAACGTGCTCGATCCGCATAATGTCAGCGCGGTCCTCCGGACGTGTGATGCGGTTGGCGTGCTCCGAGTCCATACGGTCTATTCCATCGAGCCGCCGCCGGTGGAAGCCTTCGCCCGGACCACGTCGGCCAGCGCGGCGAAATGGATCGAGGTCGAGCGGTACGAGTCCATCGCCGGCTGCTATCAGCACCTGCGACGGCAGGGATTGACGATCGTGGCCACGTCCATCGAGCCAGCGAGCGTCGACCTCTATCGATTCGATCTCAGCGGGCCGGTCGCGATTGTGTTTGGCAACGAGTTGCGCGGTATCTCGCCCGAGGCAGCCGAGTCGGCTGACTCCCTGCTGGCCATCCCGATGATGGGGATGGTGCAAAGCCTCAACATTTCCGTTGCCTGTGCCGTGGTCCTCTATGAGGCATTCCGGCAGCGACAGGCGATCGGCCTGTATGACCAGCCACGGCTCGACGCCGAAGCCATGGCCGACCTGACAACCGATTGGCAGACCAGATGATCCGCCCGTGGTCGCCTCACGGCTCGTCGATCTCCTGATCCGGCGACGATTCGCGTGAACCATGAGGTGGTCGGCTCTCCAACCGCTTGACCGCGTGCAAAAGGACGAGCGTCAGGATCGTCGCGACCGCGGCCACGATGTAGAAACCGGCGCCAACCACCAGCCCTATCCCCGCCGTCACCCATAAGCCCGCGCCGGTGGTCAGCCCGCGGATCTGGCGACCGCTGGCGAACACCACGCCGGCGGCCAAGAAGCCGATGCCTTGGACCACGGTCGAGGCGATGCGTGACGGGTCATAAATATCGCCCGTGGTGCTGGCGACCAGGTTGCCGATCAGAAGCGAGCAGATCATGAACAGGGCGGCGCCCTCGGCGACGAGCGCGTATGTGCGCAGCCCGGCCGGTTTCTCGGCCCGTTCCCGCTCGAATCCGATCAGCCCGCCCAAAATGACGGCGATCAGCAACCGGACCGCGGCATCCCACTCGGTGAGGTAGATCGCCAACGAAGGTCTCCACGACAACGGGGCGTACTCAGCGCCCCGGAGTTGCCGCCGCGACGCTTGCTCCGATGCTACCCCAAGAACCCAATCAACGGCCTCAGAACGTGAGGGTCGCGGTTTCCTCGCTCCCGTTTCGCAGATAGCGCACGGTCGCCGAATCGCCGTGCTTGAGGGCATCGACCATCTGATCGAGCTGGCTCATCGACCGGAGCTTCTTCCCAGCGAAGCCGGTAATGATGTCGCCGGCCTGGAGCCCAGACGTTTCCGCGACCGTCTCCGGCCGAATCTTTCCCACGAAGACGCCCTTGGTGCCGGCCGGGACGTTTTGCGCGAGGTCGGGATGGCGGGCCAAATACGCTTCGGCGTCGGCGGCAAGGATGCCGAGCGGTTTCCGCTTCGGAGCCGACAGCTTGTCGGCCAGGCGGCCAAGCCGGGCTTGGTCAAAACCGAGAATGACTTCATCGCCGGCCACCGTCACCGGCACGCCCTGCTGACCGCTGCGGCGGACCATCTCCATCGCGGCGCGTTGATCGAGCGAGACATCAATTTCGTTAAAGGGCACATTGCGCTGGCGCAGGAAATCCGCGGCCCGATCGCACCAGGGACAGGTCGACGTCCTGTACAGCGTCACGGTTGCTTCCATCGAGTCGCTCCTCCCAATCGCCCGATCCCGGACCGCCGGGACGCGGCGCTGCCTCACGGCGGGGGCAAGAATTTCCTGAAGATAGTATGGACTATTCCCACTCGATCGTCGCGGGCGGCTTCGAGCTGACATCGTAGACGACCCGGTTGATGCCGCGGACCTCGTTCACGATCCGATTGCTGATTCGAGCCAGGAGCTCGTGCGGCAGCCGTGCCCAGTCGGCGGTCATGGCGTCCTGGCTGGTCACCGCCCGGACCGCGCAGACTCGACCGTAGGTCCGGTAATCTCCCATCACGCCAACGGAACTGACCGGCAGCAGGACGGCGAAGAATTGCCACACCTCGTCCTGCAGGCCGGCGCCTTCAATCTCGTCGCGGACGATCGCGTCGGCCTGCCGCAGGAGATCGAGATCCGGCGCGGAGACCGGCCCCAGGATCCGGACCGATAGCCCTGGTCCCGGAAATGGTTGCCGTTGCACGATCTCATCCGTCAAGCCGAGTGACCGGCCGACGGCGCGGACCTCGTCTTTGAAGAGAAACCTCAACGGTTCGAGCAACGTGAACCGGAGGTCATCCGGCAGGCCGCCGACATTGTGATGAGTCTTGATCTTGGCGGCGGCCCCCGTGTCCGCCGTGGTGCTCTCGATGACGTCGGGATAGAGTGTGCCCTGGGCCAGGAACTGGAACGGTCCGTGGATTTCGGCTTCAGCCTCGAACACCCGGATGAACTCGGTGCCGACCGCTCGCCGTTTCTCCTCGGGGTCGCTGACCCCATTCAGACGGGCGAGGAACCGCTCGGTGGCATCGACGAAGATGAGATTCATGCCGAAAGCGCGGGTGAAGACCTCGCGAACGAGCGCCGCCTCTCCCTGTCGCAGCAACCCGTTGTCCACAAAGACCGGCGTCAAGCGGTCGCCGATGGCGCGGTGGATCAATGCCGCCGCCACCGATGAGTCCACCCCCCCGCTGAGGGCCAAAAGCACCCGATCTTCGCCAACTCGGGCCTGAATGTCTCGAATGGCAACCTTGATGAAAGACTCCGAGGTCCAGGTGGAACGACAACCGCAGAGATGCAGCAGGAAGTTCCGTATGATGGCCGCGCCGAGCGGCGTGTGCGCCACCTCGGGGTGGAATTGGAGGCCGACGATCTTATCCTTGGCCATGCCCGCCACCGGCGAGTTCGCCGAGGTCGCGAGCACCGCGAAACCGGGCGGGGCAGCCTCGATGCGGTCGCCGTGGCTCATCCAGACATCAATCGTGTCCGGCAAGCCGGCAAAGAGCGGTGACGTGCTCGGCATGACACTGATCGTGGCGGGACCGTACTCACGGTACTCGGAGGCGGCCACGCGACCGCCAAAGCTCGACGCCAGCAGGCCCATGCCGTAGCAGATGCCGAGCGCCGGCAGGTTCTGCGCGAGCACCCATTCAGGCAATCCAGGCGCGTCAGCGTCGTAGACACTGGCCGGGCCGCCGGAGAGGATGACGCCCTTTGGCTCCAAGGCCGCAACGGTGTCCCACGGTGTGTCGTGGGCAAGGAGCTCGCAATAGACGCCATTTTCACGAATCCGGCGGGTGATCAGCTGGCTGTACTGGCTGCCGAAATCGAGGACCACGACCGTATCAAACGCGGACCCCGTCCCTGGATCAGTCGCGGCCGACCGTGACTCCACTCCGATGCGATCACTGACAATTTCGATCTCGGGTGACGGCAGGCAGCTGTTCAATCGCTCGTCCTTTACCTACGGGAGAACGCGACGCGTCGCGTCGAGATCATGATTGTGCCGTGAATTCCTGGTCAGTTCCACTTTCCGTGGCGCGATCTGGTTCGGGACTCGGTCCGGCATCGTGACCCAAGTAGACATACGACCGGTCAAATTGCCAGTCTTGGATTGTTTCGATCTGGACTTCGAGTCGCGGCCGCAAGGGGTCGATTCGCTTCGTGAGGTGGAGGTCGACGACGTCGCGATCGTCGAAGTCGAGCGCCGAGGCCAGGGAATCGAGAGCGATTTTGAGACCGCCATCGAGGTCTCGCCGGCGGGGCGTTTCAAAAAAGAACGTGAGATAGACGCCAAGCAGCGATGCCCCCAGGCGAGCCACGCTCGAAGCGGACAGTGACCCATCGCCGCGGCAGCGCTCGATGAGCTTCGTCACATCTCGCTTGAAGGCCTGAGCCGGTTTGCTCAGCACCCGCCGGCGACCGATGGTCAGATACTGGTTATTGACTCCCGGTGGCAACGGGAGCTCGAAGCTCAGCAGGAGTGGTGGCGCTTTCGCTTGCCGACTGTCTGTCATTGCTGATTCCCACCCGCGGACCGATTGTACGGACACTACATTAACGAGATCTTGATGAAACCACAATCAGGGGGTGGCGCCGGGTTCGGTGCCGAGTCGCGGCCGTCCGTTGCGAGTTGCACATCTGTTCGCTACGATTGCGACCAAGGCCGGAAGCGACGTGGCGCGGCCCACCGGGAAATGACAGGGGACGCCAGCTTCGATGGTGGACGAAGGAACGACCGGCGTGGCGGTCGCGCTCATGGCCGATGACGCGAAGTATTGGGCGGGGTTTCATCGCGTCCCGTACGTGGGACCGACGCGGATCGACCGCCTGCTGCGGCGGTTTGGCACGTTGGAGCGGGCGTGGAGCGCGGCGCCGGCCGAGCTGCGGGCCGTGCTGGACGAACGATCGGTCGAAAGCCTGCTGAAAACCCGCTCCTCGCTTGGGCTCGATGCGGAAATGGAGCGCTATAAGCGAGCGGGGATCGCGGTCGTGACGCGGGTTGACGCGGTCTACCCACGATTGCTGGCCGAGATCTCGGCGCCGCCGCCGGTGCTCTATGTCCGCGGGAACCTGCTGGAGCGGGACGAGGTCGCGGTAGCGATCGTCGGCACCCGCCGGGCCACCAGCTACGGCCGGGAGGTGACCAACCGACTGGCGACTGATCTGGCCGCGGCTGGGATCACCATCGTCTCGGGTCTGGCCCGCGGGGTCGATGCGGTCGCCCACCAGGCCGCGTTGCGGGCTGGCGGCCGGACGATCGCGGTGCTGGGGTCGGGGCCGGACGTGATCTACCCGCCGGAGCATCGCAACCTGGCGGAGGAGATTATCGCCAACGGCGCGGTCCTCTCCGATTATCCGCCGGGCCGGAAACCGGACGGCCCGAATTTCCCGGCCCGGAACCGGATTATCTCTGGACTCTCGCTGGGCGTGGTCATCGCCGAGGCGCCCGTGAGGAGCGGCGCCCTGATCACGGCCGACTTCGCCGCCGATCAGAGCCGGGAGGTGTTCGTGGTGCCGGGCAGCATCCTCTCGACAACCGGAGCGGGCGGTTCGCGTCTCTTGCGCGACGGGGCGCGGCTCATCACGAGCGCTGAAGACATCCTGGAGGATCTCAAGCTGTTGGGGAGCCAGCAACGCACCGCCGTTCAGCAGCCGCTACCGTTCGAGTCCGAGCCCGAGCGTCGGCTGCACGCTCTCCTGACCGGGGACGGCCAGCACATCGACGATCTGGCTGCGGCCCTGAACTTGCCTATCGGCGAAGTGAGCGGACTGTTGTTGACCATGGAGTTGAAAGAATTGGTCCGCAACACCGGTGCGCAGCACTACACGCGGGGTTAGCCAGCGATCCGAATTTCCAGAAGCTTGACAGGCGGCACGCGGATCGCTATCGTTTGATGTCTGAGAACGGACACCCCCGCGTCTCCCGATCGCTTCCTTCCCATGTTTGAGAAGGTATACGTTCCATTCGCGTTGACACGCCCTTTCACGGGTAGATGAGGATCAAAATAACCAAGATGCCCGCACCAACGTCTCCCAGCGCCAAGAAGGCGGCCGCCGGTCGCCGGAAGCCGACGACTCGATCACCGTTCAAGGTGACGGCGAACGACAAGCTGGTGATCGTCGAGTCGCCGGCCAAGGCGCGCACCATCGAAAAGTATCTCGGTCGTAACTACATCGTTAAGGCGTCGATGGGGCATGTCCGGGATCTGCCTAAAAGCTCGCTCGGCGTCAACGTCGATGCCGATTTCGCACCCACGTATCTCGTGCCGCGGGATAAGACGAAGATCGTCAAAGACCTCAGGGAAAGCGTCCAACGGGCCGGTGAAATCTATCTGGCGACTGACCCCGACCGCGAGGGCGAGGCGATCGCCTGGCACCTGGCCCAGGCGACCGGCGCGACCGAGAAACCACTGCACCGGGTCGTCTTCCACGAGATCACGCCGGAGGCCGTCAACGAAGCGATTGCCCATCCCCGCGACATTGACGCCAACCTGGTCGATGCGCAGCAAGCGCGCCGCGTACTTGATCGGCTGGTCGGGTACGGGGTGAGCCCATTGCTCTGGAAGAAAGTGAAGCGGGGCCTCTCGGCCGGCCGCGTGCAGAGCGCGGCGCTCCGGATCGTGGTCGAGCGGGAGCGCGAGATTCAAGCGTTCGTGCCACGCGAATACTGGACGCTGGAAGCCGAGCTGAGCAAGCAAATCGGCAAGCCGCCGCGAAAGCAGGATACGTTCCGGGCGATGCTGAACCGGGTCGATGGCAAGAAGGCCGAGCTGACCCAGGGCTGGGAAGCGCAAGCAATCGTCGACGGCCTCGAGGGCGCGCGGTATCGCGTGGCGGCGGTCACCAAGAAGGAAGGGCAGCGGCGCCCGGCGGCGCCCTTTACGACGAGCACGCTGCAACAGGAAGCGTCGCGCAAGCTTGGCTATGGCGTGCGCCGCACCATGCAGATTGCCCAGGGGCTCTACGAAGGAGTCGATCTCGGGGCCGACGGCACCGAGGGTCTCATCACCTACATGCGAACCGATTCAACCACGATCGCGGCGGTGGCGCAGCAGGCGGCGCGGGCCGTGATCAGCGTCCGGTACGGACCGGAATACGTGCCGGACCGGCCGCCACTCTACGCCCGGAGGGCGAAAGGCGCCCAAGAGGCGCACGAGGCGGTGCGCCCAACCTCGCCCCGGCGCGATCCGGCGAGCGTGAAGCCCTTTCTCTCACCGCAGCAGTTTAAGCTCTACCAGTTGATCTGGCAGCGGTTTCTCGCCTCGCAAATGCGGCCGGCGATCCTCGATCAGACCGCGGTCGACATCGGCGCCGGCCAGCCGGAGCAACTCGTCGACCCGGCCAAGGCGCCGTTCCTGTTCCGCGCGACCGGCTCGGTGGTGCGGTTCAAAGGCTTCATGGCCGTGTACCAAGAGGGGCGCGATGAGGGCGACGATGCCGACGAGCTCGAGCAGGGTGCCTTGCCGCCGCTCGAGGCAGCGGAAAATCTCGACCTGCTGAAGCTCCTCCCGGAGCAGCACTTCACGCAGCCGCCGCCGCGATTCACCGAAGCGGCGCTCGTCAAGGCGCTCGAGGAGCAGGGGATCGGACGGCCGAGCACCTATGCTCCCACGATCGCGACCTTGCAGGCCCGCGCCTACGTCGCGGTTGAAGAGAAAAAGCTGGTGCCAACGGAGCTTGGTTCGATTGTGAGCGATCTCCTGACCGAGCATTTCCCGACCCTGTTCGATGTCGGCTTCACTTCCAAGCTGGAGGAAGAGCTGGACGAGATCGCGACCGGGGAGCGCCAATGGGTGCCGACGATGCGCGAGTTCTACACGCCGTTCACGGCCACGCTGGCGGAGGCCGAGCGGACCATGGAACGGGTTCGGATCAAAGACGAGCCCTCGGATGAAGTCTGCGAAAAATGTGGTCGGTCGATGGTGATCAAGCTTGGCCGCTACGGCAGGTTCCTGGCCTGTAGCGGCTTCCCGGAGTGCCGGAATTCGAAGCCGCTATTGCAGCGGATCGGGGTTGAATGCCCCACCTGCCATCAGGGCGAGGTGGTGGAGCGTCGCTCGAAGAAGGGCCGCGCCTTCTTCGGCTGCGAGCGGTATCCGGCCTGTGATTTTGTCTCCTGGAACAAGCCGGTCGCGGTTGCCTGCCCACGTTGTGCCTCGCCATTCATGGTCGAGGCGAACCGGCGCGGCGACTTGAAGTGTCCGGCATGTGGCCAAGAAGGCACAAGCATGGCCAAGTCGGCGTAGCGTTCAAACTTCAGGCCGAGCGACGGCGAGCGTCTCACTCGTGACCGCGTGCGGTACAATTCACGGGCGGCGCTCCGCCGCGCCCTGTTTGCGTGCCAGCTTGGTGAGATTCGGTTGGCCATCGTGATTCGGACCCCTTCGATCCGTGTATCCATCCGCAACTACTGAGCCCGAGCGTCGCCTCCGGGCGACGACGATCTTAGGCGTCCGCCGCGGCGACACGATCGCGCTGGCGGGCGACGGTCAAGTGACGTATGGCGAGGTCGTGCTCAAGCACGGCGCTCGCAAAATTCGAACGCTCTACGATGGCCAGGTGCTGGCCGGCTTTGCCGGCGCCGTGGCCGATGCCCTGACCCTGTTCACGAAGTTCGAGGCTCAGCTCAAGTCATGGGACGGCAATCTGCGCCGGGCCTCGGTGGAGCTGGCGAAGGAGTGGCGGACCGATCGCTACCTGCGCCGGCTCGAGGCGCAGCTCATCGTTGGCGACCCTGACTCGGTCCTCGTCCTATCCGGCGACGGTGACGTGATCGAGCCAGACGACGGCATCGCCGCGATCGGGTCCGGCGCGCCGTACGCGACGGCGGCGGCAAAAGCGCTGCTTGCCTTCTCGGACCTCTCCGCGCCGGCGATCGTCGAGGCTTCGATGTCGATCACGGCCGACCTGTGCATCTACACCAACCATCGCCTCACCATCGAGGCGGTGTCGAGGGGCGAAGCGGTGAGCGAAGCGGCGGCCCATGCCGCCGATGGTGAGTTGCCGATCGATGGACCGGTGCCGCTACCGGATCGCGAAGGCGATGCCGATGACGATGACGACGATAGTGGCGACAGCGGGGCCGCGAGTGACGAGGAGGAGCGCTAAGCACGATGGCTGAAGCAGCACCTCGCGTCAAGATGACGCCAATCTCGCTCCGGTCCGGGCACGACGTCGAGGCCGACCGGCCGACGGTCGAGGATATGACCCCGGCCCAGATCGTCGCCGAGCTTGACAAATACATCATCGGCCAGGCCGACGCCAAGCGAGCGGTGGCGGTGGCGCTCCGCAACCGCTACCGGCGGCAACTCCTGCCGGACGAGCTTCGGCACGAGGTCGTACCAAAGAACATTTTGATGATCGGGCCGACCGGGGTTGGCAAGACGGAGATCGCGCGCCGGGTGGCCCGGATCGTCGATGCGCCATTCATCAAGGTGGAGGCGACGAAGTTCACCGAGGTCGGGTACGTCGGCCGCGATGTGGAAGCGATCGTGCGCGACCTGGTCGAGGTCGCTATCGACATGCTGCACGGGCAACGGCTCGAGCAAGTGAAAGACGAGGCCACGAGAGCCGCTACCCAGCGGTTGATCGATTTGCTGACCGAGCAAGCGCTCAAACAGAAGCCGGCGCGAAACGGCCGCCGGCGGTCCGAAGGCAATGGGGCCGATGACGGCGAAACTCGGCGTAGCGAGGAAGCCGCGTCGCAGCGGCGGGTCCAACGCGAGCGCCGCCGGCTGTTGCAACTGCTCAATACCCAGGCCCTGGAGGAAGAGACGGTCGAGATCGAGATCGAGTCCGAGTTCTCGGAGTACGAGCCGGTTGACCAGTTCGGCGTCCTCAGCCCAGAGGATCTCTACGACACGGTTCACGAGTTTCTCGAGGGTTACCTGCAACCGCCGCGGCCGGCCCGGCGGCGGGTCTCGGTGCGCGAAGCACGGCGCATCCTGACCCAGCAAGAGGCCGATCGGATGGTCGACTTCGAGTCGGTGGTGGAAGCCGCGATGCACCGGGTCGAGGGTTCTGCCGTCGTGTTCATCGACGAGATCGACAAAACGATCAGCACCGACGGTGATTATGGGGGCACGGTCTCGGGCGAAGGGGTGCAGCGCGATCTGTTGCCGATCGTCGAGGGGTCGGTGGTGATGACCCGGTACGGACCAGTGCGCACCGATCACATCCTGTTCGTGGCCGCGGGCTCGTTCCATGAAACGAAACCGTCGGACCTGATTCCCGAGCTCCAGGGGCGATTCCCGATCCGGGTCGAGTTGAACAGCTTGACCGAGGAAGATCTCTACGCCATCTTGACCGAGCCGCAGAACGCGCTAACCAAGCAATACACGGCGCTGCTGGCGACTGAAGGTCTGGAGCTGCTGTTTCATGAGGACGGCCTCCGTGAGATGGCTCGCCTGGCGACGGTGGTCAATGCGCGCACGGAGGACATCGGCGCCCGCCGCCTGTACACGATCATCGAGAAGGTCTTGGAGGAGATCTCCTTTGATGCACCCGACCACAAAGGTGAGACCTACACCATCGACGGCGCCTTCGTTGGCGAGCGGGTCGGCGAGGTCGCGGAGGACGAAGACTTGAGCAATTTCATCCTCTGATCGGGCGCCGCAACGAAACTTGATGCCGAACGGTGCATGCGCGCTACAGCCATTTTCTTGACAGTAATCGGTTCCGATGCTAGAGTCCGCCGCATTCAGCCAGCTTGACTCGGGACGGGCGTTCGCTCACATCTCGCGGAATTTACGAGTACGTTGGCTCAGCCGGCGCCGCGGTCGAGTAGACGCCCACGATCCGAATTGGCAAGCGCCTTCGTGGACGTCTCGGATCCGACGGAAGCCGCGTGGACCAATCTCTAGCGAACTCTACGACGATTATGGAGTAGCGATGCTACGGTACTCGATGAACCGGCTGTTCTGGTTCGTGCCGACGATGATATCGATTATCATCCTGACCTTCATCATTCTCCGGCTGACGCCGGGAACCGGGGTGATTCCGGCCGGCGCCCAGCAGATCAGCGCCGACACGATCGCCCGGCTGGAGCGTCAGTATGGGCTCGATAAGCCGCTGCTCCAGCAGATGGGAATCTACATTTGGAATGCGGCCCGCGGTGATTTTGGCGAGTCGTTCGCCTACCGGCCGCAGTCGGTGAATTCGATCCTTTCGCGAACCTTTCCGATCTCGCTCAAGCTCGGCGCCTACGCCACGATCTTCGCGGTGGTGATCGGGATGACGCTCGGGGTGCTGGCGGCAGTCAACCAAAATGGTCTTCTCGACTACATCTCGGTCACGCTCGCGATTCTGTTTTACAGCTTGCCAAACTTTGTCATGGGATTCCTGCTCATCCTGCTCTTCGTGGTTTGGTTACCCAACCGGGGCGTGAGTCTCGGCTTCAATATCGGCGGCCTCGAGAAGCCGATTGACTGGGTCTTGCCGATAATCGCGCTCGGCGCGGCGCCATTGGCGACGATAGCCAGGTTCACCCGTTCCAGCGTCATCGAGTCCATTCGCTCCGACTACGTGCGGACGGCGCGGGCGAAGGGCCTGCGCGAGCGAATGGTCATCATGCGGCATGTGATGAAGAATGCGCTCATCCCCGTGATCACCCTGGTCGGTCCCATTTTCGCGGCGGTCGGGACCGGCTCGTTCTTCGTCGAGAAGGTGTTCAACGTGCCCGGTATGGGACCATACTTTGTCGAAAGCATGGTGGCGAAGGATCAGCCGATGATCCTCGCCGTGGTGCTGGTCTACGGATTGTTCCTGGCCTTTATGAACCTCGCGGTCGACCTCTTGTATGGCGTGGTCGATCCGCGCATTCGATATTGAGCACGTTGGCTCGGCTTGGCCCGGCGCGGCCGGTGGAGGGACTCGCGTGAACGACATCACCAATTGGCAGGGGCGGTCGTTTGAGCGAGTCGAGCGGGATGACGACCGCGGTCGTCAGGATGGTTGGTAACCATGGCAGAGTCGCCAGCCAGAGTTGCCGATCGCTCCGTCGTCGGCGTGCCCGAGCCCACGGTGGGCCCGCTTGCCGATGTCCCGGAGGTAGCGCGACGGCTGAGCGGGTTGGCGGTCGGCGGGGAGTTGGTCGCCCGCCGGCAACGGAGCCTGTGGGGGGATGCCTGGCGCCGGTTGCTCCAAAACAAGATGGCCGTGGCCGGGCTCTGCGTGGTCTCCGTCTTTACCCTGATCGCGGTGTTCGCCCCGCTGATCGCCCCCTACGCGCAGTCGGAAGTCGTCGACTACCGGTTGGCGCGGACGGCGCCGACTTGGCTCTGGCCGCTGGGGTTGGATCAGAACGGGCGGGACATCTTTAGCCGCCTCGTGTATGGGGCTCGCGTCTCCCTCGTGGTTGGCGTGCTTTCGCAGCTTTTGATCCTGGCGATCGGCTTGCCGATCGGCGCCCTGGCCGGGTACTACGGTGGCAAGGTTGACAACTTCATCATGCGGTCGGTCGATGTCGTCTACGCGGTGCCGCAAATCCTCCTGGTGATGGTCTTTCTCAACATCTTTGGTCCGGGCCTGGTCAACATCTTCATTGCCATCGGACTCATTGGTTGGGTGACCTTGGCGCGGCTGGTGCGGGGCCAGTTCCTGGCGCTGCGAGAGCAGGAATACGTCAATGCCTCGAAGGTGGCAGGGGCCGGCGGCAGCTCCATTATCCTCCGGCATTTGATGCCCAACAGCTTGACCCCGGTCATCGTCTCCCTCACCTTTGGCATTCCGACCGCGATCTTCACCGAGGCCGCGCTCAGCTTTGTCGGGGTCGGCATCTTGCCGCCACAGGCGAGCTGGGGCCAGATGGTCGGGGATGCCAGTCATCCAGGATTCATCATGACCGATCCCTTCATGCTGCTCTTTCCCGTGCTCGCGATCGGACTGACCATGCTTGGCTTCACCTTCCTCGGCGATGGGCTGCGCGACGCGCTCGACGTGCGTGGTAGCGACTAGCCGACTTCGAATTTGAAGCGTTGGTGTACCGGTTCTGGGTGATGCGCCCGGTATCGCGAAGGAGGCGCCAGTACAGGATTTTCAATCTCGCGTCCGCGGGCAATGGCGTCGGCGGAACAGACATACGGCGGGCTGGAGCGAATTGCCAGCTCGTCCGGTCTCGGTTTGTGAAGGAGCACACAATGGTAGCACTCGACGCGAAAACCCAAGCTCGGCTTGAGGAACAGCTTCGTGAGGCGAGTATTAATCGACGCCGTTTGATGCAGGGCGCGGCGGCGACCGGCTTGGCCGCGGCGGCGAGCTGGGGCGGGGCGACCGCGCTGCGGACCGCCGCCCAAGATGCCTCCCCGGAGGCGGCCGGTGGCGGCGCGCTCGATGACGACCAGGTCTTCTATCACTTCGTGTTGCAGAACGAGCCGGCCTCGTTCGACTTTAACGCGAACCTCTACGTCTCGGCCGAGCCCGAGGTGTGGTCCGGCTTGCTAACCTTCGATCCTGACGGCACCCCGGTGCCGGATTGGGCGGAGAGTTGGGAAACCAACGACGACGGCTCGGTCTGGACCTTCCACCTCCGCCCCGAGAACACCGGCTGGTCGAACGGTGACCCGATCACGGCGGACGATTTCGTCTGGTCGTTTGCCCGCATCCTCAGTCCCGAGCCACTCGGCGCCACGGGCCAGAACTCATACTCGTTCATCTTGTATGACGTGAAGTATGGGGAGGCCTTTAGCACCAATTCCGAATACGCGGGAGAAGGTGACCCGCTCAGCGGCCAAATCCCGACCGAGGCCGACTTGGGGCTGCGGGCGGTCGATGACTGGACGTTCGAGGTCACGCTCGAAGGACCGCGGGCCAACTTCGCGCAGAAAGTGGCCTACACCGCATGCGTGCTGGCGCACCGGCCATCGGTCGAGGAGTATGGCGTTGACTGGGCGCTGGGCGAGGTGCCGCTGGTATCGAGCGGGCCGTTCCAACTCGACAACTGGGTGAAGGGCTCTCGCTGCGAGATGTCGGTCAACCCCAACCACTGGAATGCCGAGGCAATCAGGCTGCAGCGGGTCATCGACCCGATTGTTCCGGCCTCCAACAGCGTGCTCGCCTTTGAGTCCGGATCGGGCGATCAACAGCTCGACTGGACTCCCGTTGGCGCCGCCGACCTCCAGCGCTTCCTCGATGATCCCGATCTGTCGCAACTGCTCCGGCAGTTCGTGTACCCCGGGATCTGGATGCTCCTGCCGTCGAACGGGGTTGCCCCCTTCGATCAGTTGCCGGTGCGCCAGGCGCTGAGCCATGCGATCGACCGTGATCGACTCGTCACGGTCACCAATGGACTGGCGATTCCGGCCGTCGGCATGGTCCCGATCGGGGTCTACGGCTATCTCGACCCGGGGGCGTTCCCAGATGTCCCGGAGATCCAGAATTACGATCCCGAGCTGGCAATGTCAATGCTCGACGGGACGGAGTTCGAAGGCGGCCAGAACTGGCCGGACATCACCGTCTTGATGCGGGGTGAAGAAGAGGTCTTCAACTCCGACCTGATGCTGAACGACATCATCGACCAGCTTCAGCAGAACCTCGGAATGACGATCAACATCGAGAAGCTGGTCGGCGAGCCGACCTTCCGGCCGCGGCTGCTCGAGAACCGGGACCAGCTCGTCTGGATTCGCTGGTGGTACGACTACCCGGATCCGGACAACGGCTACTTCGACATGTTCTACGGCGCCAAGCCGGAAGGCTCGAAGCGGCAAGCGTGGGCGAACGACGAGTTTGACGCCGTTTGCATCGAGGCCAAGGCCGAGCTCGATCCGGATGCCCGGCTGGACCTCTACGCCGAGGCGGAGCGGATTATCCAGGAAGACGTCGGGTACATTCCGATCGTCTACCGGGTCGACCAGAACGCCTTCAAGCCGTGGCTCCTGGATATTCCCCAGAACTCCCAGGGATTCTCGGTGCCGGACGGAAACATCTACGTTCGGATGTTCGAGGAAATTGCGATCTCCGGCCGGCCGTAACCTCGGGACGAACGCGTTCGTCGTTGGCAAGACCCAGAGCGCCGCCCGGAAGCGGCGCTCTGGGTCGTTTACCATCCCGCGCCGGTACGGAGTGATCGCGCCAAGCTCAGGCGTCCGATGATGTGCCGAATGCTCCCTGGCGGGTATAGTTCTCATCCAGACATGCACGTCAAGTGGAAGGTTGGAGCAGAGAATGACCGAGCACAGCAAGCATCCGGCCCACATCTGGTGGAATGGGAAGTTCGTTGCCTGGGACGACGCGACCATCCACGTCACGGAGCTGGGTTGGTCCACGGTCGGCGCGGTGTTTGAGGGAATTCGAGCCTACGCGAACCCGTCGTCCGATCAAGGCATCGTCATCTTTCGGTTGCAAGAGCACCTGACGAGGTTGAAAAAGTCGATGGCATTGGTCCGGCTGCGGCTCGACTACTCACTGCCTGAGCTGACCGAGATCATTGTCGAACTGCTGCGAATGAACGAGGTTCGGGAAGACACCTACATCCGGCCGCTGGCCTACACCGCGAACGTCGCGGGCAAACGATTCTCCGAGGTGGGCGGTGAGGCGGGACTGCTCATCAACACCAGCCGGATGCCGAGTCACCTCAAAACCGGCGTCACCCAGACGGCCGCCGTCAGCAGTTGGCGCCGGATATCGGACGAGGTGATGCCGCCGCGGATCAAAAACCTGTCCAACTATCGCAACGGGCAGCTTGCCAATATGGAGGCCCGGGCAAATGGCTATGACGTCGGCATCTTACTGAATACGGGCGGCACCGTGGCCGAGGCACCCGGCGCTTGTGTCATGTTCGTCGCCGATGGAAAGTTGATCACGCCCCATGTTACGAGCAGTATCCTGGAGAGCATCACGCGGGATGCCCTGATGGTGCTGGCGCGCGAGGTGCTGGGTCTGGAGGTCATCGAGCGGGCGGTGGACCGCACCGAGTTGTATCTGGCCGATGAGGTCTTCACCTGCGGTACGGCCGCCGAAATTACGCCGATCACCGAGATTGATAAATACCAGATCGGTGACGGCCGGCAGGGGCCGATCAGCCGGGACCTCGAGCATGCCTTCCACGAGGTCCTGCGTGGACAAGACCCACGGTATCGCCATTGGTCGACTCCGGTGCACGCGGCCGCACCGGTACTGGCGTAGCGACCAAACCGAACGTACGTCGCGAGCGCCACGGGACCGGGGCCGGAGCATGTGGTCTCGGACGAGGTTTGGTTCGTTGGAGAAATAATACCGGGTCGAAACGGAACCGGCGCCTCGGAATCGACGTACACTTGTTGGATGTCCGGCTTGTTCGGCGTCGTTCAGACTTGATCTCATCGCCTGCTTGAGATCCTTATTGTGATCGCAACGATTCGAAGGAGTTTGTATCGTGTTCCAACCTAATCCATCACGGGAGGAAGCCAGCCCACGTTCGGCCACCCGGTCGCGGCTCTCCGCTCGGCTGCTCAACGTCGTCGTCATCCTCGCGGTCTTTGCCGCCGGGATCGGTATCGACCGCACGGTCCTTCGCGGCTCGCTTCCGGCGGGAGCGGCCGATACCTTTACCGAGCACGAAGACTTCGATGTGCTTGAATCGACCTGGGACCTTATCCAGAACGAGTGGGTCTTAGCCGATGAGACCGAGGATGAAGACCTGATTTATGGGGCGGCGGCCGGCATGGTCGAGGCGTTGGGTGACGAAGGGCACAGCGCGTTCCTCTCCCCTGAGCAAGCCGAGCAATTCAACCAATCCAGCCTCGGCGAGTTCACCGGGGTCGGGATTGAGATTGGGGAGCGAGACGGCAACGTCGTCGTCATCGCGCCGATCGACAATTCTCCCGCCCTTGAGGCCGGCATCAAATCCGGGGACATTCTGATTGAGGTGAACGGCGAGTCGATTGACGGACTCGAGGTCTTCGAGATCGGCCAGGAAGTCCGCGGTGAAGAAGGCACGGAGGTCCAGCTGACGCTGCGCCGGCCAGACGACGAGGTCTATACCGTGGACCTCATCCGCCGCCGGATCGTTGTCATCTCCGTGAGTTGGCGGATGCTGCCGGATGACCTGGCCCATGTGCGCATTGCCCGCTTCGATGTCGGGGTAACCCGCGAGCTGCAAACCGCGCTGGAGGCCGCCCGTGAGGCGGGGGCGGTCGGCATCGTCCTCGATCTTCGTGACAATCCGGGCGGGCTCGTGTCCGAGGCGATTGGCGTCGCCAGCCAGTTCATGGAGGAAGGCAACACCATCTTCCAGTACCAGACGGCGGATCAAGCCCCCTATCCGGTGAAGACCATCGGCTACGACGGCCTCTGGTTGGAGGAGCCGCTGGTGGTCCTGGTCAATGAAGGATCGGCCTCGGCGGCGGAGATCGTCAGTGGGTCGCTTCGCGACAATGATCGCGCCATGCTGCTCGGGGAGACGACCTTTGGCACGGGCACCGTCCTGACCCCGTTCGAGCAGCCGGATGGCTCGATCGTCCTGCTGGGCACCGCGCTGTGGCTGACAGCCGACGGCGACCAGATCTGGAGAGAGGGCGTCGAGCCCGATATCGCGGTTGAGCTACCGGCCGACGTCAGCGTCAGTCGCCCAAGCGATGAGACCGAGACCGCGAATATCAACGAAACACCGCATCCAGACGCCCAATTGCAAGCCGCCTTCGATCTGCTCAGCGAGCAGGTAGCCGGCCCGGCGGCCAGCCCGGAGGCAGAGGCAAGCCCGGTTTCCGACTAAGCGCCGGCTTGGTCAGACGACAGGCGGGCCCTGGCCGCGACGGATGTCGCCGTCCATTGTGAACGGTGGTAGAACCGGTCGAGGGCCACATCGGATAGAGGGACCGAGGCGTTCACTCGATCCCTCTTGCTTGCACCCGGAGCGCACCGGGCCGACGAGGGCAATGCCATTCTAGGACTTGTTACCGTTGTCACGAACGTCATGGTATTGTTGGTGCGTTGCTGACCTCCTCTGGCGTTCATTGGTGCCGCCGATCGTCCGTGCGTCTTCTGGGAGTAAGATTTCGGATGCAATCGACGGAAAGCTGGACCCGACCGGCCCTCCGGGTGTGGACGCTGACGCAGCGGTTTCAGAAATTCGTCGTCGTCGGCGCCATCGGCTTAGTCGTGAACCAGGGAATGCTTTACCTCCTGATGAGCATGACCGATTTCGCGCTGGCGCTGGCATCCCCGGTCTCAATCGTGATCTCGATGATCGTAACCTTCACCCTCAATGAGCTGTGGACCTGGCATGACCGGGGTCATGGCCGGGTGGGGCAGCGCGCGGTGATGTACGGCACCATCAACTCCGGCGGCTTGCTGATCAACGCCGGCATCCTGCTCTTTCTGCACGGGCATGGATTCCACTACTTGTTGGCGAACCTGGTCGGCGCCGGACTGGCGGCGATCTGGAATTTTGGTCTGAACAATATGATTACCTGGCGCAAATTGCCGTCTAGCTGATACGTTCCGGTCGCCGAAGACCAGGCGGGCGCTGGCACCAAACCTGCATTCGTCCCGTCACGACGGCCAATCGTCAGGCGACCGCTAGATCGGCGACGAAGCGAACGCCGCGAGTCGACACGATGTCGTTGGCGTGTGGCGAGCGGGTGATGTTATACACTAGAGCGTCTTTTGCGTCCGAGGCGCGCGGCGTTCATGGGGCCGCGCCAGGCCGGCGGCTCGAGGCTGGATTGCCTGTTACACACCACGCGGTTGGCCGCTCACAGAAGCCAACGGAGGGACTGAACCGCGATGCAGCATTCCGAGAACGGTCGATCAAGCGGTGGCTCCGGCTTGTCTCAGAACGGGGCTCACCGAAGCTCCTCCTCGGCCAAGACTATCGTGATGGGCGCGGGGCCGGGCGGGTTGTGCTCCGCCTACGTGCTGAGCAAGGCCGGGATCCCAACCCTGGTGCTCGAGCGGGCGCCATTCGTCGGCGGTCTGTCGCGGACAATCCGCCATCAGACCGAGTACGGCGAGTTCAAGTTTGATATTGGCGGCCACCGCTGGTTCACGAAGAGCGAGGAGTTGAACGACCTCTTTCGCGAAGTGATCGCCGACGAGCTGCTCTGGGTCAACCGGGTTAGCCGCATCTACTTTGACGGCAAGTATGTCGATTATCCCCTGAAAATCTCCAACGCGTTGAAGGCGATCGGTCCGGTGACGGCGGTGCGGGCCGTCGCCGACTACGGGTTGAACCGTGCCAAGCAGCGCTCGGGCGCGAAGCCGATCCTGTCGATGGAGGATGCCTACATCGACCAATATGGGCCGACGCTGTACCGGCTCTTCTTCCAACGCTACTCCGAAAAGGTCTGGGGCCTGCCCTGTGATCAGATGAGCGGCGATTGGGTGTCGCAGCGAACCAAAGGGATGTCGTTGATGACCGCGGTTAAGGATGCGGTAATCCCGTCGAAAGGGAAGGTCGTCAGCCTGATCGACGAGTTCATGTACCCTCGCGGGGGATTTGGCCGCTTGCCCGAGCGGATGACGGACGCCATCGTCGTCCGCGGCAACGAGGTCGCGCTGGAATCCAAAGTCATCGCGGTGCATCATCATGATGGCCGGGTGCAAGCGGTTACGGTCCAATCCGGGGGCGAGACGAGGCGGCTCGAGGGCGAGCAATTCACCACCGTCGGCGGTACGACCGAGCGGATCGAGGGTGACAACTTCATCTCGTCGATCCCGCTTACGCACCTGGCCCGGATCATGGACCCGCCGGCGCCGCCCGCGGTGCTTGAAGCCGCCAAGCAGTTGAAGTTCCGCGACATCATCACCGTCAACGTGATGCTGAAGAAGCGTCAGGTGACGCACGATACCTGGCTCTATGTCCATGACCGGAATATCCTGTTTGGCCGGTTCCATGAGCCAAAGAACTGGAGCCCGGACATGGTGCCGAGCGACGACTTCACGTCGCTGGTGGTCGAGTATTTCTGCACGCGGGGCGACCATATCTGGACCATGTCGGAGGTCCAGCTCGTCGAGCAGACGATTGCCCATCTCATCAACGATCTGGACTTTATCACCCGCGACGAGGTGATCGGCGGATTCACGGTCCGGGCCCCACGCGCCTATCCGTCCTATGTGATTGGGTACGAGCAGCCGCTGGCGACGATCAAAGACTACATCGCCACCTTCGAGAACCTCCAGTACATTGGACGCGGGGGCTCCTTCCGCTACAACAACACCGATCATTCCATCGAGACCGGGTTGCTGGCGGCCAAGAACATCCTTGGTGAGCGGCACGATCTCGATCAGGTCAACGCCGAGAAGGAGTACCACGAGATCAAGCGGGTGGAAGAGCCCGTCGGCGCCGGGAGCCGGACGTAGCGGTCGCGGTCGATTCGATCGAGAGACTGAACGAGGCTGGCCTTGGCTGAAGCGCCGGTGACCTCCAGCGAATCCGAGCGGTCCGCCAGCCAGGGTGCCCAACCAGCCATCAGGCGAACCAGGCCCGGTGGGACGCCTATCTCCTGGTTCATCGGCGGCTTGCTTCTCTTGTACTTCTTCAAGCAGTTGTTGTTCGTCATTGCGTTCCAGCCATTTAGCGGGCACGACGAGGTCGCCCATTACAGCTACATCGAGCTGCTCGCGACCGAGGGCCGGATTCCGGTGTTGCCGGACCTGGAAGAATGGCAAGCGGCGGCCCAAGACCGCGACGATACGAGCTTCGACCAACTACCGAGCACGCTCTACCAGTTCTGCCGCTATACGGTGAGCTGGCACTGTGAGCCAACCGCTTGGGACTGGGCTCGAACGCCGCCACGGATGGTGACCTATCTCGGCCAGCTCTACCCAACCGGCTTTCAGTACACCGCGAACCATCCCCCGCTCTATTACGCGCTCATGGTCCCCGTTTACCGCGCGGTCCAAGACTGGTCGCTGGTGGCCCAGCAATACGCGCTCCGGTTGTTCGCCATCCCGTTCGGTATTGTCACCGTGTTCTTGGCCTTTCGCCTCACCCGAGAGCTGTTTCCAACCGATGCCTTCATGCAGGTAACGGTGCCGACCTTTGTCGCGTTCCAGCCGCAGGTCTCGTACGAGGCCGCGATGATCAACAACGACATCGCCGCCGTGGCGTTGTTTTCCTGGGTCGCATTGCTGATTGTTCGCGGCATTCGGACTCGATTCCCGGTACGGACCTGCCTCTGGCTCGGCGTTGCGCTTGGCCTGGCGGTCCTCGCCAAATCGACCTCCCTGATCGGGGCGCCGGTCATCGCGGTGGCCATCATCGGCGCTGTTGGCTGGAAGAACGTCAGAGACTGGGTTGGGCGTGGCCTTTGCGTGCTGGTTCCGGCGATCCTGCTCGTACTACCGTGGTACCTCTTCATGTTCCGTACCTACGGCAACTTCGACGGGCTGAGCCAGATCCTGCAATTGCAGGAATACTGGAACCGGCCGGCCGGCGACTTCTTCGAGCTGTTGTTGAATCGCGACTTCCTCATCATGCGATTTCGCGAGACCTGGGGCGAGTTTGGCTGGCGGCTGATACCGTTGCGACCAACACTACTCTGGGCGATCGCGATCCCAATCTTGGTCTCGTTGGCGGGCTTGGTGTGGTACATCATCCAAGCCCGGCGGCAGTACCCACGCGAGCGGGCGGTGGCGGAGTTCGCCCAGCTGTCGTCGCGACCGCTTTGGACCTCACTGTTCGTGTTGGCACTGACCTGCGCCGTCGCCTATCTCGCCGTCGTGCAATTCGGCACCCAGTTTGGACTGACTCAGGCCCGGTACTTCTTTCCCGTGGTCAATGCCGCGGCGTTGTTGACGATGCTGGGCTTGCGCACGATCATTCCGGTGGCGGGCCGCCGGTACGCCCAAGGAGTCGTGTTCGGGGCAATGGTGATGTTGAATGTCGTCATTTTCGTCCAGTACGTGCTGCCCCAGTTTGTGAGCGCCTAACGATGGCGTCCGACTATCCCGCCACGATCGTGAGCGAGCCGCCGCGAACGCTTGCCGTTACCGAGGGCGCCACCACGATCGAACGGTCGGTGCCGGCGCCCTGGCGGCTATCGGTCGCACGCGGGATCTGGGCGCTCGCCGCGGTCGGACTGGTCGCCTTCATCGCCTTCGCCCGGGTCCCGATCGCCGCCGGGTGGCGGCAAGGTCGTTCGCTTCGCGTGACCGATATTTGGTCTTTCTTCATTCGTGAGGTGACGGTGGTGGCGGGCCCGTTCGTCACGGCCGCCCTCGTTACGGCACTGGTCATTATCATCCTGGCCGGGTGCCTCATCGGCCTCTGGCTGGCGATGTCCGTCACGACCGACAGCTCGCGGGATCAGTCGGATTGACCAAGCCGGCGCGACTCCAGAATTGGCGGCGGCCCGCGCCGGGCTTCTGGTGGTGGTTCGCGCTGGCCGGCTTTGCGCTCTGGGTGGCGGCGCGGCTCGGCGTCTTCTCGTTGGCGCGGTTGGTCGCGACCGCGGACGGCGAGCGCTGGCTGCCAACGGCGTTCGCCGGCGTTGATCATCCCTTTCACATAGCTCGGTCCGAGACGTTGCTGCGATCGCTGCTTGCCGGTGAGATCCCGCGATGGATTGGCCACCACCAGGGCGGGTACCCGGTCGAATTTTATCCGCTGGGCGTACCCTGGCTGGAAGTCGGTGTCTGGGGCATTGGCCTGGGCCTCCTCCCGATGCCCCAGGTCCACACGATCGTCATCGCCGTCATCTTTGTCCTGCCGGGTATCGCCTTCGCGCTGATGGCCAATCTGGATGGCTGGACGCCGCGAGTGGCGCTCGTTGCGCTCGCGCTGCATGTCTTGATCCCGGGGAACTGGTGGCACGGGGGCTACACCGAGCTCGTGCAGTGGGGATTGGTGTCCAACGTCGGCGGGACGGTGGCCGCGCTCTTCTGTCTGGCCTGGCTCTCCCGGTACGTGTGGCGAGGTGACCGGTGGGCAGCGGCCGGCGCCGTGCTGGCGGCGGCGGCGGCGGTCTACACGAACCCCCGGTCGCTGATCGCGCTCGCGGTCGTCGGTGCCGGCGTCTGGCTGGCGGCTGCTTCCCGCCGTGACGGCGAGCCACCGGACAGGCGGCGGGCGACGCGCCGGATCAGCCTCGTGGGTCTGTTGGCGATGCTCGTCGCCGCCCCCGAGCTGCTGTCGCTCGCTCGCTTCTCCGACCTGTACCAATTTGTCCGCTACGAACGGTACGTCGACGCTCGTGACTATCTGGACTCGGCGCTGGCCGCGGTGTCGCTCCCGGCCCTGCTGGCGGCGGCGGCCGGTGGCGTGCTGGCGGTCTTGTCGCTCAGGCATTTCGCGGCGCGGGCGACCGCCATATCGCTTAGCCTCTACTGCCTCGTGACGCTGCTGGTGACCAGTGAGGTTGGCTCGTCGCTGGCGCGGTTGGAGGCGACCCGCCTGATGCCGTTTCAGCGGTTGCTGACGGTCTACCTGGCCGCGGTCGCCATCGAGCTTGCCACTCGCTTCATAACGGCGCAACTCAAACGATCAGGGAGTCTGGTGGCCGATGTCGCGATGGTGGTGCTCGTCCTCGGGTTGATCGTCGGCCGCGTTTCGCCAGCTTCCAGCGCGGTCCCGGTGCCCGGTCAAACCGATCCGCTGACGACCGCGTTCTATCCGGTCGAGCGGGGGGCTGTCCCGGAATTTGCCGACTTCGAGCAAGCGATTGCGCTCGCGGCGGGGACGGCGGCGCCCGGAACGGGCCTGCTGGTCATCGGATCGGCGCTATCCTGGCACCAGCGGCTATGGGCGCCGCTCTGGACGGACCGCCCGTTCCAGTACGATAACTGGCTCTGGTACTGGCATGACTCTCACGTGGGAACCCCGGGCTACGTGTGGGCTCAGGGCAATCACTACCCCGATCCCGAGCAAACGCTCGATCCCACCTATCTGATGCGGCACGGCATCGGCGCGGTGGTTGTCACCGGACCAGCGGCCACCGCCGCGGCCGCCGCGCCATGGCTTGAGCAGCGACGGTCTGGGCTCTACTTCGTCTTTCGCATATTTGATCCGGTGACGCTCGTGACCTTCGCGGGGAACAATGCCGCGGCCTTGGCGCCCGATGGCAGCGGGCTGATTGCCACTGGTATGAGTGATGGCGGCACCGCCACCATCCGAAGGAACTGGTATCCACGCTGGCGGGCCACGGTCAACGACCAGCCCGTGCCGCTGACGCGGACTGATGACGGGTATATGTCGGCGCCGATCCCCGCCGGCGACGTGACGCTCCGGTTGACCTACCAAACTGATGGGCTCGACTGGGTAGGTCGGATCCTCTGTCTTCTCGGCCTGGCGGGAGCCGGTACGGTCGTTGTCGGGTGGCGGCGGCAGGCGACGCCTGCCGCCGCGATCGTCGCTACAACATGGCGGCGTGGGTCGGACTGAGATCTGGCTCGCTATCCAGAGATACTGAGCCAAGGACGGTCGTCATCTCCAGCCAAGTCCGGCCGCGGGCCGAAATCTGCCAGAGTGATCGCCGCCGGCCATGCCCGATGAGCACGCGCTCCACCATGCCCCGAGCTTGAGCGCTTGTCATAATGGCGTCGGCGAAGTCGAGCGGCCAACCGAGCGCCATCGCGACCGCATGTCGATCCGAGGACGGCAAATAGCCGTTGTTCATCGCCTCGATCGAGCCGAGAAATTGACATAAGAACGGATCCAGCGGAGACTTGGGTGGTTCGGTTCGGACGAACCCGTGATCCTCGATCATTGAGAATCTCGCTTCGCTGAGGACGACCCGGAGCCCCGGGGGTGGGCTCCACGTGTAGTGTAGCACCCGCGCCGCCCGCCGCGAGGCACGATACGGGCGTCTTCCCTGGTATTCTCCTTGGCGGCTGTCCGCCAGCTCCCCTCGTGGGCGGGGCGCTGGGCAGCAAGCTGGCCAGGCGTACAGACAGAGGACCAACGAAACGTGGATGGACGATCGATTCGCTCGCCGCTGTTGCCGGGTGGAGATTTAGTCGCGGCCGTCTTGGACCGGGTGGTGATGAGCCTCGCCGACCGCGGCGGCGCCAGCAACATGGTGGGCGCCCGCTGGGCTGATGTGGCGGCGGCCCACGCGATGACGTGGCCCGGCCAGGAGCGGCCGAACCCGGGGGCGCCGGATTCGCCGTTGCTCGTGCGACGCGTGACGCGGCTGGACGACGTGCCGCGAATCGCGGCCGCCGCCTCCCGCCGCGGATTGCAAAACCCGGACCTCTTGTTGTTTGGCATGTGCGACGGCACGCCAACGATGCAGGCGGCGGACGCGAAGTTTTCCATCGAGACGGCTCGGGCCAAGCAGGTCAGCCCGAGCGTGATCGAGGGTCTCCTTGGACTGGGCGAGCAGTTCGGGGATTTCCTGCACCACGCCGGGGATGCTCCAGCGTTCATTCCCGGTGTGTTTCTCTCGCCCGACTATCCGCTGACGCTCCTTATGCTGGAGCGCCGGCAAGGCATCCTGCGTACCACCGTGCGGCGGTCGGAGGTCGTCCTCGTTCCGGTGCAAGCCGCGGGATTCTTCGGTCCGATGGAAGGCGCGGGGACAATGCGACTCCTCGCCGCGGTTGATCGGCTGCCGGTCTCGGTTGATGAAAGCCTCCTCGCGGGTCTGTACTATATGCGACTGGCCCGGGCCGCGATCGGGTGCTGGCTCGATGCGATCAAACCGCTGCTCGTGTTTCAGGACCAACCGGCGGTGGCTGAGCCAGCCGTGGAGCACGAGGCCCGCGACCGAGCGCGGGAGGCGACGTCCGCGTTTGACCTGATCCAGCGCTGGAATGCCGACGTTGATACGATTCGTCTTCAACGGCAGGCGGTCGATCAGGTCGCCACGCTGCCGGTTGCCAACAAGGATTTGCGGGACCAAATTGGCCAACTTGCCAGGGCCCGAGGACAGGAGCCGCCGTCGGTCAACCAGGTACGGCGGAGACTCGGGGCCTGGTATCGGGGCGAGCTCCGTGACCAGATCGGTCCCTTGCTGCCGCCGGTCACGGACCTACCAGCGTCGTTGCGGGACATCACCCGGGTCGGCCGCACCATTACGCCTCGCCTCGATACCGAGCTCGCCCGCATCGTCGAGCAACTCGGCACCCAATCCGTCACCACGAACGAACGCGAGCCCGTGTCGCGACAGTAGCCAGCGGGATCAGAGGTCGCGAATCTCCCGCGAGGTGAGGCCGAGGATGCCAATCAGCAGGGAGGAGATCAAGGCGCCGGCGCCGACCGCGACCCGGGCACCGTACAGGCCGGCGATGACGCCCATGGGCAGGGCGCCAAGCGGCATGAGACCCCAGGTCAGGAAATAGGCGCTCATCACGCGGCCGCGTACTTCGTCGCGAATCCGGTGCTGAACGAGCGCCGTGTTGAGGCTAAAGACCAGGGCGCCCATGAACCCGGCCACAAACATCAATCCGGCGCTCAGCGGCGCCGAGCGCGAGATCGCGACGCCAAGGATGACGAACCCGTACAAGACGCTCAGCACCACCAGCATCGGCCCCACCCCGGCGGACCGGCCACGGGCCGCGACAACGAGCGCCCCGGCCACGGCGCCGCAGCCAGAAGCTGCCATCAAGACGCCCAGGCCGGTGGCGCCGATCATCAGGATGTCCCGGGCAAAGACGTTGATGAAGTTCAGGTAGGGAAAGACGAAAAACATCGAGATCGCGACCATGAAGAACAGGGCTCGCAACGCGGGGGTGGTCAAGATCAACCGGAGCCCGTCAAACACACCGGTGGCGACCGTGGCGGGCGTCGTCCGTGGCGGCAAGCTGAGGTGCGAGACCAAGGCGAAGGCGACGAGGAGCATGGCCGCCTGGGCAACAAAGGCCGGTCCGACGCCCGACCAGGCGATCAGGATACCTGCGATCGACGGCCCCGCGACCCGGGTCAAGTTCTGCCCGGCGCTCATCAGGGCGATCGCGTTGGTGAGGTCGGTACGAGCGACGAGCATCGGCACCAAGGATTGTTGGGTCGGGGTCATCAGTGACAGAAAGCTGCCATTCAGAAAGGCGGTCACCAACAGATGCCAGGGTTGGACGACCTGGCTGAAGACCAGCAGGGCGACAACCAAGGCGACGGCGGCGGCGAAGAGTTGGCACACGAGCAGCAGGCGACGACGATCGCCGCGATCGATGAGATTGCCGGCCGGCGGGCCAATCACGATGAAGGGGATACCGGCGGCAAAGGCCACGAAGCCGACAAACGTCGGCGAGTTGGTCAGCTCGAGCGCCAGCCAGCCCAGCGCGATCTGCTGCATCCATTGGCCGACGGAGGCCGCCATCGTCCCAAACCAGAGTTGGCGAAAGGTGGGGTACTTGGCAATCGCGCCCAAGAACCGCACGGCCCAGCCCGGCCGCGATGGGGCGGAACGAGCACCATCGAGCGATTGTGCTGAGGGCGTTGGGTCTGGCTTGACGGATGATCGACGGGCGGTCAAGGGATCACTCCGCTGAGATAGGTGTGTGCAGGGCTCCGATGCCGCGTGCCGTCGTCCTCATCCTGGCACTATAGCAGCGATGCCCGACGCCAACGTGCATTCCGTGTCTAGCCAAATCCTTCATCGCCCCGCGCACCGAGTGTTACGATTGCCATGGCTGGGCAGATGGAGAGCGCCATTGGGACGCGGGCTTTCAGCATCGGATCGCGCCACGAATGGATCGCGCGGGAGGGCCTGATGGCCGAAGCAGGGGCGGACGGCGATCGGAATGTGGCCCCGGAACCCGGGCGCCGGAAACTCAAAGGGCTGGTCTTGGCCGGTGGCAAAGGGTCGCGCCTCCGGCCGCTGACCGCCACCGGCGCCAAGCAGTTGGTGCCGGTGGCGAACAAGCCGGTGCTCCACTACGCCCTGGAGCAGTTGGTCGCCGCCGGCGTCGAGGAGATCGGCATCGTCACCGGGGACACCGCCGACCAGGTTCGCGCCTCGATCAAGGATGGTAGCGCGTTTGGCGCCCGCGTCACCTATCTGCCGCAGTCAGCTCCCCTGGGTCTGGCTCACGCCATCATCACGGCGCGGGAATGGCTCGGCGATGGCCACTTTTGTATGTTCCTGGGGGACAATTTCCTCAAAGGAGGGATTACCGGGCACGCCCTTCAGTACATGACCGGCACCGCATGCGCCCAAATCCTGCTCAAGCGGGTCGACAACCCGTCCGCCTTCGGGGTGGCGATGTTAGACGGCGGCGGCCGGGTGACGCGACTGGTCGAAAAGCCAACTGATCGGATATCCGACCTGGCCGTCATCGGCGTTTACTTCTTTGGTCCCGAAGTGCATACGATCACGCCTCATTTGGTGCCCTCGGCTCGGGGCGAGCTTGAAATCACGGATGCGATCCAGGGGTTGATCGACGCGGGGCATGCCGTCGGCTCGTCCGTCATCGACGATGATTGGATCGACACCGGCAAGAAAGACGACATGCTGGAGGCCAACCGGCTCGTGCTGGCCACCCTGAGCCGCCGGATCGACGGGACCGTCGATGCCGACTCCCGGGTGATTGGCCCCGTCGTCATCGAGGCGGGAGCGATCATCACCAGAAGCTCGATTCGCGGTCCGGCGATCATCGGCGCCGGCGCCACCGTCACCGACGCTTACGTTGGTCCGTTCACCGCGATTGGAGCAGGCTGCGAGCTGCTCAGCTGCGAGATTGAGCACTCCATTATCCTTGAGCAGAGCAAGGTCAGGAACGTCGATCGCCCAATCGCTGATTCGTTGATTGGTCGCGAGGTCGTGGTCGATCGCTCGCCGGTTCGACCGCGGGCGATTCGCCTGATGGTGGGTGATCATTCCGTGGTTGAAATCGGATGAGCCCGCGACTCGACGGCACCCGGGTGCTCCTCACCGGGGCCGGGGGCCAGCTCGGCCGCTATCTAACGCCCGCGCTGGCGGACGCCGGGGCGACCGTGATCGGCGCTGGCTCGCATGCCCGGCCGGGCGCTGATCGGATTTTCGACATCACCGACGAGAAGTCGGTTCGGGCCGCCTTCGACGCCGAATCGCCGGCGATCGTCATTCACGCCGCCGCCTTCACCGACGTTGACGGCGCCGAGCGTGACGAAGCCGCCGCCCACGCGGTCAATGTGGTGGGTTCGCGGCATGTCGCCAGGGCCGCCGCCGCTGCCGGTGCGCACCTGATCGGCGTGGGGACCGACTTCATCTTCGCCGGGGATGGGGGCGCCCCCTACGACGAAATGGCGCCAGCCCTCCCGCTGTCGGTCTACGGTCGAACCAAGCTCGAGGGTGAGCAGGCGATCATGAGCGCCAACCCCGCCTTCGCCGTGGCCCGGACCGCCTGGTTGTATGGCGGAAGCGGCAAGCATTTTCCACGCACGGTCCTGTGCCTGCTGCGAGACCGGGGGACGATCGCGGTGGTCGATGACGAATGTGGCAGTCCAACGTTCGCGGGCGACCTCGCCGTGGCGCTGGTGCAATTGGCCGCTCAGCGCGCGGCCGGGACCTATCACCTCGTGAACGAGGGGCGGGCTTCCCGGTTTGGTTTAGCGCGGGCGGTTGCCGAGGCGGCGGCATTTCGCCCGGAAGGCGTGACGCCGACAACGTCCGAGGAGTTTTTGGCACACTATCCATTGCCGGCCCGGCGCCCGGCGGACAGCACGCTCGTCAACCGCCGGGCGGCGGCGCTCGGGGTCCGGCTGCCGCCGTGGCGCGATGCCATCGAGCGATATGTGCCGGCGCTGGCGGCGGAGCTGAACTTGGCGCCAGCCAACGGAGAGGAGTAAGAGGTGCGAATCCTCGTCACCGGCGCGGCCGGCTTCATCGGCTCGGCCTATGTGCGGCAGGTATTAGAGCATCAGAACCAGGACGAGGTGATCGGCCTCGATCTCCTCACGTACGCGGGCAACTTGGCGAACCTGGCGGACGTTGCGTCCGATCCGAGGTTCCGATTTGTTCACGGCGACATCGCCGATCGCGAGGTCGTGGACGATCTGGTCGCCGGGACTGATGGAATCGTCAACTTTGCGGCCGAGACGCACGTTGATCGGTCGCTGCTTGAGCCGGAAGCGTTCGCTCGGGCCAATGTGACCGGGGTGATGACCCTCCTCGACGCGGCCCGGCGGCACGGGCGACGCTTGGTGCAGGTCAGCACCGACGAAGTCTATGGCCACATTGCAGATGGCCGCCATTCGGTCGAATCCGACCCCTTACGACCGCGCTCGCCCTATTCGGCGGCGAAGGCCGGCGGTGAGTTAATGTGCCAGGCATTTTTCATCTCGCATCGCACCGATGTCGTCGTCACCCGCGGTTCGAACACTGTTGGCCCCCGGCAATACCCAGAGAAGCTCGTGCCGCTGTTCGTGACCAATGCGCTGCGCGATCTGCCGCTACCGGTGTACGGGGACGGTCTGCAACTGCGAGACTGGCTATACGTCGACGACCACGCGGCGGGGGTTGACCTGGTGCTCCGGCACGGTCGCGCCGGCGAGGCGTACAACATCGGGGTCGGGCAAGAGCGGCCGAACATCGAGGTGATCCGCGCCATCCTCGATCGGCTCGGCAAGCCAGAGTCGCTCATCGTCCATGTGCCGGATCGGCCGGGCCATGACCGGCGCTACTCCCTCAACCCCGCCAAGATCCGGGAGGAGCTGGGCTGGGCGCCTCGGCGCGACTTCGCGTCGACCATCTACGACACGGTCGACTGGTATGTGAGCAACCCGGCCTGGTGGCGCGCGATCGCCGCCGACGATCAGCGATTCGCCGACTATTACGAACGTCAATATGGTTGGCGGCTGGAAGCGGCCGGAGCCGGGGCGAGGGACGGGTCGTGACCACTATTCGCCAAGTGCAGGAGATCACCGCGCATCAGTTGGCGCTCCGGGCGCTTGTGGCGCGCGATGGCGGGACGCCGTCGCCAATCGCCGGTGTCACGCTGCGTGAGCTCCGGGTCAACCGAGACGATCGCGGCACGCTGACCGAGCTGCTACGGTCCGACTGGCGGGAACTCTATGACGACCGCCACCCGTTTGCCCAAGCCTACGTCTCGATGACGGCGCCCGGCGTGGCCCGCGACGACGACCGATGGCATGTCCACGCCCATCAGACGGATCGGTTTTACTGTCTTGCCGGCGCCATCGTGGTCGCCATCGCGGATGGCAGGGCCAGCTCACCGACCAACAGACAGTTGATGCTGGTGGAGCTGAGCGCCATCGCCGACGCGCCGGCGCCTCTGGTGGTGACGATTCCGCCGGGCACGCTGCATGGGTTCGTCGTCACCAGCGGCGTCCCGGCAATGCTGATGAATTTTCCGACCCGGCTCTACGACCCGGCGGACGAGGGGCGGGTTCCGTTTGCCGACGCCGGCATCTTGACGCCGGGCGGCCGTCCGTTTTCGTACGACGCCGTGCGAGCGCTCTACGCCTAAACGGTATACTGCGTCAGGTGGAACCAGGTTCAATCACGTTCGAGGACGCGCGGCGCTCCCGTGGCAACGAGGAGACGGGAGCCGGTTGATGGACGAAGGAGATCGATGGGCTATGGTGGAGACGACGATGGCGCCGAGCCGGATCGCCGTTCAGGTGACCGTCAATGGCAAGAGCTACGCGGCCGAGGTCGAGCCGCGGTTGTTGCTTGTCCATTTCCTGCGGGAGAACCTCGGTCTGACCGGCACCCACGTTGGCTGTGACACCAGCCAGTGCGGCGCTTGTGTGGTGTACCTGAACGGGCAGACGGTCAAGAGCTGCACGCTGCTGGCGGTCCAGGCCGACGGCGGCGACATCATGACGATCGAGGGACTGGCCAAGGACGGCAAGTTCGACCCGGTGCAAGAAGGGTTCTGGGAGATGCATGGACTCCAGTGCGGGTATTGCACGCCCGGCATGATCATGTCTTCTCACGCGCTGCTTCAGAAGAACCCGAACCCCACCGAAGCCGAGATCCGGCATGGCCTGGAAGGCAATCTCTGTCGCTGCACGGGCTATCAGAATATCGTTCGCGCTGTCCAGTACGCGGCTGGTCAGATCGGTCCCGACGGAAAGGTCGCTCGTGCCCCCGGCCCCGTCCAACAGTTTACGGCCGATGGCACCCCGCCCGAGGATCCGGAGACAGTGCAGGAGTGGGGTGGTGAGCTGGCTGGCCGGAGCGACGACGCGGTCTGAGCAGGCGATCCGTCGGTTCAACGTCCAAGACGATGTCAATGAGGATATCCGGCCGCGCGGCGCTGCCGCGGCGCGGCACAGATTAGGGGCGATGAATGACCGCGACGATTGAGGCCCCCGAAAAGCTGGTCGGCCAACCGCTGAAGCGACGCGAAGACCCCCGCCTCATTTCGGGCGCGGGCAATTTTCTGGATGACATCAAGCTGCCCGGCATGGCGCATGCCGCCGTCCTGCGATCGCCGTACGCCCACGCCACTATTCGCGCGATTGACACGAGCCGGGCGGAGGCGATGCCGGGGGTGATCGCGGTCTTCACCGGCGAAGATCTCAAGGATGTCAACCCGCTGCCTTGTGCCTGGCAGGCCGGCGGCGTGACCAACAACGTCAATACGCCCCGCGTGCTGGCCGTCGAGGAGGTCCACCAAGTTGGCGATCCGGTGGCGGTGGTCGTCGCCGAGAGTAGCTATCAGGCGACGGACGCCCTGGATGCCATCGAGGTTGACTACGACGAGCTTCCCGTCGTCGTCGATGCCAAGCTGGCGACCAGAGCGGGCGCCGCCCAGCTCCACGACAACGCGCCAAATAATGTGGCGCTGACGTGGACCTGCGGCAAAGAAGCGGCCGAGGTCGACGCCGCGCTCAGCGGCGCCGAAATCCGCGTCTCGCAATCGTTGACCAACCAGCGGCTGATCCCCACGGCGATGGAACCGCGGGGCGCGATCGGTCGCTACGATCCCGGCACCGAGGAATACACACTCTGGGCCACCTCGCAAGCGCCACATGTCCACCGGCTGCTGATCGCGGCCTTCGTCCTCGGGGTGCCGGAACAGAAAATCCGAGTCATCTCGCCCGATGTCGGCGGCGGCTTCGGTCAAAAGATCTTTGTCTACTTCGACATGCCGCTGGTGCTCTGGCTGTCAAAGCAGATCAATCGACCGGTCAAATTCTTTGAAGACCGCTCCGAGAACTATCTCCATAGCACGCACGGGCGCGACCACGCCACCGATTTGGAGATCGGCGCCACGGCGGACGGCAAGATCACCGCGCTCAAGGTCAAGACCTGGGCGAACCTGGGCGCTTATCTCTCGACCATCGCTCCCGGCATCCCGACCACGCTGTACGGCCGGATGGTCGCTGGCTGTTACAAGATCCCGAACATCCATGTCGAGGTCGTCGGCGTCTACACCAACACCGCGATGGTCGATGCCTACCGGGGCGCCGGTCGGCCCGAGGCGGCCTTCCTGATCGAGCGGGTCTGCGACCTGGTGGCGGACGCGACCGGGGTCGACCCGGCCGAGGTTCGTCGCCGGAATTTTATTCAACCAGGCGATTTTCCATATGACACCGGTGTCGGCATGCTGCCATATGACTCCGGCAATTACGAGCCCGCGCTCGACAAAGCGCTCGCGGCGGTTGGCTACCAGGAGCTTCTTCAGGAGCAGGCGCGGCGCCGGCGGAACGGTGGCGGCAAGCTGATCGGGATCGGCCTGTCGTCGTACGTTGAGGTATGCGGCGTCGCGCCCTCGAAGTGGATCGGGCTCCCCGGCGAAGGTTGGGGCGCCGGGCTCTGGGAGAGCGCGAACGTTCAGATTCACCTGACCGGAAAGGTCGTGGTCACGACCGGCTCCCTGCCGCATGGTCAAGGGCATGAGACGACGTTTGCTCAACTCGTGGCCGACCAGCTCGGCGTGCCGTATGACGACATCGAGATCCAACACTCCGACACGCTTGGCACCCCGTTTGGGTTCGGCAGCTACGGCAGCCGCTCGCTCTCGGTCGGCGGCACCGCCATCTACAAGAGCATCACCAAGGTGAAGGAGAAAGCGAAGCTTCTCGCGGCGCACCAGTTGGAAGCCGCGATCGAGGACATCGAGTGGGAGCATGGCCGGGCCTTCGTCAAGGGATCGCCTGACCGAGGGATGACCCTCCAAGACCTGGCGTTGCAAGCCCACGTTGGCTACAACCTGCCCGAGGGAATGGAGCCGGTGCTCGACGCCACCACCTTTTACGATCCGCCAAACTGCACCTTTCCCTTCGGCACTCATGTCTGCGTCGTGGAGATCGACCGAGAGACCGGCGAATTGACCCTGGCCCGGTACGTCGCCGTGGACGATGTCGGCAACGTGATCAATCCGCTGATCGTCGATGGCCAGGTTCACGGCGGCATCGCCCAGGGCTTGGCCCAGGCGTTGTACGAAGGAGCCGTCTACAGCGACGACGGCGAGCTGGTGACGGGAACAATGAACGACTACGCGATCCCGAAAGCGACGATGGTGCCGATGTTCGAGCTGGACCGGACCGTTACCCCGACCGATGTCAACCCGATGGGCAGCAAGGGCGCCGGCGAAGCCGGCACCATCGCCTCGACCCCGGCGGTCGCCAACGCGGTGATCGACGCGGTATCGCACCTCGGCATCACGCACCTGGACATGCCGTTGACGCCGGAAAAAATCTGGCGGGCGTTGCAGTCGTAACTCAACTCACCACGACACGAGAAGGAGGGTACCAAGTGTTTCCAAGCCAGTTTGCCTACCACCGGCCGGCGTCGGTCGACGAGGCGGTGAAGCTCTTGCAGCAAGATCCAGACGCGAAGATTTTGGCCGGCGGCCATTCGCTGTTGCCGGCGATGAAGCTGCGCCTGGCAGCGCCGTCGGCCTTGGTTGATCTCAACCGGATCGACAGCCTGCGGCAGATCGCGGTCAATGGGAACGTGCGAATCGGCGCGATGACGACCTACGAGCAGATGTACGAGGCTGACGATCTCAAACAGGTGTTGCCGATCCTGAAGGAAACGATCTACCAGCTCGGGGACCGCCAGGTACAGGCGCGGGGCACGCTCGGCGGCTCGTTGGCGCACTCCGACCCTGGGGCGGATCTGACGGCGGTCGTGCTGGCGCTCGATGGATCGGTGACGGCGGTTGGCCCAAACGGGCAACGAACCATTCCGGTGAGCGAGCTGTTCGTCGACCTCCTGACGACCTCGCTGGCGCCGGATGAAGTCATCACCGAAGTCCAGATCCCGCGGCCGCCAGGCAAGACCGGCATGGCCTACCTTAAGCATCGGCATCCGGCCTCGGGCTACGCGGTGGTCGGTGTGGCGGCGGTGATCACGCTCGGCGACGATGGAAACGTCGGCGCCGCCCGGATCGGTGTCACCGGCGCGACATCCAAGGCGGAACGGGCTTCCGCGGCCGAAGATGCCTTGGTTGGCAAGCCGCTGACCGCTGATAGCATTGCCAGCGCGGCGGCATTGGCGGCGGAAGGGTTGGATATCAATGGCGACCACTACGCCTCGGCCGATTACCGACGGCACCTCGTGGCCGTGTACGCCAAGCGGGTATTGGAGCAGGTCGCCGGTCAAATCTAGGCCGACCTTCGAGGCAGTGCTGAGCGAAGGCTTCGTCGCTGTCTCGAACTGGCGATCCAGACGATGATGCCGGGGCTAGCGATCGGGGCTCACTGGCTTCATCAGGTCGTTAGGGCGGACCTCATCATCGCCGGGTAGTCGGTCATCAGTGTCGCCGCGCCGAGCGCTTGCACCCGGCGTCCCTCTGTTGGATCGTTGACGGTCCAGACTCCCACCAGAAGACCCGCGGCGGCGCAACGCTCGGCGACTTCGACGGTGTAGGCACGATGCTGCAAGGCGATACCAGGCGATTGCAGCCGCGCGGCAATGGCAAAGAGCGCGTCATCGGCGGCGACCGCAAGTGGCCACACCGCCGCTGCCGGGCTCAGCCGGCGGACGTTCTCCAGCACGCCCCAGTCGAAACAGGAGATGAACCAGTCGGCGGCTGGATGCCGGTTGAGCACATCGAGCACCAAGCGCTCGATGCCGGCTTGCTTGATCTCGATGTCGATCGTCAGTAGTCCCGCCAGTAGGCCGATCACCTCGTCAAGTGTCGGGATCCGTTCGCCGTCACCAGCATCGATGCGTTGCGCCTCGGCGAGCGTCATGGTCTCGACCGTGCCGGAGCCGGTCGTGGCGCGGCTAACGTCGCCATCGTGAATGACGATGGGGATGCCGTCGATGGTCGCTCGGGCGTCGAGCTCGACGCCGTCGGCACCGACCGCGATCGCCTGGCGAAACGATGGCATCGTGTTCTCGGGATCGGTCCCGGATGAGCCGCGATGGCCAAAGATCAGCATTGCCCGTCCTCCACCGTGCCAGATTTTGCCCGATGCTATGACTCTCATCCGCATCGTACCGCTCATCGGTATGCTTGATAAGTTGACATGGAACGTATCAATATTTATACTTCACAAAGAATAGGGAGGGTCTCAGTATGGCGCTGCGCCAAGGTGAGCCGGTGTTTGTGATTAGCGTTGCGGCCCGCCTGCTCGAAATGCATCCTCAGACGCTGCGGAAGTATGAGCGCGAGGGGCTGATCGCGCCGTCGCGGACAACGGGGAACCTCCGCCTCTACTCTGACCGCGACATCGAGCGCCTGCGCCAGGTGAAGTACCTGGTTGAAGAGCGGGGGCTCAATCTGGCTGGGGTGCAACTCGCGCTCGAACTGACGCGCCGGCTGCGTGACACCCGTGAGCGTACCACTCGCGACCTGGTGGCCGGGCGTGCCGCGGACGCACCGGCGATGATCGAAGAGTTTGACCGTTTGCTCGCGGTGCTCGGTGTGCTCGAGGAGCGGCGGAGCCTGTAGGCACGGCAAGTCACGGCCGCCCAAGGAAGGTTGACGCCCTCGACTTTTCATCGTGAACCAACCAATTGCACACTCCCATAGGCTTGGAGGGAAGCATCATGGCGACAAATCAACGATTTACCGAGAAGGCGCAGGAGGCCATCGTCGCCGGCCAGCGTGAGACCGAGGGGCGCAAGCTGTCCCAATTCGAGCCGATCGCCCTGCTCTTTGGCTTGCTTGAACAGTCCGACGGCGTGGTGCCGCAGGTGCTCGTGAAGTTGGGGCTCGATCCGGCATCTGTCCGTCGCGACGTCGTTGGCGAGATTGAGCGGGCGCCAAAGCTGCAATACAGCGCCGAAGCCACCATCAGCGCCGCCCTGCGCAAGGTACTTCAGATCGCCGAATCCGAAGCCGGCCGGTTCGGCGATGAGTTTGTCAGCACCGAACATCTGCTGCTGGGGATGCTCGGCGTCCCTGATTCAGCCGCCGGCCAACTCCTGACCCGGCTCGGGGTGACGAACGACCGCGTGTACGAGGCGCTGAGCCAAATCCGAGGTGGACAACGAGTGACCGACCCAAACCCGGAAGGCAAATACCAGGCGCTGGAAAAATACGGCCGTGACCTCACGGACGCGGCGCGCGATGGAAAACTCGATCCCGTGATCGGGCGGGACGAGGAGATTCGCCGGGTCATCCAGGTCTTGTCCCGCCGAACCAAGAACAACCCGGTCCTCATCGGCGAGCCGGGCGTCGGCAAGACGGCGATCGTCGAGGGCCTAGCGCAGCGGATCGTTCGTGGCGACGTACCCGAGGGGCTCAAAGACAAGCGGGTGGTCTCGCTCGATCTTGGCGCCCTCGTGGCCGGCGCCAAGTTCCGCGGCGAGTTCGAAGAGCGGTTGAAGGCGGTCCTGAAAGAGGTCACCGACTCCGACGGGCAAATCATCCTGTTCATCGACGAGTTGCACACGGTGGTCGGCGCCGGCGCGGCCGAGGGCTCGATGGATGCCTCGAACATGCTGAAGCCGATGCTGGCCCGCGGCGAGCTGCACGCCATCGGGGCGACCACGTTGAACGAATATCGGAAGTACATCGAGAAGGACGCGGCGCTGGAGCGCCGGTTCCAGCCGGTCTACGTGGGCGAGCCAACGGTGGAGGACACGATCTCGATCCTGCGCGGGCTCCGGGATCGCTACGAAACGCATCACCAGGTCCGGATCCTTGACTCGGCGCTCGTCGGCGCGGCGGTACTTTCCAACCGCTACATCACGGATCGATTCCTGCCCGATAAGGCGATCGATCTGGTGGACGAGGCGGCGTCGAAGCTGCGGATGGAAATCACGTCGATGCCGGTCGAGTTGGACGAGGCCGAACGCCGGATCATGCAGCTGGAAATTGAGCGCGAGGCGCTAAAGAAAGAAAAGGACGCCGCGTCCCAAGAACGACTCAAAACGCTTGAGAAAGAACTAGCCGACCTGCGCGAGGAGCGAGACGCGCTGCGCTCGCGTTGGGAGGGCGAGCGAAACGCCTTAGCCTCCGTCTCCGAGCTGCGCGAGGAGATCGACCGGACCAAGGTCGAGATCGAGCAAGCACAGCGCGCCTATGACTTGAATCGCGCCGCCGAGCTGCAATACGGGACCTTGCGCGAGCTCGAGCAGCGGCTGCAAGACGAGGAGCGGAAGTCGATCCAACTGGAGGACGCCGGCCGGCTCCTGAAGGAAGAGGTTGACGCGGAAGATATCGCCGAGGTCGTCAGTCGCTGGACCGGGGTGCCGGTGAGCCGGCTCATGGAAGGCGAGATCGAGAAGCTGATGCGGATGGAGGAGCGACTCCATCTGCGCGTGGTCGGCCAGGACGAAGCCATCGAAGCGGTGGCGAACGCCATTCGCCGGGCTCGGGCGGGGCTCTCAGACCCGAACCGGCCGCTGGGCAGCTTCATCTTCCTCGGCCCGACCGGGGTCGGCAAGACGGAGCTAGCGCGGGCGCTGGCGGAGTTCCTCTTTGATGACGAGCACGCCATGATCCGGATCGACATGTCGGAATACATGGAACGGCACTCGGTCAGCCGGTTGATTGGCGCGCCGCCTGGGTACGTCGGCTACGAAGAGGGCGGCCAGCTGACCGAGGCGGTCCGGCGCCGTCCCTATAGCGTCATCTTGCTCGATGAGATCGAGAAAGCGCATCCGGACGTCTTTAACGTCCTGTTGCAGATCCTGGATGACGGTCGCGCCACGGACGGACAAGGCCGCACGGTCGATTTCCGAAACACGGTCATCATCATGACCAGCAACCTCGGCTCCACCTACATCACCTCGCTGGGCGCGGACCAGGAGGATGAGATGCGGACACGGGTAATGGAGGCGCTGCGCGCCGCCTTCCGGCCAGAGTTCTTGAACCGGGTCGACGAGGTCATCATCTTCACAGCCCTGACCCGGGCCCAGATTGGGCACATCGTCAAGATCCAGTTGGATGCCGTGGCCAAGCGACTGGCCGATCGTCAGATCACGATCCAGGTCACGCCCGCCGCCACCGAGCTGCTCGGGAATCGGGGATACGACCCGGTGTTTGGCGCCCGCCCGTTGAAGCGTTTGATTCAGAAAGAAGTGCTGGATGAGCTGGCGCGAATGGTGCTTTCCGGCACGCTGCGCGATGGCGAGACGGTGGTGATCGATAGTGAAGGCGGCAAGCTGCGGTTCGATCCCCGGCTTTCGGGGGCGCCGCTCGTCGCCTAGCTTCGAGCCCGGAGAGCCCGCGGTCGCGGCTCGGCTATACTTCTCGCTGCCGGCGCCGGACAGTGGACTCGGCCAGTGTGGAGGCGTTCGAAGCGGGGTGACGCGATGGAAGTGATTCAGGGACTGCTCGGCGCCGTTGCCACCGTGATTGTGTTGTTCGTCATCATCGGCCTGGTCGCGGCCCTGTTTATGATCATCTTCGGGATCGCCACCGGCATCGACGATCAGATTCAGAGCTAGTTGGGGTTGCGCCGGTGACTGACTTGACCGGGTTGGGGCGGGTGCTCCTGTTCGCCGGGGCCGGGCTCATGCTCCTCGGCGCGGCTTTTCTGTTCGCTGATCGTCTGCCGTTCCCGGGCTGGCTCGGCCGATTGCCGGGCGACGTCATGTTTCGGCGTGGCAATGCCACGATCTTCGTGCCGATTGCGACCTCAATCGTGCTCAGCCTGCTCCTGTCGCTCGTGCTCGCATTGATCTTCCGGCGCTAATAGGGTGGGTGGCCGATGGCAATTGAAGCTCGATTCGACACAATTCGATGCGAATCTCATTGACGCCGCGACTCCGTGCGTCCTACAGTTAGTTCCATCTGGTAAGCCGGACTGGCGTCCTATCCAGGCGTACGTCCCGATGAGGTCCGGTGTACACGTCACGAGTCGCGGGCCGCGAGCTCCACGATTTCGGCCGCCGACGTTCCTGGCAGCACGCCGACTACCGAGAGCGAGGATTTGCATGCGAGTGGCCGCCGGCCCGTTGCGGCGCGATAGGGATCGTCGGCGCATTACCCTTCCCACGCTCGTCTTCTCACTGCTTTTGTCTTGGAGCCTTCTGGCCGGCGGCCATGCCACGGTCCTTCCGGTGGCGGCACAGACTGAGAACCAATTTGAGACGGCCACGGTCGCTCCCGCCGATGCGCTCGCCTACGCCGTAGTCCCATTGGATCCCGATGCGGCGCAGTGGACACAAACCCTTCGCCTGCTCGATCGAGCCGGTCTTGGGTCAACGGTGGAGCGGCTTCAGGACGAGGCGCCTGGCGACGGATCGGACGACCCGCTTCTGCTTGAGCTCTTCCTCGGCGGCGAGCTCGCGGTCGTGGTTATGGACACCGCGGCCGAGCTTCTGATCAGCGAAACCCTCCGGGCGTCCGGCTTTGCGACGGGAGACCCCGGCTCTGAAAGCACTGATACGTTCAGCGATGTGACCGAGTCCGGATTTGCCGCCGTCATCACCGCCGATTCGCCCGATTTCATTGCCGCCAGCGTGCGGACGGCAATCTCGGACACGGCGGCGAGCACCGGCGTCGAGGTACAGACAACGGAGCACGAGGGCATCGAGGTCGAGTACGTCGAGGTCGCCGTGGGCAGCGACGAAACTCCGCTGGCCACCGCCCGGGTCGATGATTTCGTCCTGGTCGCGGGCTTTCCGGTCGATCTCGAGCCGCTGATTGAGACGAGCCAGGGGATCCGGGAGCCGCTGACGAGCCTTGACGAGTTCAACCAGGTCCAGGCGGCGCTGGTAGAGGAGCATTTGGCCTTTGGTTTCATCAACCCGTTCCCCTCGGACGACCTTCGCGCCTCGCTGGGCGAGGCCGGCCTGCCGGTCGGGTATATCGGTGGCCAGTCCGTTCCCACCGGCTTCCTGCTGGCGGCCGACGAGGTTGGGCTTAGGCTCGAAACGGTCGCGATCGGATCAGGTGGAACCGCGTCGGCAACGACGCTCACCGATTCCAGCCTGCTGACCCAAGCGCCGGGCGATGCGCTGGCGTTCATGGCTGGACTCGACCTCGCGAGCACCGGCGTCCTCGACCTGATCGGTGCCTTTGTCCTCACCGCCTCGGGGTTGGTCGCGCCCGACATGAGCGCGCGGTCCCTCGACGAGCAGCTCGAGGCCCAGTTCTCGGCGCTGGCCCAAAACTTTGGCGTCAACCCGCGGTCCGAAATCCTGCAGCAGCTGAGCGGTGCGTACGGCCTGTGGTTCGGGCTCGACGAGACGAATGGCGCGGTCTCCGCACTCTTCGCCTCAGGCGTCGACGATGTTCGCACGGTCGCCGGCGCCCTGGCCCAAATCACGCTGATCGTGCAAAGCGGCGGCAGCGGGGAGCTGACCATCGTCACCCGTCCAGTCGGCGACGATGCTCGGGTCTATCAAATTGAAACGGGTGACTCGACAATTCCGCGAGTTGAGTACGGCGTCGTGGATGACGAGTTGGTGGTAGGCCTCGGCGATGCCGTGGACAACGTTGATCAGAATCCCGAATCATCATTGGCCGATAACGAGCGCTTCCAGGCCATCATGTCGGTCCTGCCGGAGCCGACCGCGGGGTTGGTTTATATCGATCTCGAACAAGTAATACCAATCATGAGCGCGGCGGCGGACGAAGCCGACGTCGAAGCGCTGACCGATGACATCGAGGGAATGCCGGACCAAGACGACGGTGACAACTCGGGCGAGGGCATCGCCGCGACCGCAACCACAGGCGATGCCAGTCCTGATTGTGCGAGCTACGACTCGCAAGAAGACGCGCAGGCAGCTTACGATGCGTTCGAGGCGGGTACGTTTCGCCTCGATCAAGATTTCGATGGGGTGGCGTGCGAAGATTTCTTCGGGACTGCCACGCCGTCGGCACCGCCCGGGACAGACACGACCGAACAACCGGTCGGGGAGCCCGATCAGGTGGAGCCGGCGGCGGACGCCATATCGGCGGTTACCGCCTTTGGTCTCGTCGCCTACGATGAAGATGGCAACAGCCGGACCTCATCGCTCCTCGTCATCGCCGAGCCGGACGACTAAGATCTGACCAAGCGTTTCCATCGCGGCTGAGCTGGCAGCCGAATTGAGCATTCGACCACCGTCGCTCGAGCATGGTGCTCACCATGGCAGTTGGATCGCGGGTCCCCAGCACCAAAGCGGAACGCGGCGGACGACTCGCGATGAACAATCTTCGGAGGTACGAGAACGTCATGCAGAGATCGGAGGCATTCATGTTGAATCGACGCGCGCGGATAGGCAGGGGCCTGGTCGCGTTCACCGCCGCGGTGTCGCTTGCCGCTGGCTCGCTCTTCGCCCTCGCGGCACCGGCGCCGGTCGGCGCCCAAGCCGATACATTCTCGACCGCGAGCGCGGTCCCCGCCAATGCTCTCCTCTACGGCGCGGTGGACCTGGACATGGAGTCCGCGCAATGGCTACAGGTTGAGGAGCTGTTGAGCCGACTCGGGCTGCCGAACGCGCTCGATGAGCTGCACTCCGACATGCTGGACGACGCCGACAACGACGAGATGACCGAGGAAGAGCTCGCCGCCTTCTTGGGCGGTGAAGCCGGTTTCTTCCTCTTGCCGGAGGGCGCCGAATCGCTGTTCGAGCAGTTTGAAGCCCTCAACGACGAAATGGCCGCGATGGTCGAAGCATCGCCGGTCGCGATGGATGATCTCGATGTCGCCGAACTAGGCGAAGATTTCGAGATCACGGGTGTCGGCGCCATCCTCGAGCCGAGTGATGTCGATCTCGCTTGGGAAGTTATCAACCAAGAGATAGCGGACGAGATCGCCAGCGGCGATGTCCAGGTTGAGGAAACGACCGAGGGCGACGTCACGATCCTGACCGTCACGCCGGGGGACGACTCTGACTCCGAGGGCGGGGTGGTCGCTCTGGCCGGTGACTTTATCATCATCGGCGGCAACATCGTCGACGTGCAGACCGTGGTTGACACCGCGAACGGCGATGCCGACTCGCTCGCCGACGTGGACGCCTTTGGCGCGGTCACGGCCGCGCTGCCGGCCGAATCGCTCTTTTTCGCCTACTTCGATAGCAGCCAGGTGAGCGATGAGCTGGGCGCGGAGTTCCTGGAAGGGTTCTACAGCCTGTCGCCGCAGCTGGCGGCGTCGATGGAAGCCGATTACCACGGCGGGATCGCCATGTGGGCCGATGACCTCGGTTTCCGCGTCGACTCCGTCTCGATGCCGACGGCGGGCGGCGACCTGAGCGCGCTGGTGCCGGACGGCACCGTCACCTTCGATCAGCGCGTGCCGGCGGCGACGTCCATCTTCTTCGGCGGGATTGCCCCGGAGGGGACGTGGAACGCCGTTGCCCTCTCGGTCGCCCAGGCGGTCAATGCCGGGATGTCGGGTGAGGAGCCGCAAATTCAGTCGTTCGACGACATGTTCTCGGAAGAGGCCATTCAGGAACAGTTGGATCAGGCCGAGCAAATCTTGGGCTTCGACCTGTTGGATGACTTCTTCGGCCAGTTCCAGGGCGAAGTCGCGTTCGCGCTGACCTTCCCGAACCTGATGGCGATGGGCTCGTTCTCGGTCGACACCGTGTTCGTGACCGAGCTCGACGACGCCGACACCGTGGCCCAAAGCATCGAGATGCTAGTTCGGATGGGGACCTCGATGGCTGGCGACGAGCTGCCGGTGACGACCCGCGAGTTCGGCGACGACACGATCTATGACCTCGGCGATCAAGCGACGATGGGAATCCCGGTGATTTCGGTCGGCGTCGTCGACGACCTGCTGCTGTTGGGCTCCAACACCGGCGTCGACAACTTCCTCATGCTCGACGGCATCGACAGCGCGCTGAGCGACGACGAGCGCTACCAAGAGATCTTGGCCGCCTTCCCCGGTGACGACTACTACCAGGTCGCCTACATCGACCTCACCGACATCATCCCGGCGGTGATGGGGATGGCCGGCGGTATGGGGGCGGGCGCGAGCGGGATCTCTGATGCGGACCCGGCCTGCCTCGAATTCTCGTCGCGGGACGAAGCGCAGGCCGCGTTCGATGAGGACATCTTCGCCAACTCGAACCTGGACCAGGACTTCGATGGCCAGGCCTGTGAAGATTTCTTCATGACGGCCACGCCAGAAGCGACACCGGTCGCCAGTGGCAGCCTCGAATCGCTGGAAGCATTCGGCGCGGTGGCGTACGAGAGCGACGGCAACCTGTACTCCAGCGCCATCCTCTTCGTTGCTGATTCCGACGAGTAAGGGCGCGCCGAAATCCTAAGTCGAAGCGGGGGCAACATCTGTTGTCCCCGCTTCCGTGCGCCACTTTTGGTAACGAACGGCCGCGCTGAGCCGTTAAAACGGGCGGAGGTGAGATCACCGGACCGGACCGGCCCGCGATGTAGCGTCCCGTCGATTGGTCGAAACCGCTTGAACTCAGTATCCTTAAGCCCAGCAAACCAGGAGGAGCGCGGCATGGCCGAGAATCGGCATCACGAACAGCTTACTGAAACGGAAGCGCGGGATCTCGACGTCCTACATCGAACGCTACGATCGTCGACGGTCCATCCCACCCGGCGGGACGTGATGCGGTGGACCGCGATCGCGGGCGGCGCGATCGCCACCAGTCGCCTCGGTCTCGGCAGTGCGGGGGCGGCGCCGCGGTCGTTCCTCCCGGCGAATCAGGAGGGCGAGGTCGAGCAGGGTGCCGAGATCGTCGTCCCGTTCGACGCGTTCGGCCAGGCGATCACGCTCGATCCACACCGATCGGCCGACTACGGCGGCTTCTGGGTGATGTATCCGAACGTGTGGGGCGGTCTCCTCCGGTACGACGAGCTTGGCCGGGTGGAGCTTGACCTGGCGCAGAGCGGCGTCATCAGTGACGATTCGCTCACCTACTCCTTTACGCTCAGGCCGGACCTCCGGTATGCCAGTGGAAACCCGGTGCTCGCCACCCACTTTATCGAGTCCTGGAACCGTGCCCTGGACCCCGCGAACCTGTCGCCGATGGCCAACTTCATGCAGCACGTCAGCGGATATACGGAGCACATTGCCGGGCAAGAGGGTGTCACCCTCGGCTTCAATGCCCCGGACGATGCCACGGTCGAAATCACGCTGAGCCAGCCCTACAGCTACTTTCTCTCCTTCCTCGCCTCGTTCGTTTGGAGCGTGGTCGATCCCCAGATCATCCAAGACGCTGGACAAGAGAACTTCGTGTTGAATAGCGCCGGTACCGGCCCCTGGGAATTCACCGCCTACGACCTCGATCTCGAGTTCGTCATGGAACCGAATCCAAACTACTACGACGCGCAATCACCATCGATCACTCGCGTGGTCTGGCCAATTTTGACCGGACCGAGCGCGGCCCGCGAGGCGCTCGATCGCTACCGGGCCGATGAAGCCGTCTCGGCCGACGTGCCCCTGTCGCTGAAGGCCGAGGTTGAGGCGGACGCGGTTCTGGCTCAAGAGCTGCGCCGGATCGACCAGTTCCCATCGACGACGCGATCACTGGCGTTCGATTTTCGTCAGGCTCCGTTCGACGATGTTCGGGTCCGCCGCGCCTTCGGCCTTGCCTTCGACCGCGATCGCTATGCCGAAATCTACGCTGGCACCTGGGCGGCGACCTCGGTGTTCGCGCCGCCGGTGCTGACCGAGCTGGCCGGATATCAGCCGCCGGAAGGGCTTGGCTTTAATCCCGAAGAGGCGATCGCCCTCCTGGAGCAGGCCGGCTACGCGGGCGGCCAAGGGCTGCCGACGATCACCTATTACCATCCGGCCGGTGACACCGCCGAGGAGCTTGAGCGAGTTCAAGCCGTCTTGCAAATCTTCCAGGACAACCTGGGCGTGACCATCACGCTGGATGACACGCGCACGCTACAGCAGATCAGCGACCTGCGGGGCGATATGGGCGGGCTCCAGTTTGACATCATCTGGTGGCAGAACGTGGCGGATACGCCGTATCTGATCAGCCAGGTGTTTCATCCTGAATCCCCGTCCATGCGAGGGCTGTTCAACTGGGCGGTCGATCTCCCGGCAAGCGGGGACTTCAATCCCGGCGCCGATGCCCAAACCTTCATCGACCTGATGGCCCAGGCCGAGATGTCTCAGGACAGCGCGGCCCGCAACGACCTCTACCGGCAGGGAGAGGAGCTGGCCCTGCGAAACGCGGTGTACGTGCCGATCGCGAATTGGGTGCCACTGTACCTCCAGAAGCCCTACTTGCAGGGGACGCGACAAGGATCCTGGACGGGCCGGTTCCCGGTGCTGTTCGATCAGAACGTCGTCGTCCGTCGCTAGCGCATGACCAACCACGCTGTTCCGCTCAACGAACGGATACCAGATGACCAGTAGCCGCACGTTGACGGAACAGCTCGCCGACGCCTTTTGCGCGATCCGCCCCGCCGATATGTCCCAGGAAACGCTGGCCACCGCCAGCTCCTTTGTGCTGGACTGGCTCGCCTCGGCCCTGGCGGGGACGGTAGCGAAGCCGGGCCGGATGCTGATCGACGAAGGCGAGAGCCGGGGCGACGGGCCATGCAGCGTGCTTGGGCTCGCCGCCGGTCGGGATGCCGAGGTGGCGGCCCTGGTGAATGGCGGGCTGTCGCACATTGTCGAGCTTGATGACCTCGACCGGCAGTCGGTGGTCCATCCCGGCTGCGTAGTTATTCCTGCCGCGCTGGCGATGGCGGAGGAATGCGGCGCCACGGGCCGCGAGTTCCTGGCCGCGGTCGTCATTGGCTATGAGGCGGCGATCCGCGTCGGTTCAGCGGTCGGCCGCAGCCACTATGCCTACTGGCAGAACACCGCGACCTGTGGCGGGTTCGGCTCGGCGGCGGCGGCTGGCTTCTTGATTGGACTCAGCCCGGAGCAGCTCACTTGGGCCTTCGGCAACGCCGGCAGCATGGCGGCGGGGTTGTGGCAGTTCAACCAAGACGGCGCCATGAGCAAGCACCTGCATGCCGGCCGCGCCGCCGCCAATGGGGTGCTGGCGGCACGGCTCGGGGCCCGCGGCTTCACTGGCGCCCGCGAAATCCTCGAGGGCCGGCAGGGGTTTTTTGCCGCGATGTCGAGCGACGCCGAACCCGAACGGGTGGTCTCGGGGCTGGGTGAGAGCGTCGGCTCGTCCACGTGGGCGATCTCGCGGGTCTCGATGAAACCGCATGCCTGCTGCCGCCACACTCATTCGTCGGTTGATGCCGCCCTGCAGCTTCGACCTCACCTCGATCCCTCCGCGATCGACCGGGTGATCGTGCGGACTTATGGCACCGCGCTGGACATTACCGACGCCCCGGACCCACGGAACCGGTTCCAGGCCAAGTTTAGCTTGCAGTACACGGTTGCTCGCGCCCTGCTGACCGGCCGGGTGGGACTTCGGGATTTCGATTCCGAGCTGCTGAACGACCAGCCGACCCGGCGGCTCATGTCCCGTGTGCAACTGGCCATCGATCCCGAGCTCGATGCCCGTTACCCCGGCGCGTGGCCGGCGACCGTCCGCGTCGAGTTGGCGGACGGCTCGGTTCAGGCAGCGTCGGTCGACGCGCCGAAGGGCGACCCGGAGAATCCGCTCAGCCAGGACGAGCTCCGGGCGAAGTTCACCGACATGATCGCCTGGACCGCCTACGCGAGTGAGCGGGAACGGCTCTTGGCCTCCGTTGGATCGCTGGCCGGGCGTCGGAACATGCGCAGCTTCCTGCCGGAGGCGGACGATTCGGCTGTTGACTAGTGAGCGGTGCATCATCCGCCGGAACGCCGCGGCGATTGATCGCGGGCGGCCCGGTTTGTATACTATGTGGTGCGCTGTATGCCCCAAGGCCGGGAGTTGGCGCCGGGAGAGGTGGCCGAGCGGTTTAAGGCAACTGTCTTGAAAACAGTCGGGTGAAAGCCCCGGGGGTTCGAATCCCTCCCTCTCCGCCCGAGCGTCGCGGGGAAGGCATGGCGCGGACAATCCAAGAAAGACCACGGGGAGGTGCCAGAGTGGTCGAATGGGGCCGCCTGCTAAGCGGTTGTCGGGCTTAAACCTCGACCGAGGGTTCGAATCCCTCCCTTCCCGCCCAATCCGAACGATCACCTCCTGGTAAGCGTTCGCTGACCGGGAGCTTTTTTTCGTTGTGGCGCCGCCGCGCCAACGCGACTCGTTAGGCCGGCGCCGTTTCGCTCTCCTGTGACAAGCGATGCCGGATCAGCAGCATCAGGACTCCGAGCGCGATCATTCCCCCGCTGATCCAATGTGCCGCGGGGAATGGCCCAATATAGAGGCTGTCGGTCCGCATCGCTTCAATGACAAACCTGATCGACCCGTACAGGATGAGGTAGATCCAGAGTGCATCGCCGTCGCGATACCAGCGTAGGCGCGATGCGTTGAGGACGAGCCAGGAGAGGATGACCGCGTTGACCAAATTGAAAGCCGACTCGTAGAGAAACGTCGGGTGAAACCGCTCGCTGGCGGCAAAGAGCGGCGGGCGGTTTGCGACGTCGATCGCCACGCCCCAGGGGAGATTGGTCGGGCCGCCGAATGCCTCCTGGTTCGCCCAGTTGCCCCACCGTCCGATCGCCTGGGCGAGCGCCACGCCCGGGATGATGAAATCACACCAACGTAGAAACGGCTGCCGCTGACGCCGGCACAAAAAGGCGAGCATCACCAAGCCGCCGGCGATGGCGCCGTGGATGGTCAGCCCACCGAGACGGAGATTGATTGCCTCGCCCGGATTCGCCAGAAAGTAATCGAAGCGGAGCAGGATGTAGTAACCGCGGGCGCCGACGATCCCGGCCAGGACCACCCAGGGCGCGGCGTCGATGGGGAAATCGGCATCCATTCCGCGTTGTTTGGCAAGCCACCGGACGAGGATGACCGCCGCGACGATGCCGAGGAGGATAAAGATAGCGTACCAGCGCACTTCGATCCCCAGCATCGTGAAGGCGATGGGACTGGCGGGCGAGGGCACCGGCTAGCCGACCTGAACCGCGGCCGACCGAACAAACGCGTTCAGCTCATCGGCGGTGGGCAGCCCATCCCAGGCGCCATGGCGCAAGGTTGCCAGGGCGCCAGCGGCGGCGGCGAAGGCAATATCCGAATCGTCCGGCACTGCCCACCCACGTCCAATCAGGCGACAGATGAGGGCGGCCAGGAACGCGTCGCCAGCCCCGGTTGGCTCGACCGCCGCCACCGGCACCGACGGGACGAAGCGGATCGAGCTGTCGGCCGCTCGATACCAACAGCCGCGTTCACCATCTGTCATCACGACAATCGGGATCGCCCGCTCGGGGTCGAGCCCACGAACGATCGCTTCTGGATCGTTGTCGCCATGGCCGAGTCCCCGGGCGTCGTCTAGGCTCAGCTTGAGCAAGGTCGCCCGCGCCAGGACGGGCTGACAGGCTGCCTGAGCCTGCTCGAGATCGGGCCACAACGACGGCCGGAGGTTGACGTCAAAGCAAACAGGAACGCCAGCGGCCACCGCGAGCTCGACCGCGCGGTGTATCGCCGGACGGCTGGGCGCGGCCGCCAGCGCGACCGAGCCGACGACGATGGCTGCCGCGCCGGCGATATTCGCGCCGGCAACATCCTCCCTGGTCAGTGATACGTCGGCGCCCCGGAGCAGCCAGAAGTTGCCGTCGCCGCGGGCGTTCTTCCAGGCAAAGGCGATCGTCGTGGGATCGGGCCGTCGATGGATTCGCGTCGTGTCCACGCCCTCGGATGCCAGCCCGGAGATCAGGCGGCGGCCAAAGGCGTCGTCGCCCACCGCGCCGCCGAAGGCGCTGGCGACACCGAGCCGGGCCAGCGCCACGGATACGTTCGCCGGCGCTCCGCCGTTCCGGGCCACGAACTCGTTCGCCACGTCGAGTGACGGCGCCTGGCCTGTCGCAATCAAGTCAATGAGCGCCTCGCCGAGGCAGAGGACGGGGGCGACGGGTTGTTCATCGCTCGTGAGGGACATGTCGGGCGCTCCCAAGATGGCGTGGCCGCGGCGGCTTAGCTGGCCGCGGATCGCACGGGAGCTACTGTAGCATCGCGCCGAACTTCGTACACGTCTCGAATCCCTTCGAGCTTTTGCAAGATTCGACTGAGCTGCCCGATGCCTTCAACCTCGACCGTCACCAGCAACGTCACCGTGCGGTCGCCATGCGTCGTGGTGAGGACCGAGATGATGTTGACCTTTTGATCCGCCAGCAGCGTACTGACGTCCTTGAGGAAGCCGACGCGGTCCCAAGCATGGACCCGAATCGTGACCGGAACGGTGTCCTGGCCGCGATCACCCCAGGAGACGGGGACGAGCCGCTCCGGGTCCGCCAGGCTGGCCACATTCGGGCAGTCTTCGCGATGCACGGTGATGCCGCGGCCGCGGGTCACATAGCCGATGATCGTATCACCCGGGACCGGGCTACAGCAGGTCGCTAAGTTGGTCAGCAGATCGCCCACGCCCATGACTTGGAGGCGGGCCGGCGTCCGTGGTACCTCAATGTGATGTGCCGGCAAGAACACGTCTTTCTCACGGTTCTGATCCAGCCGGGCCGCGATCAAGTTCGACGAGACCGCGCCGTAGCCAATCGCGGCCAGGAAGTCATCGACTTTTGTATAGATTGGGAAGAATTTGAGGATCTCTTCCGGTTTCATTTCCAAGCTGAGCCGCCGCAACTCACGTTCGAGGATTTCTCTCCCCTGAGTGATATTCTCGCCCCGCTCCTGGTTGCGGAACCAGCGGCGAATTTTCTCCCGAGCGGACGCGGTGGTAACGTAATCCGATGACGAGAGCAGCCAATCTCGGCTGGGGCCGACTTTCGATTTGCTGGTCAGGATCTTGATGACCTGGCCGTTCTGTAGCTTGTAGTCGAAGGGCACATGCTGGTCGTTGACCTTGGCGCCGACGCACTGATGCCCGACCTCGGTGTGAATGCGGTACGCGAAGTCGACCGGCGTCGCCCCGTTCGGTAGCTCGATAATGTCCCCGGCGGGCGTGAAAACGTAGATCATCTCCTGGAAGACGTCGGACTTCAACGACTCGACGAATTCCTCGGCATCAGCGACCTGGTCGCGCCAGTCCATCAGTTGCCGCAGCCAGGCCACCTTGGCCTCGACCCGGGCGTCCGACTTGCCGCCTTCTTTGTAGCGCCAGTGGGCGGCGACGCCGTACTCCGCCAGGCGGTGCATGTCCCAGGTCCGGATTTGGATTTCGACCGCGCGGCCGTCCGGTCCAATCACGGCCGTATGCAGCGATTGGTACATGCTTTCCTTCGGCGTCGCGATGTAGTCGTCGAACTCGCCCGGCACCGGGTGCCAGAGGTCATGGACGATGCCGAGCGCACCGTAGCAATCCTTGCGGTCGTCGACCAGGACGCGGAGCCCGATGACGTCGTAAATCTCGTCGAAGCCGCGGAGCTTGAGCCGCATTTTTCGGTAGATCGAGTAAATATGCTTGGTCCGGCCCGTGATCTCAGCCTTGATCCCCGCCGCGGCCAAGGCCGTCAGCAGCTCATGCTCAACCCGCTTCATGTACGGCGCGGCGTCTTTACCCCGCTTCGTGAACTCATTGTTGAGCGTGGCGAAGGCTTCCGGATTGATGTAGCGAAAGGCGAGATCTTCGAGCTCGGACTTGATGTGCCAAATGCCCAACCGATTCGCCAGCGGGGCGTAAATCTCCATGGTTTGCAAGGCGATCCGCATCTGCTTATCGGGCGCCAGCGCGTCGAGCGTTCGCATATTATGCAGGCGATCGGCCAGCTTGATCAGGACGACGCTGATGTCATCTACCATGGCCAGGAACATTTTGCGCAGGCTCTCCGCCTGATGCTCCTTTTCTCGCCGGTCCTGTCCGCCCACGTCATCCGCGGTCCACGGGATCCGGCCGAGCTTGGTCGCGCCGTCAACCAACTTGGCGACCCTGGGACCGAATCGCTTTTCGATCTCGGCAAGCTCGGCGGGGGTGTCTTCAATCACGTCGTGGAGGAGCGCGCCGGCGATGGTCTCGGGGTCGAGCTGCATCCGGGCCATGATGGCCGCCACCTCGATCGGGTGCAGCACATATGGCTCGCCCGACTTCCGGTGGTCAGTCCCATGAGCGACGATCGCAAACTCGCCGGCTCGCCGGACGAGATCGATATTGGCGCCGGGAGCGTTCGCGCGGACCACGTCGATCAGGGAGTCAAGCGCGGCCCGGACTTCGGGGCAACCGGCGATCGTGGTCTGGGCCGATTCGGCGAACGGTTCAATGATGGCGACCGTTCCCTCGGCGGCTTGTCCCGAGGAAACCGCGGATGTACGCGCTGGCATGCATTCCCAAGTCTTGGATTGTCAGAGCAGGCGACACAATTCTAGGCAAGTGTACGCACCAGTTTGGGTATCGTCAACAGGCCGACCGGCCATGCATTTGGGCGGCGAATACGATTAGGATCGAAGCTTCATCGAAAGTTCCAGGCCACGATTGAGTGGCAGGGTCATGGTCTCGAGGTCGGCGCGATCGCGCACCCATTGCTGGTAGTCCGAAATAGCATGCGATATGACGTTGTCGGCAATGATCATCCCGTTGGGCTTGACGCGATCAACCACGTTCTGAATATGCCGCACATAATCCTGCTTCTCAGCGTCAATGAATACCAAATCAAACGGACCTTGCACGTCGCGGCTGGCCTCGAGGGCGTCACCGCGCCGCACGGTCGCGAAGTCGGTTAAGCCCGCCGCCGCGAGATTTGCTTCGGCTTCGGCCGCTCGCGTGGGGTCGATCTCGAAGCCAAAGACATGGCCGCCAACCACGCGGGCGGCAATGGCGAGCCAGATCGTGGACACGCCGTTTGACGATCCAATCTCGAGGATGGACCACGCCTCGACGGCCCTGGCCACCATGCAGAGGAACTGGCCGGTTTCGGGATCGACGTTGCGCTTTCGCTGTGACGAAGGCAGTCCGGCGGCGCGTTCGGCCGCGTCGATCGCATAGAGGCGATCCAAGACGGATTGGGCTTGGGGACTCATCATGCGTTCCTCCGCCGGTCTAGAATCAGTCGTCGGCTCCCAGCGCCGCACTGAGCGTGAGCAGATCGGAGACCACGAGGTCGGGCCGGATTGGCGCGTGAACCAGTTCTTCGCGGGTTGAGACGCCGGTGAGGACGAGCACCGTGAGCATCCCGGCTCGATGGCCGGCGACGATGTCGGTATCCAATCGATCACCGATCATCACCGCCTCGCCGGCCGCCACGCCCATCCGATGCAGGCATTGGACCAACAGCGGTGTCTCCGGCTTTCCGATGACGAGCGGAGTCTGCCCGGCGGCCGTGGCGACGGCGGCAACGATGCTGCCCGCGCCCGGCACCAAGCCAGTCTCGGTCGGGAGGGTGGCGTCGGTGTTGGTGGCGATAAAGCGGGCGCCGCCGCGGATCGCGGCGGCGGCTTGCTTGAGCTTGTCATAGGTAAAGCCCACATCGAGGCCGAGCACGACGGCCGCGGGCGGTTCTTCACCAAACTGGATCGGTCGGAAGGTGGTGCCGGCAAAGAGTTGCTCGCGCAGCGCCGGCATCCCGATCACGAACAGTCCCGCGTCGGCCGGCAGGGTTTCCACCAGGTAGTCCCTGGTAGCCAGGGCCGAGGTCAGGATTGCTTCCGGCGGGACGTCGATCCCCATCGTCGCCAGCTTGATGACGTAGCTTTCGGGGGTTGACATCGAGTTGTTCGTCGCCAGCATGATGCGGCGGCCACGGACGGCGAGCGCATCGAGGATCTCGGTCACGCCCGGCAGCGGTTCTTTGCCGAGGTAGAGCACGCCATCCATATCGAACACGAAACCACGAGCGTGGCGGAAGCGGTGCCAGGCATCGGCGTCGGCCGGTGTCGGGGCCATCGATGGTTCCGGCGCGCCGCCTGGTTCAGGTACGAGCATTCCGGCCACGCTCCCGCATCGCTCGAACTCGCGTCATTTGCGGCTCGATTCGATCCTCGCCGCTCGTGTGCCGATCCGCTACGCTTCCAGTCCAATCGCTCGCGCGATCGCTTGGTTGAAAACCGGCAGATCCTTCGGGGTGCGGGAGGTGATGAGGTTCTGATCTTCCACCAGGTCCCGGTCGACGTAGGTGCCGCCGGCGTTCGTGATGTCGTCGCGGATCTTGTTGACGCTGGTCAGCGTGCGGCCGTCCAGGACCTTGGCCGAGATCAGCAGTTGGGGACCATGGCAGATGGCCGCCACCGGCTTCCCTGATTCGATGAAGTCGCGGGTGAAGGCAACCGCCCCATCGTCAATGCGGAGGTTTTCCGGGGCGCCGCCGCCAGGGATTACGAGCGCGTCAAACTCAGCGGGCGACACCTGGTCGAAGGTTGTCGTCGCATCGAGGGAGCCGCCCTTCTTGCCGGCGATGGCCCCGGTCTTGATCCCGATTACCGTGACATCAGCGCCCTTCGACTCAAGATAATCCTTGGGATCGATCGCTTCCGAGTCCTCGAAATTCGGGGCCAGCACCATTGCTACCCGTTTCCGTGATTGCGCCATTTTGATCGCCTCCAATTCCCATGATTCTTACCCGGGCTCACCTAGACCCGTGGCCCCCACGGAGTATACCGGCCGCGATCCCCCCGGAGCGGGCGGGATGCTCCGTCTCGGGGTATCGATCGCGACCGCTCTGGCCGTTAGGCTTCAGCGCCGTCGAGGTCGCTCAGGGTCAGCGAGTGCGACGCGATACGCGGCCGGACGATCGCAAGGAAGTCGTCAACCGACATCGCTCCCAGGTCCGGTCCGGATCGCGGCCGGACCGCGACCGCCCCGGCCGCTTCCTCCCGCTTGCCGATGACCAGCATGTACGGCACTTTCTGCAATTGGGCATTGCGGATCTTGGCTTGCATCCGGTCGCGGCTCGTATCGACCTCGACCCGGAGGCCGGCTCGCTCCAGTTGCCGTTGAACATCCTCGGCGGCCTCGACCTGACCGTCGGTGATCGGGATGATGACCACCTGGACCGGGGCGAGCCAAACCGGGAACGCGCCCGCGTAGTGCTCGATCAAGCCGCCGACGAAGCGCTCCATTGAGCCCAACAGCGTCCGGTGGATCATCGCCACCCGATGCCGCTCGCCGTCCTCGGCGATGTAGTTGACGTCGAAGCGCTCCGGTAGGTTGAAATCAACCTGAATCGTCGGCCCCGTCCATTCCCGGCCCAGCGCGTCGACCCATTTGATGTCGATCTTCGGCCCATAGAACGTGCCCTCGCCCTCGTCGATCTTGTACGACAGCCCCCGCTCCTGCATCGCCCGGATGAGGTCGGTCGTCGCCCGATCCCAGACCTCGTCGCTGCCGATCGCTTTCGTGGGACGAGTCGCCAGGTACGCTTGAAACTCGTAACCAAAGACGCCGGCCATGTGGATCGCGAAGTCGATGACGCTCCGCACCTCGTCGACGACCTGATCGACCGTGCAGAAGATGTGGGCGTCGTCCTGGGTGAAGCCGCGGACTCGCAGCATGCCGTGCAGCGTGCCGGATCGCTCGTAGCGGTAGACCGTGCCCAGCTCGGCAAACCGAATCGGCAGGTCGCGATACGAACGGACCCGGCTCTTGTAGATCATGATGTGCCCGGGGCAATTCATCGGCTTGAGGTAGTAGTCAACCTCCTCAATGGACATTGGGGCATACATGTTCTCACGAAATGTTTCGAGATGCCCCGAAATCTGGTAAATCTTCTCCGAAGCGATGTGTGGCGTGTTGACGAGGTCGTAGCCGCGGGCAAGCTGCTCGTGCTGTTCGAACTGCTCGACCAGGTACCGGACCATCGCCCCCTTGGGATGCCAGAGAATGAGGCCAGGGCCAATCTCCTCGCTGACCGAGAAGAGATCGAGCTCCCGGCCAAGACGCCGGTGATCACGCCGTTGCGCCTCTTGCAGGCGCTCCAAGTGGGCATCCAGCTCAGCTTGGGATCGCCACGCCGTGCCGTAGATGCGTTGCAGCATGGGACGCTTCTCATCGCCCCGCCAATAGGCGCCGGCGATGGAGAGCAGCTTGAACGGCCCGATGTCCCCCGTGGTATCGACGTGCGGCCCCCGGCACAGGTCCAAGAACTCGCCCTGGCGGTAGGTCGTGATGATTTCGTCCGCCGGCAAGTCGCGGATCAGCTCGACCTTATAGGGATTCTCGGCAAAGATGCGCAGCGCCTCGTCTCGCGAGACGACCTGGCGGGAGAACGGCTCTCGCCGGGCCTGGTTCGACCGCATGCTGGATTCGATTGCTTCCAGATCATCCGGGGCCAACGGGCGCGGCAGGTCGAAGTCATAGTAGAACCCGTGCTCGATCGCGGGGCCGATGCCGAACTTGGCGTCAGGGAACAGCTCTTGCACCGCTTCCGCCATCAGATGGGCGCAGGAGTGACGGAGCCGGGCCAATTCGTACGCCACGGCGTCCGTCGTTTCGACCGCGATGTCCATTGCTTCCAGATCCGAATTGTCCGCGTGGTCCATCGTTCGTCCTCCCGTCCCCGGTCGCCCGCTCGTGGGCAACAAAAATCGATCGACATCCCCGCCAAGGGACGTTCGACCGACGTGGTTCCACCCTTATTCCAATGCGACACGCGACCTGGCGCGGACCACATTGCTCAATCAGGCCGGTAACGGGGCCACCCGGGACACTCTAGTACCGCGACCTCGGGTCGCGGGTTTGAGCGCCGGCTCGAAGAAGGTTTTCGCCAAACGGACACCGAATCGACCTTGCAGCGGTGGGTCAGTCTCTCTGGCGGCTCCGGATTGGATACTCGTTCTCGTCATCGCCGCTATTTCATTGTTGTTGATTAGGATATGACGGACGCTACCAGACGTCAAACCGCCGGATCCGATTCCCGGACCGTTCTTGGCTGCTTGCCGTCGAGCCGTGGCCAGGCCAAACGCTTTGGTCTTGCCGACCGTCCCGTGACTGGGCTCATTCTGGCGGCCGGCTGGCTAAACGTGAATAGGGCGCGGCCGGCGAGGAGGACGGTGACAACCACGAATGCGCTCAGCAATTGGAGGTTCGGACCCTGGTCGCCCTGCACCAGGAGCGGCGAGCCCGATCGTGTCCGTCTGTCGGCCATCGCTTCGGAGGCGGGTGCCGCGAGCCCAGCGGCGCCGGTGGGCCCGGACGCTGGGGCGGGTCGCCCGATCGAGCCGCCGGAGGTGGCGATCCGGGCGATCAGCGCGGCGTCGGGGTCGCGGTAGGAAACGACCTCACCGAGAATCGGCGCGTTCGCGGCGACACGGGCTTCCTTCTGCTCGAACGCGTATTCAAGCAAGACGCGATTGTCGTCGTACCAATCGTCGGGGTGGATCCCGTCCAGCGTGACCGAGATCATCGTGTTGCCATCGCGCCGGGCAACTTCGATCAAACACCAGCCCGCGTCGTTGTCGAAGCCGGTCTTGCCGCCAAGCAGGCTGGGGTACATCGTCATCAAGCGGTTATTGTTCCGGAGGTAGTAGCCGCCGGTGGCGGTGTCATGCTCCAGGGCCGAGATCAGCTCGACAAATCGTGGATACTGGACCGCGTACATCGTGAACACCGCGAGGTCGTGGGCGCTGCTGTAATGGTTGGGCACTCCCCAACCGCTCGGGTTCATCAGGTTGGTATCGGTCAGGCCCATATCCCTGACCCGGGCATTCATTTGATCGATGAACCGCTGCACCGCTTGCGGCGTGTCATCACCCGGCCGGGCGCCGAGGGAGCGGGCGATGGCATTCGCGGCGTCATTCCCGGAGGGCAGCATCAAGCCGTAGAGCAAGTCTTCCAACGTGAACGACTCACCGGCCGTGAAGCCCATCATGCTGTTGTCCGGGCTCACCAAGTCGTCGGCGGTGGTCGTGATCAGCACGTCGGGGGCGGCGGATTCGATCGCCTCGATCGCGGTAAACACCTTGGTCAGGCTCGCTATCGCCACCTGATCGCGGGCGCCGCGTTGGGCGAACACCTCGCCGGTGTCGGCGTCAATCACGATGTATCGTTTTGAGTTGATCCGCAGCTCGGGGACTTCTTGGGCTGACGTTGGCATCGGCAGAAGCGCGAGCAGCAAGATGACGACCGTCGCCACGACCGGCCCACCGAATCGATCCTGACGACGGCGGCATCCGCGCATAGTGGTCCCGAGCCCTCAATTGCTTGCCGCGGTTTTCGGCGACCGGTGCGCCGCATCCTCGTGGCGGCGCTCACGATCGTAGCGACTCGATGCGGTCGGCGTCAAGGCGAATTGCGGCTCCCGCTCAGTCCCGGCACTGGCTGATACGCGACCACGTGGGGATGGCGCCGCGATCGCGACGGTTCGGCCCGAATCCGTGCTACGCTCTCGGTTCCAGCGCGGGCGCGGGTTCGAGAAAGCGCCGACAACGATCTGTTCGGCCGGCCCGAGGCCGCGTGGGGGCGTGAATTGATGCGACGCGGCGCGGCCGGCTGACACGCGAGGCGCCACCGTTCAGTCTTGAGCAAGGAGGAGGGGCGATGCGAACGAACCACGTCAAGCGGAAGCTCGCGGCCGGCGATGTCGCGCTCGGGACGATGGTGTTTGAGTTCGACTCGACGGGGATTGGACGGATCATCAACCAGGCTGGCGCCGAGTTCGTCGTCTACGACATGGAGCATTCCGGCTGGAGCATCCAAACCATCCGAACGCTGATGGCGACGACGCGAGCGGTCGATCTGGTGCCGCTGGTTCGGGTCCCGGCGACGCAATATCACCTCATGTCGCGGCCGCTCGATGTCGGCGCGATGGGGCTGATGATTCCGATGGTGGAGTCGGTTGAGCAAGCCACGTTGATCGCGCAGTCGGTGAAGTATCCACCGGTGGGACGGCGTGGCTCGGCCTTCGGCTTCGCCCATGATGACTACGCGCCGGGTGACGTGATGGAGAAAATGGCCAGCGCCAACGCTGAGGTGCTCATCCTGGCCCAAATCGAAACCGCTGCCGGGGTCGATCACGTCGAGGAGATTGCCAAGGTGGACGGTATCGACGTGCTCTGGATCGGCCACTTTGATCTCAGCGTCTCGCTCGGCGTTCCGGCCCAATTCGATCATCCGCTCTTCACGGGAGCGGTGGAGCGGGTCATCGCGGCCGCCAAGGCCGCCAACAAAACGGCCGGGATCATGACCGGCAACGTGCAAACCGGTCGTGACCAAATTGCGCTGGGATTCCGGATGCTAGCCTATTCCGGTGACGTTATGATCTATGGTGACGGGCTGAAGCAAGGGATCGACGCCCTGCGGCAACCTCGAAAGATCTAGTCGCGGCATGCCTCTCCCCAATGGATTGGATTAGGCTATGAACGTCGTCGTGGCCGGGCCTGGGCTGATGGGCGCTCAGATCGGAGCCGAATACGCCTTGGGCCGCCATCGCGTGGTCTTCCTGGCGCGTGATGCGGCACGGGCGAGGGGCAGGATTGCCGCCGCCTTCCAGCTTGCTCGTGACCTCTCCGTGTATCCACCTCCCGCGATTGCCGCCGCGTCGGATCGCGTCTCGATCGTTGCGGGTGTCGACGAGCTGGAACCGGACATCGATCTCGTGATTGAATCCATCGCGGAGCGGTTGGCCGAAAAGGTCACGATGCTGCGGGCACTCGCGAGCCTTCTGCCGCGGGCGATCTTGGCCTCAAACACCTCCTCGCTTAGCATCACCGAGATCGGCGAGGGCGCCGGGGCGCCGGGGCGGATGATTGGCACTCACTACTGGAATCCGCCGCTGTTGATGCCACTGGTCGAGGTGATCCGCACCGATCGCACCGATCCGGCGATTGTCACGGTAATGACCGAAACCCTGACCGATCTCGGCAAGCGGCCGATCCTCGCCGAGCGCGACGTGCCGGGATTCATTTGGAACCGAATGCAGCTGGCTCTCCTTCGCGAGGCGGTCTGGCTGGCCGAGAACGGCGTGGCGTCGCCCGAAGCAATCGATCAGGTCGTGCGTGAGGGGCTGGCCCGCCGCTGGCGCTACACGGGACCGTTTCAGACCGCCGCGCTCGGCGGCGCGGCGACCTTCGAGCGGATCGCGGAAAACCTCTGGCCGGTCCTGTCCAACGCCGATCAACTCGCGGGCTTGCGGCGCTGGCTGAATGAAGATCCCGAGGTGCTGGGGAGAACTCGCGAGCAGCGTGATACTGGATTGCGGGATGACCTCCGGCGTGACCAGGCCCGCGCCGCACCACAAGGGGAAAACGATGAATCGTGAATCCGAAAACAACTCACCCAACATCTTGTACCACGGAACGGAAGCGCCGTTGCCGGAGCGCAAGGCGCTCCGGGCCGGGCCGGTCACCGTGGTCCTCGAGGGCGCGGACCTGCGCTACGTCAAAGTCAATCGGGAGATCGTCATTCTCCGGCTCTACGCGGCGGTACGTGATCAGTCGTGGGGCACGCTCGCGCCGGTCTTTACGTCGTATGAGCTGGATGAGGACGAGACATCGTTTGCGCTCCGGTTTTGCGCTGAGCATGTCAGCCCCGGCGAGCAGGGCGTCGATTTTGCCTGGGACGGAAGCATCGTTGGATCGACCGACGGCACGATCGTCTGCACGATGGACGGAGCCGCTCGCTCGCCGTTCTGGCGGAACCGGATTGGCTGGTGCGTCCTGCACCCGATGGAGCTGGCCGGTCGACCGGTCGAGATCCGTGGTGGTGGCCAGCACGCGGCGAGCGCCTTCCCGGAGCGCATCGCACCGCACCAACCATTTTTCGACATCGAGGCGATGGAGCACGGCCTTGCCGCCGGTGGCTCGCTGCGTCTTGAGTTTGCCGGTGACCTCTTTGAGACCGAGGACCAACGAAATTGGACCGACGCCTCCTACAAGACGTATTCGACGCCGCTCCGGATACCATATCCGGTTGCGCTAGCGGCCGGCGACCGGGTTTGGCAATCGGTCACGGTGACCGTCATCGGAGCTAGTATCCCGACCATTCCGGTGTCCACGGCGGCGGAGCTGACGGTGCGGGTCGGCGACGATATCGGACATGCGCAGCCACCGATCGGGGTGTCCAGCGCCAGCCACGGCAATGCGCTTAGCGACGCTGAGATCGATCGTTTTCGGAAGCTTCATCTGGGACATCTGCACCACACCGTTGATCTCGCGGCACCGGATTGGCAAGGACGGCTCGATCAGGTTTCGGCCGAAGCATCCGTGCTCGGCTGCGCACTCGAGCTCGAGGTGTTGACGAACGACGACGGCCAGGATTTCAACGAGCTCGTCGCCGCGGCGCCAGGGGTCGAGGCGCCGATTGCTCGCCTCACGGTCTTTCCCCGGTCGGGCGTCGTCTCGACGAACGAGGTGCTGACCGCGGCGCGGAACGCGCGCGATCAGGCAGAACTGAGCTTCCCGATCGGCGGCGGCAGCCGGGCCTATTTCACGCAGCTCAATCGGGGGGCGCCATCGACGGCGCTGCTCGATTTCGTCGCCTATCCGATCAATCCGCAGGTGCATGCCTTCGACAATGCCTCGATCGTCGAAACGCTGGCGGCTCAGGCCGAGACCGTCCATGCCGCGAACGCGCTCACCGGCAATCTGCCGGTGGCGGTGGGGCCGATTACGCTCCGTCCGCGCATCAACCCCGACGCCGTGCCGTCGGGCGAGGCACGGTCGCCGGGGAGCCTGCCCGACACGGTCGATGTGAGGCAGCCATCACTCTTCGCCGCCGGCTGGACTGTTGGCAGCATCCGGCATCTGGCGAGCGCCGGAGTCGCCGCGCTGACGTACTTCGAGACGACCGGGTGGCGCGGCCTCGTGGAACGTTCCGATCATGAGTTGCCCATGCCGGCTTTTCACTCCCGGCCGGGAATCTCCTTTCCGGTGTACCACGCGCTGGCCGATGTCGGAGAACTTGTTGGCGGGCGGCTGCTGAGCGTTGAGGTCTCCGATCGTCTGGCGATCGAGGCGCTGGCGTTGCTCACGGGTGACCGCTTCCGGCTCATCGTTGTCAGCTTTCTGGATCAGACGGCCGAGGTTCGCCTCACGCTGCCGCCGCTGACGAATCTCCGCTCGCGATCGCTCGATGCCACGACGTACGACCTGGCGGCGGATGACCCGGCGACATTCAGGGCGCAAGGCGAGCCGCTGGAGACAGAAGGCGGATCGGTCACTGTTTCGTTGCGGCCCCTCGCCGTCGTCACCATTGATGGACACCTCGAGACCGACTAAGCGGAGGCGCCGGAGTAAGCGCGGAGGCCCATTATCCAGAACCAACGGGAAAAGACCGGCAGCACGACGGCGAGGGCGACGGCGCCGCCGAGCAAGCGCCAGTCCAGGCGGCCGACCAGGGCTTCGGACGGCACCGTGATCGCGAAGCCGACCGGGACCAAGAAGGTAAGCGCGCCTTGGAGCCAGGGCGGATAGATGCTGATCGGCCAGCGGCCAGCCTCGTACATGGCCTGAAAGATGACGAGGATGTTTTGCACCCGGATGAACCAAAAAGCGCAGGTGGCGAGGATCATCACGAAGCTGGAGACGACGACGACCCCGGCGGCCAAGACGATGACGAAGACCAGGACTTGGATCGGGTCGAGGCTGGTCCCCATCTGAACCAGGGCAACTCCGATCACGCCAACGCCGATCAGCACATCAATCAGTTTCCACGCTTCAACCTGGCGTGTCGTGATCAGAAGTTGACTATCGACCGGCTTGATCAGGGCGAAATCGAGCGCGCCGAGACGAACGTCCTCCATGAATCGCCCCAGGCTGGGCAAGATGAAGAGCTGGGTCAGGCCGCCGACCAGAAAGTAGACTCCAATGACCGCTAGCAACTGGCTCGCGCTCCAGCCCGCCAGGTGGTCGGTCTTGGAGAAGACGAAGGCGATGCTGACCAGCGACGTTGCCAGCGCCACCGCCGACTGGAAGAGTTGCAACCCGAGGTTCGTCCGGTACTGCAACTCGTTCAATACCGCGATTCGGAGGTGGATCAAGATCAGCCGGAGCCAGGTCATGCGCCCACCGCCGAATAGCGACGAATGCCTCGGTTCCAGACGGCCGTGAGCGCGATGACCGCGGCCGCCAGCCAGGCCGCCTGCGCCGTGATCCCGATCAACGCCTCCGTGGCCGATACCCGGCCGATGGCTAGCTCAACCGGAAACGCCAGCATCCACCGGAAGGGCAGAACCTCGGCGATTGTCTTGGCCGGCTCGGGCAGCAAGTCAATCGGCGCGACGTAGCCGGAGAAGATGAACACGGCAAAGTAGAGCCGATTGATCGCGGTGACGCTCGTCGTCCAAAACGCCGCCATCGCCAGCGTCCACTCCACGGTGAACCGCAGCGCCATTGCCAGGACGAGCGCGGGAATGAAGACCAACACGGCCCAGAAAGGTGTGGTGACGACGGGGTGAAACGCGAGCGCGAGCAATCCGGCGACGGGCAGGGCGACGAGCATGGTGAGACCCTTGAAGGCGAGACCGGTCGCGATATCGCGGTGGATCGGATGAATCGGTCGGAGGAGGAGCGCTGACAAGGAGCCATGCCGGACTCGGCTCTCGAACTCCCACATGATTGAGGTGTGCGTCGCGTGGTTGACCAGCATGGCGACGATGAAGTAGGCGGCGAAGTTCCTGGCCGTGTAGCCGTCCACGTCGTCACCCGATGACTCCGCCACGGTCGACCAGATGGTGAGGTAGATGACCGGTTGGATCACGAGACCAAGCAACCAGATCAAAATCGCGCCACGATATTGAAACTGCTCCGCCAGCGAGATACGGAGTTGCGCCAGGTAGACGCCGCGGAGGGTACTCATCTTCGCGCGAAAGCGGGCGGAACCTCGACCTCGGCGTTCGGGATCGCCTCGTGTTGAAAGACCCGGTCAATGATCTCATCGATCGGCGGGTCGGAGATGGTCAAGTCGGTCACGCCGGCGTCCGCCAGCAACCGGTTGGTGACCGCGGCAACGTCTGATTTGGCTACCTGGATGGTGACCCGGCCCTCCTCAACCGAGACGACGTCACCATAGCGGTCGGCATCGAGGAGCGGGCTCGACACGTCGACCACGATCGTTTTCAACGGGGCGAACCGTTCGATCAGGCCGGCGAGCGCGCCATCGTACAAGATGAGACCGCGGTGGATGACGACAATCCGTTTGGCCAAGGCTTCGACATCGGCCATGTAGTGGCTGGTCAACAGCACCGTCGCCCGGAAACGGTCGGCATACTCACGAAAGAACGAGCGGATCCGTCGTTGCGCCGTGACGTCGAGGCCAAGGGTCGGCTCATCCAAGAACAGGATCCGGGGCCGGTGGAGCAAGGCGCCCGCGATCTCACACCGCATTCGCTCGCCGAGGGAGAGGTTGCGGACGGGCTTGGTGATGAGTGGTCCGAGGTCAAGCAGGTCCGACAGCTCGCCAAGCGTTTCCCGATACTCTTGCTCCGGTACGCGGTAGATGGCGCGATTCAGCTCGTAGGAGTCGGCAACGGGAATATCCCACACGAGCTGGTTGCGCTGGCCCATCACCAGGGTCATCTGCCGGAGGAATTCGGCGTTGCGCTGCCAGGGGATGTACCCCAGCACGGTCGCTTCGCCCGAGGTGGGATAGAGCAGCCCGGCGAGCATTTTCAAGGTCGTGGTCTTGCCGGCGCCGTTGGGACCAAGGAAGCCGACGATCTCGCCTCGCTCAATGGCAAATGAGACGCCGGAAACCGCGATCACCTCCCGCGTGTGCCGCTTGAACACACCGCGGAGGGCAGCGCGAAGCCCGGCTTCGCGCTCGGGGACCTCAAACGTCTTGGTCAAGTTGCGGACGACAATGGCGGGTCGTGGGGTGCCCAACGGCAGGATCCGAAACGGGGTGACGGCGGAAACCAGCGGACCACGGCGCCGCATCTCCGGGGTGGGCGACACTGGACTCGAACCAGTGACCTCTACGATGTCAACGTAGCGCTCTAACCAGCTGAGCTAGCCGCCCGAAAATACCGACCTTCACCGGCACGGGCAGTATATCGACGGCTAGGAGCGGTCGTCAAGCGCGAGCAGCCGGAAACGGACCGAGGCGCGATGGGAGATCCGGGCGCGATGACCAAACGACCGGAACTCCTACCGTGAGCGAGCCGGAAGTTAGAACCCCCGGTTGTCGCCGATCGATTCAAGGGCGAGCAAGATCGAGCCGAGCCCCGGCCGGTCCTGTCGGTGGGCTCCGACATGGCAGAATTGAACGACGCCGGCAGCATCGAGGATGAAGACCGCCGGCCGGGCCAGACGAGGATGTTCGGGGTCATTACGGTCACGGACACCGTACACGTCGATAACCCGCATATCGGCGTCGGCGACAAATGGAAACTCGTGATCCTCACCGCGCCCGATTGGTTCGAGGGGAGCTGAGCGGTCGGTCGAGATGGCAATTAGCTCCGCGTCGAGCGATCTGATCGTGTCGTAGGCTGATCCGAGCTGAGCGAGCTGGCGCCGGCACGATTGACACCAGTGGCCCCGGAAAAAGACCAAGACGACGACGCGACCCCTGAGAACGGAGAGCCGGGCCGTGACTCCGTCGTACAAAAAGTCGAAATCGGGTGCGATGGCGCCGATTGGAACCGTGGCACTCTTCATCGCGGTCTCACATCACCGGCGATCCTAGTGACCAAGGATCGCTACGCTTTTGGCCCGCGGCTGCCATTGGATATCAGTCTTTCCAAACTCGTGGAGCAGAGACACCACCTGCTGATGCAGGGGAATGAGGCCGGCGTGACGGGCTTTCCATTTACCCGTGATCGTGTTGAGGACCAACTGGCTATCGCCGCGGATGGCAACCGTTGTCCGCGTCGAGGCGCCGCCTTGACGAGCTTTCAGATCCTCTAAGGCACGGATCAGGGTCAAGAACTCGGCTTGATTGTTGGTAGTGGTGCCGTCATACCGGGGCGATGCTTCTGCCACGACGCCACCGGAATCGACAATCTGGTAGCTGCCGTAGCCTCTGCCCGGATTCCCGATCGCGCCGCCATCGAACACGATGGTGAAGTCCGCGCCGGCAACCGGTCGGGCCGTCTTGCGGGCGGGGGGCGCGACCGGCGGCGGAGATGGCGCGGCGCTGGCGCCGTCCCCCGCTTGCATTCGCGCGATCGTCGCGCCTTGTCGATCGACCGTTTGCCGCTGGTGAATGACGATCGCATGGAGCTCCTCGACCAGGGCCAGGAGCTGGTCCCGGTCGAGGAGCCGTCGATCCGCCACCCGTGTTGTCAGCGGCTTGCCGCGAACGGCATCTTGATCGCTCATTGGTGGGCGAGCTCGGCCTGCTTCGCGGCCGCCATGATCTGCTCCGTGATGTGCGGCGGGACGGGCTGGTAGTGGGAGAATTCCGTCACGAAGCTGCCGCGGCCCTGCGTGATCGACCGGAGATCGGTCGCGTAGCGTTGGACTTCCGCCGCCGGCACCTGGGCCTCGATCGTGGTCGAGGCGTTGGACCCCGGTGTCATCCCGCTGACATGCGCCCGTTTCGTGTTGAGGTCGCTCATGACGTCACCGGTGTAGCTGTCCGGCACGGTGACCTCGATCGTCAGTACCGGTTCGAGCAGGACCGGCTTGGCCAGCATGATCCCTTTGCGAAACGCCTCTTTCGAGGCGATCTTGAATGCCATCTCATTCGAATCGACTGAATGATAGCTGCCATCCGTCAACGTCACCCGCAGATTGACGACCGGAAAGCCGGCCAGGGGCCCGGCCTCGAGCCCTTCGCGAACTCCCTTTTCGACCGCGGGGTAGAAGTTGCGCGGCACCGAGCCGCCGAAGACGCGCTCGCCAAACTCGAACTCGCCATCGGCGAGCGGTTCCAGCTCCAGGAAGACGTGGCCATATTGACCGGCCCCGCCGGTCTGCTTCTTGTGCTTGTACTCGGAAATGGTCTTGGTCGAAATGGTCTCCCGGTAGGCGACCCGGGGCAGGCCAAGCTCCACGTTGACGTTGAACCGGCGGCTCATCCGGTCAATCGCGATCTGGACATGCCGCTCGCCAAGGCCCGAGACAATCGTTTCACCGGATATCGCATCGCGGGAGAGTTGGAGCGCGGGATCCTCGTCCGCGAGCCGTTGGAGGGCGGTGCCGAGCTTGTCCAGGTCCGCCTTGGTTTTCGGATTGACCGAGGCCGAGTAGGAGGTCTTCGGGTATCTGGTCGGCTCCAGAAGGATCGGGCTCCCTTCGGTGCCCAGGGTATCGCCGGTGACGGTTGAGGCCAGCTTGCTGACGGCGCCGATGTCGCCGGCAACGATGACATCGGTATTGATGTGATCCTTACCGCGGACGAAGAAGAGCTGACCCAGCCGCTCGGTCTCCCCCCGCGACGAGTTCATGACGTGGGAGTTCGTTTTCATCGTCCCGGAACAAACACGAAGGTATGTGACGCGGCCGACATGGGCATCGGCCAGCGTCTTGAAGGCGATCGCGGCCAGCGGACCGTCCGGGTCCGCCGTCAGCTCGACCGCTTCGCCATTCAGGGTTGGGTGCTCGGCCGCGTTGCTGGCCGGCGGCAGGTAGGCAACGATCGCGTCGAGCAAGGGCTGGATGCCGCGGTTGAGGGTGGCGGCGCCGCACAGGACGGGAACCGCCAATCCCTGCTCGACGCACTGCTTGAGGCCGGCGACCAGTTCCTCATTGGCAATGGGCTCATCCTCGAGATACCGCATCATCATCTCTTCGTCTTGCTCGGCGATCGCTTCGACGAGCTGCCGCCGGTACTCGGCGGCCATGTCTTTGAGATCCTCGGGGATCGGCTTTTCTTCGATCCCGTGGCCGTCCCCGGTGTAGTAGGTCGCGGTCTCGCTCAGCAGATCGATCGTGCCGGCGAACTCCTTTTCACTGCCGATGGGGATCTCGATGGCCGAGACGGCCGTGCCGAACGCGGAGCGAGCCGACTCGAGGAAACGAAAGAAGTTCGCGTTCTCACGATCCATCTTGTTGATGAAGACGAGACGAGGAATGGTGCGATCGTCGAGCAAGCGCCACGCCTGCTCGGTTCCGACCTCGATCCCGGCTGAGGCATCGATCAGGACGATCGCGCCGTCCGAGACCCGCAATGCCGAGTTGACCTCGCCGAGGAAATCGGCGTAGCCAGGGGCATCGATGAGATTGATCTTGGTGTCTTTCCAAGACAAGGGGGCAAGCGCGGTGCTGACCGAGATCCGCCGCTTGATCTCGTCTGGATCGAAATCGGTGACGGTGGTGCCGTCTTCCACCTTACCGAGCCGGTTGACAGTCTCGGAATCGTAGAGGAGCGCTTCGGCTAAGGACGTCTTGCCGGCTCCGCCATGGGAAAAGAGGCCGACGTTTCGGATCCGATCGGCGGTGTACTGCTTCACCGGGTGCCTCCTCTGGAGTCGCAAGTCGTGAGTCGTGAGTGACGGCTCACGCTGCTTGCGACTTACGGCTCACGACCTACGACTCACGACTCACGACTATCGTCAAGGATGCAGCGGGCGGACCGCGACCCGCAGGCGGGTGCGAAGCTGGTCCCCGCGGACAGCGGGCGGAGTGCGCCATATTATAGATGTATTGAATTTCTCGGCAACCGCGAAGAACCGACATCCAGCCACCCCGTCACCGGAGAGAGGGATTGCACCTTGACGACACCGCGGACCGATCGCGACGGCGCGGACGATCAGATACGGGAACGGTTGGTCGAGCGCCTGCGCGCCTATGCCGAGATTGACGCGGTGGCTGGGCATGAGCAGCCCATGGTGGCACGGCTGCGGGCCGACCTGACGCCGCACGTCGATAACGTGTTCATCGATGCGTTCGGCAACATCGTCGCCACCAAGCGGGCGGAGGCCGATGCTCCGTCATTGATGATCGCCGCCCACTCGGACGAGATTGGCGGCGTGGTCAAGGCGGTCGAGCCGGACGGCATGATCCGCTTCGAGCGCCTTGGCGGCATCATCGAATCATTGTTGGTCGGGCGGGCGGTCCGGGTGAAGGGACACGCCGGGGTGGTCGGGGCCAAGGCTGGCCATATCACGCCGCCGGCGGAACGGCTCAGCGTCCCGCCCCTGCGTGACCTCTATATCGATCTGGGCTTTGACTCGGCCGCCGAGGTAACGGCGCTGGGGATCGAGGTGGGCGACCCGATTGCCTACGAGGCGCCGATGCGGGCGCTAGCGAACCCCGAACGCTTCTCCGGTAAGGCGCTCGACAACCGGATCGGCTGCGCCATCCTGGTCGAGCTGGCAATCTCGCTGAAGGACGAGCGGCCGCCGGCGACCGTGCATTTCGTCTCCACCGTGCAAGAAGAGATCGGCCTGCGTGGCGCCCAAATGATCACGTACCGGCTCAACCCGACCGCCGCCATTGTCCTCGACACCATGCCCTCGGGCGGCACGCCGGACGTTACCGCCAGCCGTGACCTCTCGATGCGGATCGGGCATGGACCGGTGGTCACGGTCGTCAGCCAGGGCTCCGGCGGCGGCATCATCGTCCAGCCCGCGATCCTGAACTTCTTGCTGCAAATAGCCGCGGCGAACCAAATCCCCGTGCAACGGGCGCTCTTCTACGGTGGCAACTCGGATGCCGCCGCCGTCCATCTCGTTCGGGCCGGGATTCCCACCGGCGTCCTCAACCTGGCCCGGCTCTACTCCCACTCCCCGGTCGAAACGCTCGATATCAACGACGCGGTTGGCGCCTACCACATCTCGCGGGCCGCCGCGCTCGAGTTCTCCGCCGCGACGGATCTCTCGTTCCTTGGCGGAGTGCCGGGTCAGGAGATCGCGACCAAGACCGATTGATCGACCGCGAAAACATCCGTCACGCCGAGTCGATCCATCACGGTCAGGCTGATCGCGTCGGTCAGGCTGACCGCGGGGGATTGCGAGCTGTCGAGCGTCAAATCTCGTGCCTTGGCGAAGTCCCGGTCGTCGACGTGGTACGCCGGCAGCCGGCAGAGCCGCAGCCATTGCCTGGCGACGTCCGGCCCTGGCCCGGCGCCCAACAGCTCGCACGTCTCGACGATCATGTAGTCGGTGGTGAAGAGGAGATAGCCAGCGTCGAGGAGCTCGCGATACGCGGCGACCGCGGCCTGATGCGAGGAATCGCCCGCATCGGCGAGGGCAACTAGGGCCGACGAGTCAACGAAGGCCACCAGCAATTCCCGCGCGTCGTCGCCGCGCCGTTCAGTCGAGACCAGGTCCGCGTTCCCCGTTGGGCCGAGAAAGTCGGCAACGCTACCGCCGAACGATGGCTTGGCGCGATCTTCGGCCAACTGCTACCGCCTCCGCCCATCGGCCCGCCGATAGACAGCTTTGCCGGCGGCGATATTGCTGCCGCCACCAGTCGTCATCCCAATCGTGGCGCCCAGCGGATCGGGCTCATGACTAGCGCGGAGCCGAGCCATGAACCCACGTTCGGTGACCGCGTGATCGAGAAACTCGGTCAGCGCCTTTGCCTCGATGAACCACTGACCGCCGATCCGGTGACCGCGGAGACGCTTCTCGCGGAGGTAGCGGCGGACCTGCTCGGTTGAACGATCCAAACGCTGGGCAGTCTCGGCGACGCTGAGCAAATTGAGTTGATCCATATTCGGAACGCCTCTGCCGGGTAGCTTTCAGCCCATCGACGGAGAGTCGATCGCTGAATGAACGTACGGGATTCCGCTCCGGTCAGGATAGCGGAGCCGGGAACCACGGTCAACGAACTGTGCTGGTTCAGGACATATGAGACTGAAGGTGGTCAAGCTCTTGGCAGGGGGTGCGATAGGCGAGCGCTTGGTGTGGTCGCTCGGTATTGTACTGGACTTCCCACTGGCGCAGGGCGGCCTGGAGCGTGGGCAGGTCGAGGTCGCCGTCGTAGCACTCCCAGAACTCGCGGCGGGCGGTGCCGTTGAGGCGTTC
>JALZJP010000172.1 GCA_030859715.1 Chloroflexota bacterium
CGTTGTGGCGCCCGCCCTGGCCAGGCGGTCCAGACCGGCGCTGATCATCGCGTACCCGATCCCGCGGCCGGCGTGCTCGTCCTCGACCCGGACCGGCTCGACCAGCCCGACGCCGGTGACCGGGTCGGACCAGAACAGCGAGTACCCGGCCACGGATCCGTCGGCTGCCAGCACCGCCAGATCAAGCCGGGGGTCATAGAGCGTGGTCTGCCGCAACCGGCCTTCGACCTCGGGTCCGTTGCGGGCGGCCATCGGATGCCCCGGTGCGGCGTCAACGCCGCGGACCGCACGGTCCACGAGCTGGTAGCCGGTCGGCAGTGCCGCCACGGCCGGCCGGTCGGCCGCCGCCTGCCAGCCGGACCACGACTCACCGGCCACCGCGAACCCCCGCCCTTCGAACCAGACGCCGAGCTCGACGTCGTCGGACGGCACGATCGACTCGATCGCCGGCGATCCTTCCCGGCGTTCGAGTTGCGCCCACGCGGGCCTGGCCAGGTCGTCCAGCGTCAATGTCAACCCCGGCAATCGGATGACGTCCAGCCACCAGGCGTGCGGCCACTCGGTCAGCACTGCCGCGGCGATCGGCTGGTCCGCGTCGTCGAACCAGACCGGCAACGCGACCTCGTCACTGACCCGGGGACGCCGCCACCACCACTGCATATCCGCCGCCTCCCAGACGCCACCCCGCGGCTCCTGAAGCCGGATCCGGTTCAGCAGCGCCGTCACGGCGGTCAACCGCTCCAGACCAGTCAGCAACTCTTGACGCATGGCTCCCTCCTGAGCCGCCGGGCTATGCCCCTTGGCGTGGTGGACCTCGAGGTGATCCTCGGTATCAGTCGCCGGTGTTGAGCTCGGAGACGGCGCCAGTATCGCGCTCGGGGTCGAGCTTGGCCATCGAGCCCGCGGACAGGCTCGGATCGGTGGCCGACAGCGGCAACGTGGCGGCCACTTTGAGCAGCGTCACCGACCTTGCCTACAACACCCACGCCGCAAACAGCGCCAGCACCCGGCCGCGGGCCGCCCAAACCGCGGGCACCGATGCTTCGACCTGACGCATCTAGTCGTGCAACAATCGAACCCGAGTCGACACGGGATTCCTCCGGAACGATCTGCTGGTCGGTCATCACCCAGCGGCCTCGCATCGAAGGCCCCTGTCGGCTTCCTCACTCCAAACTGTCCGGGAGTGAGCCCCCAACCCCTCTCCCAATTCTGGGAGAACGGAGCCGGTGCCAAGGCTGAACCATTCATCCAACGTTCGTACTAATCGCGCAGGGTGTTCATTTCGTCGATGTCGACGGTGTAGACCTGGCGGCTGAGAGCCATGATGATGCCGAGGCCGACGGCGGCCTCGGCGGCGGCGATGGCGATGGTGAAGAGGACGAATGCCTGGCCGTACATGGTGTTCGATTCCCAGGCAAAGGCGATCAACGACAGGTTGACCGCGTTCATCATCAGCTCGATGCACATGAAGATGATCAGAATGTTGCGGCGGGTCAGCACGCCCATCATGCCGATGATGAAAAGGGCGGCGCTCAAGAACAGGAAATGATTGACCCCAAGCTCTGTCATCCGAGTTCAACCTCTACCGCGTCAACGCGCGTGATCTAAACTCCCGAACGGTCATCGCTACCGGGGGCGGAAGCGTGCTTCGCCAGGTTCGCCAATGTCGGTGTAGCTATCCGGGTCGCGCGTCATGATCAACTCGCGTGTCGCCTCCGCGACCGGTTCCTCCCGTCGCGCGCCCGGTACCGGAATCGGGGATTCACCGCGGACGCCCTCCGGCAGCGCCATGTCGACGCCGCGGGCGTGCGCCAGCGAGATCGTATCCCGGCGGTGACGGATTCGCTCGCCGAGCCGCTCCGGTAGGGCCAGGACAATGGCGCCGATGACGCCGACCAGGAGGACCAGGGAGACCACTTCGAAGGCGAGCAAATAGTTTGAGTAGAGGACGTTGCCCACGGCCTGCACGTTGCCGCCTAGGAACTCAATCGTCATCGCGTCCGCGTTGCCGCGGGCGCCGACGATGGTGCGGTTCAGGATGGCGATCCCGACTTCGAGCAGCAGAATCACGCCGAGGAGGATGGCGACGACCCGTTGCACCGGGCGGCCGGCATGAAATTCCGGCAAGTCATCGGGATCGACCAGCATCAAGACGAAGAGGACCAGCACCAGGACGGCGCCGGCATAGACGATGACCTGGACCGCGGCCAGGAACTCGGCGCCCAACATGACGAAGATGCCGGCCGTGTTGAAGAGGCTGAGGATGAGAAAGACCCCGGCGTGGACCGGGTTGCTGGCGATCACGATGCCGCCGGCGGAGAGGATGCTCACCAGGGCGAGGAGGTAAAAGATGATTACTTCCCAGGACATGAGCCCGCTCCCGCCTCCACTAGAAGATTTGCCCGTTTCCGATTAGGCGGATAAAGGCGGTGACGATGATGTTGAGCAAGACCAAGGGGAGCAGCACCTTCCAGGCAATGCCCATCAATTGGTCGTAGCGAAACCGCGGCAGGGTGGCGCGGAGCCAGATGTAGAAGAAGAGGAAGACCGTTACCTTCAGCACCAGCCAGAGAACGCCGAGCCCCCAATAGCGGTCGGCACCCGGCCCATCGACCCCGCCTAGGAAGAGCGTCGCGGCAAAGAGCGAGACGATAATCATATTGATGTATTCGCCGAGGAAGTAGAAGGAGAAGCGGAAACCGGAGTATTCGGTATGGAACCCGGAAATTAACTCCGATTCGGCCTCCGGCATATCGAATGGGGCCCGGTTGGTCTCGGCCACGGCGGCGATCATGAAGAGGACGAAGGCCAGCGGCTGCGACAGGATGAACCAGTTTGGCATCGTCAGCGGCCCGACCTGGAGCTCGGCCGATTGCTGCAACATGATCTGGCGAACGCTCAATGACCCGGAGAGGAGAAAGACGCCAACCAGCGAGAGTCCGAGAATAATCTCGTAGGAGACGACCTGGGCGGCGGCGCGCAGCCCGCCGAGCAAGGAGTACCGGTTGGCGGAGGCGTAGGCGCCAAGGATGATGCCGTAGACGCCGAGCGAGCCGAAGGCGAGCAGGAAGAGAGCGCCCACGTTGAGATCGGCCGCGAACAGCGCGACCGGCTGGCCGCCGATCTCGATCTGATTGCCAAACGGGATCACGGCCACGCGGACGATGGCGGTGACAAAGATGACGAGCGGGGCAAAGTAGAAGATGACCTTGTCGGCGTGCTTGGGGATCAGGTCTTCTTTGCCGAGCAGCTTGACCGCGTCAGCGAGTGGCTGCAACAGTCCGAAGCGCCCGGAGCGGTTGGGACCGACCCGGTCCTGCATCGCCGCCAGCACCTTGCGCTCGAACAGGGTCATGTAGGCCATGCCCACGAGCAGGACGTTCATCAGAATAAAGGCGACGATGAACGTCAGCCAGATTGGCTGATCCATCCGGGGTAGCTACCTCTCGACTCCGCTGCCAGCCCATGCCACACCGGTCGCGGCGACCACGACCGGTGTGCGCGCCAATTCTACAGGGTTCCGGCGCATGCGTCTCGCCGCGATCGTGTGGGGATGCACCGTCGACGCCGCGTCCGATCGATCTCGCTCACCACGCGGGATCATTCGGATGGTGACCGTCCGCCGCGATCGGTGGCGCCGGCCGGCGCCGCAGGATGCCAACCAGACCCACGAGGAGATCTTCGATCTGGGCCTCGACCGGTTGCCAGGGGAATCCGGGTTGGGCGCGGACCAGCGTGACGTAGCCGTGCATGCCGCACCAGACGGCCGCCGCTCGCTGAAACAGGTCGCCCGTGGGAGCGATGCCCGCGGTCATGCAATCGTTGATGGCCTCAACCAGGGTGGCGAACGCCCGGGCGCCGGGATCGTCGCCCTGGCCGAACGGTCGCACCCGGTGGGGATCGGCGGGCTTGTGCTCGAATAGGACGCGGTAGGGTCCCGGCCGGTCGAGGCCGAACCGGCAATAGGCGAGGCACCCGGCGCGCAGCCGGGCGGCCGGGTCGGCGATGCCGGTCATGGCGTCGAGGATCGCGATCCGCAACTGATCGAAATGGTCCCGGAGCACCGCCGCCACCAGCTCCGCCTTGTCCGCGAATTGCAGGTAGACCGACGGCGCGGCAACGCCGGCCTCGCGCGCCACCGCTCGCAAGGACAGCTCCGAGCGATCAGGTGAGGCGGCGAGGACACGCCCCGCCGCGGCAATCAGCTCCGCTCGGAGCCGGTCTCCCTCTCCGATGTGATTCCGCCGCCGTTGCGTCGTCGCCACTGGCTTGCTTCATCCTTTGTGATGGTGCGTCCGCGATCGGGGCCGCGACCGCCGTCGTTGACACGTTGCCTAACACGTGTTAGGTTATGGATACCTAACACACGTTAGGTTGTTGCAGCGTAGCACGGACGGACGCCGTTGGCGATAGGGCGCGGGCTCGGGAGCTCACGAGCGATCGCGATGGCCTCCCGGCCAACCTTGCAACGTGGTTCGGCCCTTCTGGGTCGCGCCCATTCCATCGGAAAGGATCGCCCGTGGCTGAGTTAGGCGTCCGCTCATTCGCGTCTCCCGCCCGCCCGCTCTCCGCCTTCGGTCGTGCATGGCGGCAGAACCCGCCGCTCGCCCTCGCGGGAGCAATCATGCTCGTCGTCCTGGCGGCGATGCTGATCGGGATCTTGGTCGATCCACGTCAGGTGCTGAACGAACCGGCCTGGCTGAAGCCGGCGAAATTCGCGATCTCGATCGCGATCTACACCTTCACCTTGCTCTGGCTGCTGACGTTCATCCAGGGCCGGCGCCGGGTGGTCGCGATCGCGTCCTGGGCGATCGCCGCGACGCTGGTGTTCGAGCAGGTGATGATCTTGTACCAGGCGATGCGCGGCGTTCGGAGCCACTTCAACCAGACGACACCATTGGACATCATGCTGTGGCAGTGGATGACGATCGCGATCATCATCCTCTGGCTCGCTAGTCTGGTCGTCGCGATCCTGCTCCTGCGCCAGCGGTTCGCCAACCCGGTCATGGCCCGCGCGCTCCGCTTCGGCATCATCATCGGCCTGGTTGGGATGTTGGTCGCCGTCATGATGCCGCAAGCGACGCCGGCCCAATCCGAATCGTTGCGAACGAGCGACCGCTCGGACCACATCGGCGCCCATGCGGTCGGCGTGGAGGATGGTGGCCCGGGCCTTCCCATCGTTGGTTGGAGCACGGTGGGCGGCGATCTTCGGGTGCCGCACTTCGTCGGCCTGCACGCCTTGCAGGGCATGCCGGTGATTGGCTGGTTGCTTCTGCTCATGCCCGCGCCCTGGCTCACCCTGTCGGATCGGGCGCGGCTAACCGTCATCGCCGGATTCGGCGGTCTCGGGCTGGTCGGCTTGCTGACCTGGCAGGCGCTCCGGGGTCAGTCACTCGTGGCGCCAGATGGGCAGACCGGCCTGGTGTTCTTCAGTGGTGTGATTGTGCTTGGCGTGGCGGCCGCGGCGGTGCTCCTGACCGCCCGGCGCCGGTTGGTCCACGGTCGTGTCTGAATGGCGCGATGCGGTTAGAGCGAGCGTGCCCAGGCGACGATGGAACGGTACAATTCGCTGCTCGTGAGAGATCGGTTCTCCTCGGTTAGCCTCGTCACCACGTCGGTGGTGAAGCAGGGGAGAGCCCGGCTCTGGCTCACCTCATCATATCGGTCGCTTCCCCGCACGAAGAACTTCGCCCGTCCGAGCTCCCAGATCCAGACCTCCGGCACCTCAAGCCGAAAGTAGAGGTCCAGTTTGTTGAGGGACGAGCGGCTGGCATCGATCTCAATCACAAGGTCTGGCGGGGGACCGTCAGACACGTCAAAGTCTTCACTTCGCGCAACCCCGGCGTGCTGAATGTAGAAACTCGAATCGGCTTCAAACCCTCGCTGCTCGGCGGCGCGCCGGTACGTCATCGAGCCAACGTCAACCAGGTCAATGCCGATTTCCGCCGCGACGAGCCAGACAAGGCGGGCGATACAGCGATTGTCCTCTTCGTGATCTCGCCCGAGCATCACGATTTCAAGCAGACCACGATCGTACGAGAAGCGTGGAGCGCTTTGATCGATGTGGTCAGCGAGTAGTCGCTCATACGTCTCCCAACTGACATTCTCAAGCACCATTCGCTGGCTGCCCGGAGCCGCAATCGTGACCGTCATTGCATTGCTCTTTTCACCGTTACCGGTCGACCGAGCCGAGGACGATGTCGATGGTGCCGATGAGGGCGACCATGTCCGCCAGCATTGCGCCTTGGGCGAGATGCGGCAGGATGCTCAAGTTCACGAAGTCGGCGGAGCGGATCCGGAACCGGTACGGCTGCGGGCTGCCGTCGGAGACGATGTAGTAACCGAGCTCGCCCTTGGGGTGCTCAATCGCGACGTAGACCTCACCGACCGGCGGGCTGAAACCCTTGATGACCCAGATGAAGTGGCGCTGCATATCCTCGGCGGTCGTCATCGAGCCCTTGTGCGGGGGGATGACGTAGGACGATTCGTAGGCCATCAGCGGCGTGTCCATCGGCTCGACCGCGTCCAGGCACTGCTCAATAATCCGGATCGCCTGCCGCATCTCCTCCATCCGGACCAGGTAACGGTCGTAGGTGTCGCCGTGGGTGCCGAGCGGCACCTCGAAATCGAGCCGGTCGTAGACGCAGTAGGGAATCGCCGATCGGATGTCGTAGTTGATGCCGGAGCCGCGCAGGCAGGCGCCGGTCATCGCGTAGGAAATCGCCGCTTCCTTGGTGATGACGCCGACGCCCTTGGTCCGCGCCATCCAGATCGGGTTGGCCGAGAGCAGGGTGGCGTACTCGTGCTGCCGGTGCGGGAAGACTTTCGTGAAATCGCGCACCATGCTTGGCAAATGCTGGGGAATGGGCCGCGAGAAGCCGCCGATCTCCATCATGTTGGTGGTCAGGCGGGCGCCGCAAAACGTCTCGAACAGGTCCAGGATCAACTCGCGCTCGCGAAAGCAGTAGAGCGACATCGAGAGGGCGCCGATGTCGAGGGCATGGGTGCCGAGCCAGACCAGGTGGGAGGCGATGCGGGCCAGCTCGGCCATAATGACGCGCCAGTACTGGGCCCGCTCCGGCGCCTCGAGCCCGCAGAGCTTTTCCATCGCCAGGGCGCAGCCGAGGTTGTTGGCGGGCGCGGCGACGTAGTCGGTGCGGTCGGTCCAGGGGATGACTTGGGCGTAGCGGTGGTTCTCACCCAGCTTCTCGGTGCCGCGATGCAGGTAGCCGATGATCGGGTCACACTCGGTGACGATCTCGCCGTCGAGCTTAAGGATGACCCGGAGCACGCCGTGGGTGCTGGGGTGCTGGGGGCCCATGTTGAGCGTTAGCTGGCGGGCGCCGTCCGCCAGCCGGACATCCTCGGTGATGTTCAAGGTGCCGAGGGCGTCGACGTCGCGCACAAAGTCGGAACCCGGCTCCATCGGCTCGCCGGCGGCCTCGATGTCGCTGGTGTACTGGCGTTCAGTGGTGGATGACATTAGCTTGGTCCTCGTCCGGTCCACCGGGTGCGAACCCGGCCCACGGTGCGCTCTTGGTTATAGACAGGGAACTCGCGCCAGCCCCGCAGGGGGTAGTCCTTCCGCAACGGATGCCCCTCTTCCCAGTCGTCCGGGAGCAGCATCCGGCGCAGGTTGGGATGGCCCTCGAAGACGATCCCGAACATGTCGTACACCTCCCGCTCCAGCCAGTTGGCGCCATTCCAGAGCGGCACCAGGGAGGGCACGGGCTGGCCGTCATCGCACCCGGCCTTCAGCCGGAGGCGGACCCGGTTCGCGAGGGAATAGAGCTGAACGACGACATCGAACCGCGGCTGCAGTCGCAGGCGGAGCATATCGACCGCGGTGAGGTCGCTCAGAGCGTTGAACCGCACGCGGGGATCGTCACGCAAGACGGCGCAGACCGCCCGCAAATCCTCCCGGCGGACGTGGACCGTCGTTTCGTCGCGGAATCGGACGAGGTCAACGATCGTCCGCGGGAAGTGCTCCCGAATGACGCGGACCGCGGGATGACGCTCGACGTCCTCATGGACATACGCGGCCCGGCCCCAGGGATCGGTGTCGGCCGTCCCGCTGTCGTCCATCCGCTCGACCATGGCCTCGACATTGGCCAGCTCGTGGCCGGCGCTCACGGCCGCTTCTTGGGTCGCGGTTGGTTCCGTCTGGCTGCCGCCGGCGCTCGGGTCGGTTGGTTGGGCGACCGCCGCTGCCAGCCCTTCCGGGTCGGCAATGGGAGCGGTGCTCTCCGGGGCAACTGGCGGCTCCGGGTGGGGATGCTCCGGCGGCTGACGCTTCGGATCGGTGGAGTCGGTCATGCTGGTTGCCTCGGATGTGCGAGCGGTTCGGCCCTGATGATCGCTGCCGCGCCGGGAGCGGCGCGACTAGCCGCGGACGGCGGTCATCGCCTCGTAGCGCTCCTCGAGCCGCATCTTGTCGGCGGCGCTGGCGCCTTGCTTGCGCGCCATGGTGTCGTACTTGATGACCTTGTTTTGCAGCTCGAGGATGCCGTAATAGAGCGATTCCGGGGTTGGTGGGCAGCCTGGCACGTAGATGTCGACCGGGATCACTTGATCGACCCCCTGGACCACGGCGTAGGTGTCGTAGGGGCCGCCGACATTGGCGCAGCTCCCCATCGAGATCACCCACTTCGGGTCGGACATCTGGTCGTAGAGGGTCCGCACCACGGGCGCCATCTTCTTGGTCACGGTGCCGGCGATAATCATCAGGTCGGCCTGGCGCGGCGTGGCCCGGTAGAGCATGCCGAACCGCTCGGCCATGTCGAAGCGGGGCATCGAAGCGGAGATCATCTCGATCGCGCAACAGGCAAGCCCGAATTGGAGCCACCAGAGCGATGACCGGCGCCCCCAGTTGAAGAGGAAATCGAGCGAGGTGATGAAGACGTTCTTTTCGAAGCGATCGTCGATCAGACCCATTCGAGGGCCCCTTTCTTCCAGGCGTAGATGTACCCGGCAAAGAGTAAACCGATGAAGGAGACCATCTCGACGAACCCATACAGGCCAAGCTCATCGAAGATGACCGCCCACGGAAAGATGAACACGGCCTCAATGTCGAAGATGACGAAGAGCATGGCGACCACGTAGAAGCGCGGCGTATACCGGGCTTTGACCGGCTCAACGTCCGGCACGCCGCTCTCGTAGGGGGCGGCCTTGGTCGGGTTCGGGCGGGCGGGGGCGATGACCCAACTGACGAGGAGGAGGGCCATGCCCATGGCGAAGGCGGCGAGGGTCATGAAGCCGACGACGACCCAGTTTTCGCCAAAGATTTGCGGATCCACTGCTCGCCCAACTCCTCACAATCCCATGAGCCCGCTGAAGACCGTTCGGGCCCGCCAATTTCATCGTCTATCCTAGCACGGTCCGGGTATTGCATTCGTCGAAAATGACCACCACCGGGCATGCGGTCATTGCTTCCGCTTCGGCGCCGGCACGGTAGCTCATTCATGCTGGATCGTGGCTGACGATGAGCCCGCGACCTGCCGAACGATAAGGGGATGGAATGAACCCGTCAGACCATGCGGGCGCTCGCCAACCTGAGATTGACGCCCTGATGCGCGAGCTTTGGGACTTGGGGATCCGGGACGAACGAGTCCGGACGGCGATGGCGACGGTACCCCGCGATCGGTTCGTGCCGGAGGAGTTGTCCGCCTTGGCGTGGACGAACGACGCGGTGCCGATCGGCCTCGACCAGACCATCTCCCAGCCCTATGTGGTGGCCTTGATGACGGAGGCGCTGGCCCTCGCCGGGACCGAGCGCGTCCTAGAGATCGGCACCGGGTCCGGCTATCAGACCGCGATCCTGGCGAGCCTGGCAATGCAAGTGACATCAATCGAGCGGCACCCGGAGCTTGCGCTGGCGGCGAAGCGCCTGCTGGACGAGCTTGGCTATCGAAACGTCCATGTCCATGTCGGTGATGGCACCATCGGGTATCCACCGGATGCCCCCTACGACCGAATTATCGTCACCGCGGCGGCGCCCCGCCTGCCGGAGCCGCTCCAGGCACAACTCTCCGCCGAGAACGGCCGGATCGTGATCCCAATCGGCGAACCGCAAGATCAGCGGCTCGTCATGATCGAGCGGCGCGGGGACCGGCTCACGGAGCATCCCCTGGGCCGAGTCCGATTTGTGCCGCTCATCGGCCGGGCGGGTTGGCGGACGTCACGTCCTGATGCCGAGCGAGGACCAAGCGAGCCGGGACCCAACAATGCCCCGTCCGGGTAGGGACGGGGTATTGTTGCATCAGCGCGGCGCATTCGCCTAGCTGCCGGTTACCGGCTGGCGCTCCGGGGACTCGGTCTTCCATTCCCGCATCGCCTGCTGGCCCGGGCGGTCAACGTGGACATGCTCATCAACGGTCGTCACCCAGCTCATCGGGATCCAGTGATGCTGGCCCTGGTCGTCCTTAGTGAGCTTGATGCTCGCCCCTTCGACCTGGTCAACGGTGCCGAACTGGCCCCCGTCCGAGCAAACGACGGGCATGTGCTCACGAATCTCGTTCTTCATTGTGGCAGCCACCACGGTATCCTTTCCTAGTCCAACTGGACCATGCGGCAGGAGCGAGACGAACGCTCCGGACGTGCCCTCACGCTAACTTGAAAGAGGGATACGCCGTTGTTCCGCTGTCCAAGCTCGCCGTCATCAGGACGGCCAACTCTGCTTCGATAGGTGCAGATACGGTGCCATCGACCCCACGAGGACGTGCCAAGTACTACATACCGATCAAATTCAGGTCCGTGGTCGCGCTGTCGGCGCAGGCGGTCGCCAGCGCACCAGTTAGTTCGAGACCAGGCGATGGCGCGTTGACGAGCCAGACATCGAAGAACTGATCCAGCTCGGCGCCGCTTAGCTCCTCGGACAGGGCGATGAACTCGCCGGTTGTGGCGTGGCCGTGGAAGTAGCGCTCGTTCCATTCGCGGAGGATGTCGAAAAACGTCTCGTCGCCAAGTTGCAGGCGCAAGGCGTGGAGGGTGAGCGCTCCGCGACCGTAGACCGCGAAGTCGAGCAGCCGGTCGGGACCCGGGTCCCCGATCTGGAGCTGACCGCGGGCGCCGCCGGCCTCTGCCGCATCAAGCGCGGCACAGACTTGTTGGTCGACGAGGTCCAGGACCTCCGGGCCATCGAGATACTCGTCCCACAGCGTCTGGGCGTAGGTGGCGAAACCCTCGTTCAGCCAGATGTCCTGCCATCGTTCGAGGCTGACACTGTTGCCGAACCACTGATGGGCCAGCTCGTGGGCGACGACCGTTTCCGAGACGGCCGGCCGGCCATAGATCACCATGGTTTGCGTTTCGAGCGCGGCCGGAAAGTCCTCGTCGACCACGGTGTTGCCGAACGATGCGAACGGGAATGGGCCGAACAGCGTCTCGAAATGCTCGATCATTTCCGGCACCCGGGCAAATTGCTCCCGCTCCTCGGGCGTGACGTTCGGCGGATAGGCATTGATGATCGGCAAGTCGTCCGGTCCGGTTTGCCGTTCGACCACCAGCGGACCGGCGTGGAACGTGACCAGGTAACTGGCCATCTCATCCGGCGCCTCCCAGGTGTAGGTCGTCGTCGTCGCGGTGCTGGTGACGTCCGTCAGGGTGCCGTTGGCGACCGCCGCGTACGGCTTTGGGACCGTGAGCCGCATTGTGTACGACGCTTTGTCCAGCGGGTGGCCGTTGACGGGGTACCACGCTTCCGAGCCGGTGGGCTCACCCAGGGCAAAAATCGAGCTCTCGGTCGTCCACCAACCGCGGGTGAACATCGTATCGCCGCCGCCCGGCATCCCGTGATAGGTCACGGCGACCGTGAACGACGCCCCGGCCTCGAGCAATTGGGCGGGCTCGATCACCAACTCCTGGTCCTCGCGTGAGAACTCGGCGGCGGCGCCGTTGACCGTGACCTGATCGATCTCCGGGCCCCGGTAGTCGAGATTGAACAGGGTGAGGTCTTGCCAGGCGACGGCGTCGAGGGTGGCGGTCGCGGTGTTGATGCTGCCGGCGTCGATGTCGAGGTCCAGATCAAGCGTGTAATGCTCGACCTGGTAGCCGCCGTTCCCCAGCTCAGGATAGTACGGGTCGCCGATACCGGAGGCGCCGGCGGTGGGCGAGACGGGGGTCGCGACCGGGGTGGCGTCTTGGGCCAGGCCAGGCGTTACGGAGAGCGCTCCGATGACGCACATGAGGACCATGAGCAATCGACGACGCATGAGCGACCAACTCCTGTTCGCTATCAACGAATCAACGGCGCCACACCGCGGGTCCCGCGCCGCGCCGCTCGGCCAAGCGTACCGCGAATGGACACGGCGCGACCGTGGCCCCGAGACGTGGGGGATCGCGGCATTCTTATTGCGGACACGAACTGGATACGGAGCGAAGCGGTACGTGGCCGGATACGCGATGTCGCCGGGGTCACCCATCAACCTGCAATTCAAGGTGCTGGTCGTCGATGATGACCGGCACATCGTCAGTCTCTTGACCCAGCTCTTCCGCGATGAAGGGTTCGCGGTGCGGTCGGCAACCGACGGGGTGGGGGCGCTGGAGTGGGTTGAGCGCGGCGAGGTCGACCTCGTGGTCTCCGATGTGATGATGCCGCGACTCAATGGAAAAGAGCTGGCGCGCCTGCTGCAAGCGCGGCCGGTGGCGATCCCGGTGGTGCTGATCAGCGCGATACCGCCCCAGCCCGACATGCCCGATGTGCCATTTATCCGCAAGCCGTTCGACCTGGATCATTTGCTTCAGGTGGTCAACGAACTGCTCGACGGCCGCGTGCGATCGCCGGGCTGACGAAGCGGTGACGGGGTACCGGACGGGCAGTGATTGGTGTCGCCGATTAGTTTGATGAGCCAATGATGTGGGCGGCGGTCACCAGGATCGTCGTCGCGCCGGTCGCGAGCAGGGAGACCATCGCCCGCAGTTCCGGCGCCGATTGGGCACGGGCATAGCCGTGCTCCAAAGCGACGGTCACGATCGCGAGCAGGGCAAGGACATAGTGGAGCGGCGTCACATCGAGACCGCCGCCGAGCAAGGCGAAGCCGATCACGATCTGAATCACGAGCAGCGCCGCCGCGGCATAGGAGAGCGGAGCGGCAACGGCGACCGGGCGGCCGGTGACACGGAGCACATTGATGACGGTCAGCCCGAGGAACGCCAGCACCACCAGCGTACCAAGGATATTGTGAAGATTGGTCATTGTCTCCTCGGGCTGGCGGGGCTACGAGTCAGGCACCGCGGCGTCATCGCTCGCCCGATTGGCCACGGCGTCGTCGGAGAGGCCGCCGCCAACCTCCGGCAGCGGGTGCAACAGGGTCAAGTCGATCGCGATCGAGGCGGTGCTGGGGTTCGCCGACGAAAATGGACCGGTGGGGGCGCCGATGGCGACGGAGGCCGGGATCGGGCTGACGACCATTGGTGTCGGGTTATCGGTGAGGACGAGAAACACATCAATATTCTTGATCTCGGAGGGACGCAGCGAGATTCCTTCGGCCGGATCGACCACGCCCAGGCTGCCGTCGATGTTTGACTCGACCACCAAGGCGGGATTGGTCTCGACGTTGACGAACTCCGCGCTATCGACGCCGCGGATCTCGTACTCGCCGGGCGGCAGATTCGCGAACTCAACCCGCCCCGCGGTCGCCCGCTCGCCGGCCGTGACGTCGGCCACGGACGTGTCACCGATGCTACCGATCCCTTGGAGGGAAAGGGAGACGCCGGCAACCGGGCTCGTGCATTCACTCTTCCAGAGCGTCGCGTCGCCCTCGCCGTCGGTGCCGGGGGGGCAGCCGTAGACGTTCAAGCGGACCTGGCCGGTGGTGCCGGACAGCTCCGGCGTCAGCGCCAGCGGTAGGCTCGCCTCGTAGGAGGCGTTGCCGAGATCCTCGGGAATGCTGGTTTCCGCCGCTTGGAGCTGGTAGCGGTTTTGATCTAGGACGGAGCCGACGCTGGGCGCGACGAGCTGATACGTACCCGGCGCGATACCAGCGAATGTGGCGAGGCTACCGCCGGGATCGAGGCAGCGAGACTGGAGCGGCGGCGCGCTAAAATCCCGGGCGGCGCCGGGATAGAGGGCGAGACAGAGCTGCTCGTCGGCGGCCAAGCCGTCGTCAGGGAAGGCGACCGCGATGCGCAGCTCGTTCGAGCCTGACTGGGCGACGGTTGTCGCCGGGATCAGGCCGGCCGCCAGCAGAGCCACCACCAGGGCGGCAACCAACGCCGGACGCGACAAGCGCGTCCATCCGGCAAGGTATCTGAATTGCGACGGACCAAGGAGTAGGCGCATCGATTCCCCCGCGTCGATCAGGCCACGGCTCCAAGTATACCGGAGAGCGGCCCGTCTTGGCGGGTGTCCGGACACGAATCGGGCCAGCAATGTTCCGGGATGGGGCGAACGTTCGAACCGAGCATCGCTTCGGGCGAGGACGATCGGAATTGAGTATGTGTGAGGGAAATCTTTGCCATGAGTGAGCCAGATGCTTCGTCGTCGCGGTCAGGGCGGCTCGTGGTCTCGTTACCGGTGCCGGCGGACTCCCACGAGAGGATTCGCGCGGCCGTGCCACGGCTGACCGTGGACTTCGTCGCGGAGTCGCTGACGGCCGCCGATGTGGCGGAGGCGGACGCGATCGCGGCTTGGCGGTTTGACGAGTCGCTGCTGGCCGCCGCCGGCCGGGTCCGCTGGCTCCAGACCGGCGGCGCCGGGGTGGACAACCTGCCGCTGGCCCAGCTGGCCCGGCGCGGCATCGTCCTGACCAACAATAGCGGCGTCCATGCGCCGAATATCGCCGAGCACACGCTGGCCATGATGCTTGCCTTTGCCCGCCAAATCCCGGACTTGGTGCGGGCCCAGGAGCGTCATCAATGGCGGGATGCCGAGACTCACCGGGCCGTGTTCGAGCTGAACGGACAAACCTTGCTGCTGCTTGGCCTGGGCGACATCGGGCTCGCGATCGCGGCGCGGGCGGCGGCGTTCAACTTGCGACTGCTTGGCGTCCGCCGGCGCGACCTGCCGCTGCTGGGTTTGCCGATCGAGCTGTCGCCGATGTCGCGCTTGGCCGAGTTGCTCGCTGTCGCCGACCATGTCGTCACCAGCCTGCCACTGACCGCGTCCACCGCCGGCTTGCTCGGCGCCGATCAATTCTCGGCGATGAAGCCTGGCGCCTACGTCTACAACGTGGGCCGGGGCCCCGTGATTGACACCCCGGCCCTGATCGCGGCGCTCGAATCGGGCCATTTGGGCGGCGCCGGGCTGGACGTGGTCGATCCCGAGCCGCTGCCGGCCGAGTCGCCGCTGTGGCAGATGGGCAATGTCTTGATTACCTCCCACACCTCTGGCGCCTCCCCTCGTTACTGGGAGCGCGGGACCGAGATCCTGATTGAAAACGCGAAGCGATTCGTTGCCGGCACGGACTTGGTCAATGTTGTTGACCTGGAGGCCGGGTACTGAGCGCCCCGCCCGCGACGTTCGGAGAATGGCGAGAGGCGGGGACCGGGGCTGCACCCCCTCTGTCCCCGCCTCCCGTTCGCTCGGAACCGCCGGGGACGCCATTGTCCGCGAACGGCGGCCTGCTGGAGCGCAAGCACCAAGTCAGGCCGAGCACCCAGACCCCCTGTATGTACAGTACCGGAGCGGCCGCCCCGGCCCGGTTCCGATCGGATACGACTTCCGACACGATCGAGCGCGGCAAGGACCGGGACGAGCATCGTAAACGTGGGAATTTCCCAGAATCGACGCCGAAATTACCGGACGGTCGGCAATCGCGGCGCGGAATGTTATCCGCAATACCTTTCGGTAGCGTTGGTCGCTTTCGACTTTCACTATGGTGGCGTTGCGCCGCGAGAACGAGCTTGAACACTAACCCTATTGGTATGGAATCACGTATACTTATGCTCAACGATGTGTGGACCACTGGTGCGGCGGATCACGGCGAGTTAGGAGCGGGCGAGTGGCGATAGTCGAATCACTGCTGCGGCTCGTCACGGCTATCCTCGTCATCAGCTCGGGACCGGTCCCGGATCGGGCGGGCGATGCGGTCACTAGTCGCGTTCCGAAAACGATGGCCAGCGCCGGCGGCGACGCGCACGGGCTCGTCGGGGTCGGGTGGTGGCAACAAGGCGACAATGTGCCCTCCGACCTCCCGGGGCCAGAAGCTGAACCCGCCTCGCCCATCGAGCCGGTCGATGCCGGCGTTGCCGAGCCGCTTGACAACGGATCAACCGTTGGCGAGTCGCTGGACGCCGCGCCCCTCGAGGTGGAACCCGCGGCGGTCGAACCGCTCGATGTTTCACTCGCGGTCGCGGAGCCGGCTCCGGCTCCAGCGGCGGCGGAGGTCGTCAGTGGACACCCGCCTGCCAAGGCGCCCGTCGCGGCCGCGGCGGCGCCAGCACCGGTGGCAAAATCACAACGGAAACCGTCGTTGCCGCCGGACTTCGGCCGGGGCGTCACGATCGTGCGCAATCCAACCGGGGGCAATACGGCCGAGGTGCCGGCCGATTGCAAGCAAGTGCTTGAGCATGGCCGGGCGGTTATCGGCATCGGCTGTGGCGACGACGATGGTCCATCGTGGCTGTCCAAGATGGGCCAATCCACGCCACACACGCCTAAACCCGGATCACGGAATAAAACGAGCGTGTCGCCGCCCGCGCGATCGGAGCGGTCGGTCATCGTCACGCCACCGCGGTCGAACGATCGTATTGTCCGTGAACGTAAGGTCATCGGGCACAGCACGGTCACGGTGGCGGGGAAAACCACCCGGGTGCCGAACGTGAGCAACGTCGAACGGATCACGATTGATCGGAGCGGGGGTCGGGAGATCGCGGTCGATCGCGGCGGGGACGGCAATCGGGAGGTGGTCCTCGGTCGGGGCGGCCGGGTCTCCGGCCCGAACCAACTCACATCCGCCCAAGTGGCCAAAGGTACCGCGAAGAAGAATCAAGGAGACAAGAAGAACGCCTGCACGGTTGCCAAGCAGAAGGCCAAAGCGGGCGCGAGCAAGCAACAACTGGCAAACCTTCGTGCCAAGTGCAAGCGGCACAAGAAGGCGGATGATCGAGCCGGCGCCACCCTGCCCGCGCTTCAGCATCATCTCGGCTAGCCGCGCGTTCCGCTCACGGTCCGGATATACTGGAACCAATCCAGGTGCGCTGCCTTAATCGGGGTAGCGGGGAACAATCGAGGACGCGGGCGACGCGAGACCGGGAAGCCGGGCGGGGGAACGAATGGACGGCGGTCGATTCGATGGTCTGGCCCGGGCGCTTGCCTCGCCTAACACCCGGCGGGGCTACCTGGTGGCGGCGTTCGGGCTGATTGCCGCCGGCGCCCTGGCGGTGCGGAACACGACCGGGGCTGTCCAGCCGTGCCAAGCCGAAGGCGAGCCGTGCTCGATGGGCTCCTTCTGCTGTAGCGGCAATTTCTGCCAGCGCACCTCTCTCTACAATCCCAACGTCGGCGTCTGCCAGCGGGGCGCCGCCCCCACATCCAGGATTAGCCCGACCCGGACCCCGAATCCGACGCGAACCCCCCGGCCAACGCGGACGCCACGGGCGACGCGGACGCCGAATCCGACGCGGACGCCGAATCCGACGCGGACGCCGAATCCGATGCGAACGCCAGAGCCCACCGTGACTCCGGAACGGTCACTGCTGCGAGGAACGTTGACCTGTCGGCCACAGGGTCAACCACAGGTCTTGACCCTTGTAAATGAGGGAAACGAGACTGTTTTCGTCACGTTTATTACGTCCACCAAAAATCTTCCGCAAGGTTGTAATGCAACGGAGACTTCGGACGGCTACCGAATTCGCGCATCGAGGTCGAATCGGAAGCGAGTATTCAAATTTGGTCATTGCAATCCGCCCGGCACGGCCGGTGGGGACAAGAACTGCGTGAACCCATGTTCGATCTTCGAGCCTATAAACGGCAGGAATGGCGCATTTATTCGGTACAAGAGTCGAAGCGGACGGCGGCGGACGCTCACGGTACGATGTTCGTCGTGACAGGCGGCGAACCATGTACCGTGGGCGAAACGATTTGGGTCCGTTGCGAGTGCCCTGGACGAGGTTGTGGCCGCGAAGGCCGCTGAGAATGGTCCATGATCGTCACCGATGTGGTCATCATCGGCGCCGGCATTGCCGGTCTCAGTGCCGCGCACGCGCTGGTTGAGCTCGGGCTCGGCGTCGTCGTGGTCGAAGCCACGCCTGGCTTCCGGGATCGGATTCGGGGGGAGGCGCTGCATCCGTGGGGGGCGGCGGAGGCGGCGAAGCTGGGGCTGATCGAGACCCTGCGGTTGGCGGACGGGCAAGAATTGCCGATCTGGCAGCGATATGAGGACCGGCAGCCGATTGCGCCGTATGCCTGGGCCGAAGATGTCCCGGACGGTCACGTCGAGTGGGCCGTGTCGCATCCCGCGCTCCAGGAGCGGTTACTTGAGGCGCTGCTAGGACGAGTGCAACAAGTGATTCGGCCGGGCAGATTTCGCGAGTTGAGGATGAGCGGCGATGTCAATGAAGTCGATGTCGTCGTCGGCAACGACTTGTTGACTATCGCCCCGAGGCTCGTGATCGGCGCCGACGGGCAGCGGTCCTCGGTCCGGAAAGCCATCGGCGGCGCCGGGCGGCGAGACCCGGTGCATCACCAGCTTGGAGGTCTCTTGCTTGATGGCGTGGCGCTGGCGGCGGACCGCACCCACCAAGCGTTCTTTCCAGGCGGGATGACGGTCCTGTTTCCCCGCGGCGAGGGCAGGGCGCGCGCCTACCTCGCCTGCTCCCCCGCCGAGGCGGCACGCTTGCGGGGACCTGCAGCGATTGACGGCTTCATCGCCGCCTGCGCGGCACCATTCCCGGCGGGAGCGTTGGCCAACTCCCGGCCGGCCGGTGCCGGCGGCTTCTTCCCCGGCGCCGATGTCGTCGCCGATCGGTTGACGGCTCCCGGCGTCGTATTGATCGGCGATGCCGCCGGGGCGAATGATCCCAGCCAGGGGCACGGCCTCTCCCTGGCGTTTCGCGATGCCCGCGAGCTGCGTGATCTGCTGGCGGACGAGCGGGACTGGCAAGCCGCGATCGAGGAGTTTGGCCGGCGCCGGCAACGGTACTTCGCGCCGCTCCGGGCCCACGCCATTTGGGCCGGCAAGCTGACGACCGAGACCGGTCCGGGGGCGGACCGGGTCCGGGTGCGAGCGGCCCGCGCCCGCGACGCCGATCCCACGCTTGGCGGGTACGCCGGCATCCATGCCTTCGGCCCGGATGGCCTCGACACCAGCGAGACTGCCCGGCGGCACTTCTTCGGCGAGGATCTCGAACGCTAGATTCGGGGCGGCATCGACGGGCGCGGCGGTTCGCGCCGGCGGAGATCGATCACCTCGCCGGATTTCAAGAGGACGGCGCGGAAGAACCAGGGCGCCGCCAGCGAGACGTAGATGCGGCCTTCCAGATCGTCGATGAAGGGTTGCGGGATGTCGTTGACGCCGCCGGCCGCGCCGGCGAGCGCGCCGGCGATCGCCCCGATGGTGTCGGTCGCGCCCCCGGCGTTGACCGCGGTCAGGACCGCCTCGGCAAAGGTCGCCGCGGTGAGAGCAGCGAGCATTGCGGCCGGCACCGACTCGGCCGCGGCTTCGCCCGTGCCCAGGTGCGCGATCGCCTCGTCGACCGGGGTGCCGGCCTGTAGCAATTCGTCCGCCAGGAGCAACCGCTCCGCCAGCTCACCGGTTTGCAAAAACGCCGCGACGGCCGCCGCCCAGTTGCGCCGGGGCGTTTCATCGCGGGTGGCAAGGCGGACCGCGTAGGCGACCGCGGTGGCGGCGGCGATCGCGGCCGGGCTGCCGTGGGTGAGCCGGGTGACGGCCTCGGCGTCGGCGCGGAAAGCGGCGTCGTCGAGCGTCCCGATCGCGTGGAGTAAGCCGATGGCAACTCCACGGCTGGCAACCTCGCCGGTGGCCGGGGCGTCTTCGTTCACCGGCACCTGAAAGTTCAGCGTTTCATCGGCAGTTTCTAGTGCCGCCAGCGTATCCGGGCTCATCCACCGCTTCGATTCCCCGCGCGCCAGGTAGGTGAGCCGGGCGCCGATGTTGTCGACATCGACCACGCCGCCGTTCGCGGTCAGCGACTCGACGATGCAAAGCGTGATCTCCGATTCCTCGGTGAACTCGCCCCGCCCGATCTCGGCGCCGTCCGCGGTCCGGCCGGGCAGGTAGGTCGTCAGCTTACCGTGGGTCGCGATGAGGTCTGCCCTCGACATCCCGCGGACCGGCATACCCAAGGCGTCCCCGATCGCCATTCCCAACAGTGCCCCGAGGAACTGGTCTTCTCTCGCATTGGCCACGCGGCGCCCATCCTTTCTCCATGTTCGGTCCTGTTTGACGCGATAGCGGCGCCACCCTAGACTCCTCGCGGGAACGACAAAGGTCGTTCGCGCTGCTCAGGAGGAACGTCCGGTGCTCCCGTCCTCGAACCACGATGCCGCCGACCCGACACCCGCGCCCGCCCGCGGTTTGTCAACCCGCGCCGTCCACGCCGGCGAGCGGCCGGCCCGGCCGGATTTTACGCCGACCACGATGCCGATTTACCCGGCGACCGCCTACATCTATGACGAGGCCACGATCCAGGACGCGGTGTTCGGCAACGAGCGGCCGGGCTACGTCTACTCCCGGTACGGCAATCCGACCAACCGGGCGTTGGAAGAAGCGGTGGCCGACCTTGAAGGGACCGAAAGCGCCCTGGCCTACGGGTCGGGTATGGCCGCGGTCCACGCCGCCATTCTAAGCCAGGTCCAGGCCGGCAGCCGGATCGTGGCCGCCCGCGACTGCTACGGCGCCACCTCTGCCGTGTTGAACAACGTCTTCGCCACCCTGGGCGTGACGACGACGTTTGTCGATATCCTCGACCTGGACCGGCTGGAGGCCGTCGTGGCCGAGGTGAAGCCGCGCCTCATTACCTGCGAGACGATCTCGAACCCGCTGGTCCGGGTCACCAATATCGCGGCGGTGGTCGAGATCGGGCGGCGACACCGGGCCAAGGTGATGGTGGACAACACGTTCGCGACGCCGGTCCTGGTCAATCCCAGCCGGTTCGGCGCCCATCTCGTCGTCCACTCGGCGACGAAATACCTGGGCGGTCACGGCGATGTCACCGGCGGCGTCATCGCCGCCGCCGAGGAAGTCGTGGCCGAGCTGCACGAGCTGAACAAGCTGACGGGAGCGGTCCTCGGTCCATTCGAAGCCTGGCTCACCCTACGCGGGATCAAGACGCTGCCACTGCGGTTTCGGCGGCAATGCGCGAGCGCGGCAATCGTTGCCGGCTGGCTTGATTCGCATCCCGGCGTGGCGCGCGTCTACTATCCCGGCCTGACCGAGCTGGGGGCGGCGACGGCGCAGTTCAACGGCCCCGAGCGGGGCGCCATGCTCTCGTTCGACCTCAAAGACGCCGGCAAGCCCGAGGCGTTCCAGTTCATGGAAGCGCTCAAGCTCTGTCTGCCGGCGACGACATTGGGCGATGTCTATAGCCTGGTGCTCTACCCGCCGATCTCATCTCACCGGGCGTTGACGGCGGAGCAGCGAGCCGAGATCGGCATCCATGACGGCTTGATCCGGTTGTCGGTCGGGATCGAGGATGTCGAGGACATCATCGCCGACCTCGAGCATGCCCTTGCCGCCGTGGCGGCTGGGTCGCGGTCCCGGCCGGTGGCGACGGTCATGGCATGACGAGGTTTGGGCTGATCCAGATCTTCGGGCAGGATCATTCGGCGTCGCGGTGAGCCGAACGGCACGACTCCGGGTACAACCGTTTCCCCCACGTCTCACACGCCGGCCGATGCCGCGTTGCACCTTCAGAGGTTGGCCAGCATGGCCCTGGGGAGGCAACAAGACATGTGCTCAACGCGGAAGAACGTCGATTGTGGCGATGCGATCGTGGAGGTCGCGCTGGTCGTGGTGTTTGTGATCCTGGCGACGCTGACCTCGCTCGTGGTGGCGCCGGCGATCACGTAGCTTGCACGGTGTCCGTCGATGGTAGCGAACGAGCGTGGGAAGGTCGTCGGTATCGACGACCTTCAGCCTGTCTGGTCCGTGTCTCGACGTTGGATGATGGACGCATGGACTCGACATAACACTGTAATTCCTCAGGCGTCCGTTCTTGCGGGCGGGTCATTCGCTGGCCTATATTTGGGGCGTCGCGGCTCCGTCTAGATTGCGTCGAGCCGTCGGCCCCAGTAGCTCAGGGGATAGAGCAGCCGCCTTCTAAGCGGCTGGCCGCGGGTTCGAATCCTGCCTGGGGTACCGCCTTCGATTCCAGGCGCTTCACGCTGCCGGCTTCTGGCCTCATCGCCGCAAGGGTACAATCGGCCGTACGAACCGGCCGTCGCCATTGCGGCGGCACCGTTGGGTGAGGAGTCCTCGCGATCGTGGTGGTCCTGCCGGCGCTCGTTGCCATCGTCAGCCTGGCCGGCGCGGTCCTGATCGGGCGGGACGCCTGGCGTCGGGCGTCGCCCGATAAGGTCGCCTGGGTTGTCGCGTTCGTATTGTTCAGCCTGGCGGCCGCGGCGGAGGTGGTCGGATCACTCGGCGGTTGGTCGCCGGCGCTGGTGCGCGTCTACTACCTATCCGGCGCCATGCTGGTCGTCGGCTTTCTCGGTCTGGGTGAGTTGTACCTCCTGGCGCCGTCACGGGTCCTCCGGGCCGGTCCTGGGGTCGCCCTCTTCATGGTGGCGGTCGCCGCCGCGTTGGTGGCGGAGGCGCCGGTCGATCCCGCCCGGTTGGGGCAGGAGGGCTGGCACGCGCTGGAGCGGGGCCCCGTGTTGGTCGCCGTGACGATCACGATCAACAGCTTAGGAACCGCGATCGTGGCTGGCGGGGCGGCCCATTCAGCCTGGCACTTCTGGCGCCGGCGGATCTTCCGGCACCGCATGATCGGGTGCCTGCTGATCGCGTCCGGAACCCTGATCGTGGCCTCCGGCGGCATCCTCACGAGGCTCGGCCGCCCGGAATACCTCTACGTCGCGATGCTGGCCGGGGTCTCGGTGATCTTCGCCGGCTACCTCGAAGCGCGGAGACGCGACATACCTGCCGCCCGGGCCGCCGTACCCGGTGCCGGCCTCAATGTCAAGCCCGAGACGGCAGCGCGGCCGGCGCCCCACGGCAGCAATGGCCACGCCCGGCACGAACCAGATCCCGCGATCGAGTTCCTTGTCGCCTTGCTCGCGCTCGAATCGGCGACCGAGATCGAGCAGCGATGTCGGGTCTGGAGCGTTGACGCCGGGGAGGGGCCGCACCTCGGTCGCGATCAGGCGCATCGGGTCTGGGCGGTTTGGCTGCGACTACCGCCGGTGGCGCGTGAGCGGCTCGATCGCCTTCCGGCAGCGGCGCAAGCCCAGATCGCCGACCTCTATCACGAGGTGCTCGCTCCCGGTGTTGCCGCGCTCCATGCCGATCGTCAGCATCTCGTTAAATCGCCGCCCTGTTAAGGAGCTCGCCATGGCATCACCATCGCCCGCCGCGGTCACAACGGCTGATCTCGTCCTGGCGGCCGCGACCTGCCGGGAGACGCTGGCTCCCGCGTTGGATGCGGATTGGACGATTCGCGCCGGCGATCTGAACTGGACGTGCCAGCGAACGCTTGACCACGTCGTGGACACCTTGGTCTTCTACGCCGTGATGCTCGCCACCCGGGCGACCGCGCGGCCCATCCCGGCTCGCGACGGCGATCCCGCGAAGTCACCGGCCGAGCTGCTGACGATCATCGAGTCGGCGGCGGCGATTCTGGCCGACGTCGCCCGGGCGGCGCCGGAGGGCACGCGGGCATTCCATCCGGCCGGGATGACCGACCCCGAGGGGTTCTTGGCGCTTGGCTGCGAGGAAATCCTGATCCACACCGACGACATCGCTCGCGGCCTGGGGTGCCCATGCGCCCCGCCGCCGGACCTGGTGGACCGGGTGTTGTGGCGATTGTTCCCGTGGGCGCCCGCCGGCCACGAGCCGTGGCAGACGCTGAAATGGGTCTGTGGCCGGGTCGCCTTGCCCGGCCGTGAACGGTTGGACCCGAATTGGTACTGGCACTCGGCGCCGTTGTCCGAGTGGGACGGGAAGGTCAAGCGCCGGGCCGCACCGCCGGCCTGGACGTAGTCGTGAGTCGTGAGTCGTGAGTCGTAGGATGGGCCTCGTGGATGCCGGGGCGTTGACGGCTCGCGCGTCCGTCGGTTCACTGTCCACGACTCACGACTCAGAAGCCCAGCAACGGGGTATGGCTCGGTTGCGGCGTGACCGGCTGACGGCCGCGAACGGCGGGGCCGCCGACTCGCTCCCCGATCGCGATCAGGACCGATCCGAGACGCTGTCGCGCATTGGCCACCATGGTCGGAGCGTCGGGATCGAGCGGGGAGGTCCGCTCGCGGTCTTCGGCGATGCGCTCGATAGCATGCTGGATGTACGCTTCGTAATTGAACAGCGCGTGATTCACGGTGAGCTCCTTCCGTTCCAGCCGGTCCCCCGACCGGCACTTCTTCCGAGATAGACCGCCTCGCCGGGCGTGGGGCGGCCGCTTAGGCCGTCCCGGCGCCGGGCTCTTTCCGGTCTTCGAGGCGCTGCAACGCATCTTCAATATCCATCTCACCTCGCTCCACCGCTTCCAGAAGGGCAAGCCGGTCCGCTGCCGATGAGGCGGTGGGTCGTTGGTCGTCGAGTCCACCGGTGTGGACGGAGTCGGTCTCCGCGCGGTCGTCACCCGCGGTCGCGGTTTGTGGAGCGGGAGGAACGATCGGCGACGCCGGGGCCGCTGGCGCGGCCGGTGCCTCAGGCGCCGGGGGGGCTGGCGGCGGCGGTGCCGCGGCCGGAGGTTCTGTTCGGAGGCCGAGCGCCGCGGCCTCGGACGAGGCGCCGAGCGTGCCGCGGAGATCGCCGCTGACCGAGGTCACGGCCAGATGGAGACCGGGCTCCGTGCCGACGGCGAGCCAACGACCAGCGCCCTGGCGCTGAAACGCGCGATCGAGGCTGGCGTCGCCGGACACGCTCTGGAAGGAGACCTCGACCGCCCGGTCGGCGCCGGAGGTTGGATTCAGGGCGACGATCGCCAGCCGGCAGTCGCCGCTGACGGTCTCGATCCGATAGGGCCCGTCGCCGGTAAGCGCGGCATCGAGCTGGACATCGCCACTGGCGGAATGGAACCCAAACGCGTTGAAGGCGGAATGCTCGACCCGGGCATCACCGCTGGCGCTTCGACTGGCCAGTTGCCCCTTGGCGTGGTCGATTCTGAGGTCACCGCTCGCCGTGTTGGAGGCGATGTCGCCGATCACCCGCGTCAGCGTAGCGTCGCCGGAGGCCGTATGGACAGCAATGGCGCCGGTTAGGTCACGGACCTCGATATCGCCCGAGGCGGTGTTGATCCCGAGCCGGCAGTCGAGCGATAGCGGCACCTCGACTTCGATCTCGTAGGAGACGTCACTATTGTCCCATTTGAAGGAGAAGCCGCGACCACGGCGTTGCCGGCGCTCGTGACGGCGCTGTTCCCGTTCCTCGCGGTTGCGGCTGGAGCCGAGTAGGTCGCGCACGAAGTCAGGGCCGAGACCGAGATCAAGGTCGAGATCCACCGCCACCGACGGCATGCCGGGCTGGCGCGGCGGGAGGACCGGGCTGATCGAAATCCGCGACTCCTCGTTGTCGATTCGGAATTCGGTCTCTTGATAGATGGCGGACGCCTTGTTGCCGTGCTTTTCGGCCCGGACGAGGATGCCGCCGCGATCACTGCCGCGCACGACCACGGAGCCGTTCGGGTTTTCGATCGTGATCTCGACCGGCCGCGCCGGATTGACGTGAACGATCTCTTCGATGCGGTCGTCAGAACGATGTGCCGACATTCCTAACCCTCCGATGTCCGTCTGGTGGCGGCGGTGCTGGCGGTGTGGGGCGGCGCGATTGACCAGGAGGATCATTCGATGATGACCTCAATCCGCTCATTCTTGTCGAAGACATCGACCAGGGTGCCGGTGGTGCCGGCGGTGACGCTTTGGCGGATGGTCTCGACCGTGGGCACCTTGTCCGGGGCGAACCGGCGGGCGACATTGAGCCCCGCTTCGATCAATCCCAGCGGCAGCGCGAGATTGATCGAGGCTTTGCCCGTGACCGGATCGCTGATCCGGACGCGGACGTTGCGGGCTCGCATCGCCGGGCCGATCGGCTCGCCGCCGCGGGCGCCGGCCTGGTCGGCGGCATCGAGCGCGTCCAGGAGCGCGTCCGCCTCGCCGGCGGAAATATTTCCGGTCTCCAGGAGGCGAAGGACTTCGAGTCGTTCTTCCCGGGTGATGCTCTTACGGGATGTCCGGGGTGGTTGGAGATCGCTCATGGGCATTCGCTCCTTCGTGGCGGTCCGGTGGTCAACGCCTAGCGTTCCGACTGACTCGCGAGCTGGCGGGCCGCTTCGTCCGCGGTGATCCGCTTCTCGCGAAGGTCTTCCAGGATTCGCCGTCGCTCCTCGCGGGCTTGGGCTTGAATCTGACGGGGCGAGGGTCGCGGGTCGTCGTCGCCGCCGGTCGGAAAACCCAGCCCGCGGAGGACGTCATCGAGGCGGGCGCGGACGGTGGGGTACGAAATGCCGAGCTCGGCCTCGACGTCCTTGATGATCCCGCGATTCTTCACAAATACTTCGAGAAACGAAAGCTGCTCGCTCGTGAGGCGCTGGAACCGGCTGAGGCGAAAGCGGCCCTCGATCTTGGTGTCGCAGGCGGGGCAGTGAAGCCGGGTGACGTTGAGCTCGTTGTCGCAGACGGGACAGCGGCCAATGACTTGCGGTATGGACACGAGGCTGACTCCTATCACGGGGCGCTGATCCAGTGGAGCGACGGATCACCACCTGACGTATGAAATGTATCACTCGATATGAATAATGTCAATATACATATTGATATTGTTCATTCAGACCGCGAACGCTCGGTGAGGGCCGGTGTTGTGGCCCGATCGCTATACTGACTCCAGACAAGCTGATGGTCGGGGAGGGAGGGAACGATGGCGGAGTTCGTGGTTGGCGATCTGGTCCGGGTCGAAATGCCAAAGGGGGTCAATAAGCGCGGCGTGGTCGGCATTAGCGTTCTCTACACGACCTGGCCCGAAGCGCGGTTCGATGGCGCGGTCGGCGAAGTGGTGGAGTTCAATCCCACGAGCACCTACGGCATCGCGCTCTACCTGGTCGACTTTCGGAGTCAGCAGAACCGGGTCGTCGTCCCTTGGCAGGCCCAATGGTTCCGCGAAGAGTGGCTGGCCGCGGCCGCCGACCGCACCCCGCGACCAGTGGCGACCGAGGGCGCCCTCGTGGCCGCCACGGGCATGGGGGAGACGACGACGCGGGAGTCAACGTAAATCGGACCGAGCTGAACGCTCCGCCGTCGGTCTCACTGATGCCGTTGTCACCCCCACGAATCCCGGCTGCCTGCCAAGCACGGGGCTACAGCCGCCGCGCTGAAGAGACAACACCCAGAGGGTACCCGGCTGACAGCCGGCCGCGATGAGCTCCCGCCGTCTGCATTGATTTGGACACTCAGACCGTGATTGATCGCGGCGGCTGGCGCGAGCCGTTGCCCCGAGAGGAGACGTCCTGGTGTGCGTGCGAGCCGGCTTTCAGCCGGGGTACCCTCTGGGTCTCGTGAATTCAGCGCGGCGGCTTCAGCCCCGCGCTCCGTTGCCAACCCGCGTCGCCACGGGGAGACCATCGGCTTACGCCTTATCGAGCGCCTGCTCCAGGTCGGCGATGAGGTCGCTCACCGTCTCGATCCCGACCGACAACCGCACGTAGTCGGGGGTGGCGCCGGTGGCGAGCCGCGCTTCCTCGGTCAGTTGGGAATGGGTCGTGGTGGCGGGGTGGATTGCCAGCGACTTGGCGTCCCCCACATTGGCCAGGTGCGAGAAGAGCTGCAAGTTGTCGATGAAGGTGCTTCCCGCTTCCTTGCCGCCCTGGATGCCGAAGCCGAGGATCGCCCCGAACAGCCCGTTGCGATGGTATTTGCTCGCCCGCTCATAGGCGGGATGACTGGGCAGGCCGGGGTAGTTGACCCAGGAGACCTTGGGGTGCTCGGTCAGGAAGCGGGCGATGGCATTCGCGTTCTGGCTGTGGCGCTCCATCCGTAGCGGCAGGGTCTCGATCCCCTGCAGGAAGAGGAATGAGTTGAAGGGGCTGAGCGCGGGGCCGAAGTCACGCAAGCCCTGGACCCGGAGCTTGATGATGTAGGCAATGTTGGCGCCGAAGTTGGCGGCGGTGAAGACCTCGCTGTAGACCAGGCCGTGGTAGCTGGGATCCGGCTCGGTGAAGCCGGTGAAGCGGCCCGAGGCGGCCCAATCGAAGGTGCCGGCATCGACCACGATGCCGCCGATCGAGGTGCCGTGGCCACCGAGGAATTTGGTCAAGGAGTGGACGACGATGTCGGCGCCATGCTCGATCGGGCGCACCAGGTAGGGGGTGGGCAGGGTGTTGTCGATGATCAGGGGGACGCCGGCGTCGTGGGCGACCCGCGCCACCCCCTCGATGTCGAGGGTCAGCAAGTCGGGGTTGCCGATCGTTTCGGAGTAGACCGCCTTCGTCCGGTCGGTGATCGCCGCCTTGACCGCTTCCGGGGTCGAATCGACAAAGCGGACGGTGATGCCGAGCTTCGGCAGCGTATGGGCGAAGAGATTGTAGGTGCCGCCATACAGGCTGTTGGTGGAGACGATCTCATCGCCGGCGCCGGCAATATTGAGGATCGCCAGCGTTTCCGCCGCCTGGCCGGAGGCGAGGGCCAAGGCGCCGACGCCTCCTTCGAGGGCGGCGACCCGCTTCTCCAGGACATCGGTGGTGGGGTTCATGATCCGGGTGTAGATGTTGCCGAACTCGCGCAGACCGAACAGATTCGCGGCGTGCGCGGTGTCGTTGAAGACGTAGGAGGTGGTCTGGTAGATCGGCACCGCGCGGGCGCCGGTGGTGGGGTCGGGCTCCTGGCCGCCATGGACCGCGATCGTCTCGAGGCCGGGTGTGGTCGCGGGCGGGGTGGCGTCTTCGGGGTCGATGCTCATGCTGTCTTCTCCTGCTCCGATGGAGCAACGCTACCTGCCAGAAACCGGTCGGTAAAGGGGCGGAGGATCGCGGTCAGTTGGTCCCACTCCTTGAGGAACGCGTCGTGCCCGTGCGGTGAATCAAGCTCAGCGTAGCGTGCATTACACCCGAGCGCAAGGAGCCGGCCGGTTAAAGCTTGAACGTCGCCCGGAGGAAAGAGCCAGTCGGAGCGGATGCCGATGAGCAGGGTGGGGGCCGTGATTCGCGACAGCCAGTGGTCGCCGCCACCGTTGCGGCCCACGTCGTAGAGGTCCATGGCGCGGGTCAGGTAGAGGTACGAGTTCGGATCGAACCGGCGGACCAGCGCCGCGCCGTGGTAATGCAGGTAGCCTTCGACATCGTACGTGGACCCGAAGCCGGGATGGAGCGTCGGCCGCGTCGCCGGGTGGCGGCCAAAGCGGAGGGCCATGCTTTCCTTGCTATGGTAGGTGACCATGCCGACCATCCGGGCGATCGCGAGGCCGTCCGCCGGGACGACGCCTTCCGCCTGGTAGGCGCCGCCGCGCCAGTTGGGATCGGCCATGATCGCCCGCCGGCCGATCTCGTTCATGGCGATGCCCTGCGGATCGAGGGCGCCGGTGGCGGCGATCGGCGCCACCGCGCCAACTAGATCCGCGTGGCGGGTGGCCCATTCCAGGGCCTGAAAGCCGCCGATCGAGCCGCCGATCGCCAGCAACCGGGTGACCCCCAGATGCTCGACGAGCCGTCGCTGGGCATTGACCATGTCGCCGATCGTGAGCAAGGGAAAGCGCATCGCGTACGGCCGGCCGGTGAGGGGATCGTTGCTGGCGGGACCGGTGCTGCCCTGGCAACCGCCCAGGACATTGGCGCTGATGACAAACGCGGCGCTGGTATCGAGCGCCAGATCCGGTCCAATCAGCGGACCCCACCAGCCGCCGGGGCCGCCGGCCGCGCTATCCCCGGTCAGCGCGTGCAACACGAGCACGGCGTTGGTGCCGGCGTCGTTCAACGTGCCCCACGTCTGATAGGCAAGGGTAAATTCCTCGAGCCGACCGCCCAGCTCCATCTCCAGAGGACCGAGCTTGACGGTCATTATGGGAGCGGGGACGGCGATCGCCTCGTCAGTGGCCGGGGTGAGCACCCGCAACGCGGGTCGTGGGATGGCTGGATGGACCGGAGCCTGGTGATTCGTCATCCGCAGCCTGCCTTTGCCTAGTATGATCGGAAGCCCGGAACCAAGTGCCGGACGTTCCGTTGGCGGTCGTGGCTCCATCAGGGATCCACGGACGGCCGTGACTCAGGGGAGCTGCCTTAAACGAAAACCCCCCGCGTAGCAGGGGGTCCGACCATTGGTCGTTCCCTTATCTCGCAGATCTCTCTGCCGGAATTGGCACCTTGCGCCGGTGGGGCGCAGGCTGCCGGGCTTCACAGGGCCGAATCCCTCCACCTCTCTTGATAAGGCAGCGCTCTTCAGTTGTTGACCAACAATCTATAGTTCGCCACGCCGCGTGTCAAGCGGTGGCGGATTCGTCCGCGCCGGTCGTGGTCCGGGCCTCACCCTTTGATCCCGGTCAGGGCGACGCCCTCGACGAAAAATCGCTGCGCCATGAAGAAGAGCAGGATCATGGGCAGGGTGAAGATGACCGAGGCGGCCATCCAGACGGCCCACTGCATCTCGAACTCCGATTTGAAGCTGGTGAGGCCGAGCGCCATGGTGTACATCGCCGGCCGGTTGAGGTATATGAGCGGCGTCAGCAGGTCGTTCCACTTCGCCTGAAACTCGAAGATGGCGACCGCGATCAGCGCCGGCTGGATCAACGGCAGCATGATGTCACGGAAAATGCGCAGGTAGCCGGCGCCATCGACGCGGGCGGCGTCGGCGAGGTCTTGCGGGATGGTAAGCAGGAACTGGCGAAGCATGAAGATGTAGAAAGCAGAGCCGAAGAGGTTGCCCGCCCAGAGCGGGACGAAGGTGCCGACGAAACCAAGCTGGTTCCAGATCAGGAAGGTGGGAATCAGGGTGACCCCGACCGGGAGCATGTAGGTCGCGATCACGAGCGCGAAGAGGGCCGAACGGCCCCGAAACCGGACCCGCGAGAAGCCGAAGGCGACGAGGGCGCTGGAAAAGACCACGGAGACGACGGCGAGGACGCTGACGAGCAGCGTGTTGCCGAACCAGCGCAGGACGGGCGAGTTGTTGAGGACATCGCGGTAGTTATCGAGCGTAAACCGGGTGGGTAGCAACGTCCCGGCGAACAGTTCGTTCTCGGGTTTGAGCGAGGTGAGGACCAGCCAGGCAAACGGGATCATGAACAGGATCGAGAGCGCGACCAGGATCAGATAGAGCCACCAGTTGCCGCTCGCCCGCCGCGGCGGCTTCAGACTGGTCTCGGCGGCTGCCCGCGGCCGCGCCAGCTCTTGGCTCATGGTGTTGACCGCCATAGACCGATCTCCTCGAACGGGCTAGCCGTCGGTGCCGGCTTCGTAGTAGACCCATTTCTTCGATAGCCGGAATTGGACGACCGTCACCGCCACGATGAGCAGGAAGAGCACCCAGGCGATGGCGGAGGCATAGCCCATCTGGAAATAGCCGCTGTCGAAGGCGCGTTTGAAGAGATACATGACGACGAACAGGGCGGAGTTTTCGGGACCGCCGTTGGCGTCGTACATCACGTAGCCTTGGGTGAAGACTTGGAGGGCGCTGATGGTGCTGACGGTGGCGACGAAAAAGGTGACGCTGGAGAGCATCGGTAGGGTGACGTCGCGGAACCGGCGCCAAGGGCCGGCGCCGTCGAGGATGGCGGCTTCGTAGAGCGATTGCGGGATGCCCTTCAGCCCGGCCAGGAAGATGATCATCGCCCCGCCCAAGATCCAGATTTGGGGGATGACGATGGTCGGCTTCACCCAGAATGGATCAACCGTCCAGGCCGGGGTCGGGATCCCGAGCGAGCGGAGGAACTGGTTGACCAGACCGTCGTTCGGGTTCAGGATCCAGATCCAAAGGTAGGCGGTGGCGACCGCCGGCGTGATTGCCGGCAGGTAAAAGATCGTGCGAAAGATGCCCTTCAGATGCCGGGCGCGTTCCAGCAGCATGGCCACCCCGAGCGCGGTGACGATGTGTAACGGTACATAGAGCACGGCGTAGACAAGCGTGTTTTGGAGGGCGCGGGGAAACAGCCGGTCGGCGGTGAGGAGCTGAGTATAGTTGGCGAGCCCGATCCACTCCGGGGGCGTGAGCACATCGTAGTTGGTGAAGCTGAAATAGAGCGAGGCCAAAAGCGGACCAAGCGTAAAGACGAGGAAGCCGATGATCCAAGGCGTGATCGAGAGCCAGCCCGCGCGAGTCTCATCCGAGAGCCGCGGGGAGAAGCGGGGAAGGCGACGCTGGCTCGCGTTACGTGTTGCCATGGTCACCCCAAGCCGCGAGAATGATGGACCGGACTGGCGAAGGCGGGAGTTGTGATCCCCGATTGGCCACTTACGTGGCCGATCGCGAGTCGCCGGCGCGAGTTAGAACGAGTCGACGGCGTTCTGGGCGCTGGCGTCGGCTTGCTCCAGGGCTTGTTGGGCATCCAGCTCGCCGCGCAAGACCGGCAGCACGGCTTCCTGGTTGAGAATGTCTTGCAACTGGCCGCCGACCGGCGAGGTCGAGACCGGCCGGTTCGGGCTTTGCGCCAGCAGCTCCGGGAACAACCGGACCGCGTCGTCGAACTTCTGCTCGAGCGGCTCATAGACTTCATCGATCAGGAGTTGATCGGCCCGCCGGTTCCCGGTCAGCGACGGGATGTAGAACTGGCCTTGTTCCTGCCGGCTCTGCTTGTCGGCGCTGGCGCCGGCCACCCAGGTCTCATCGGCGTTCATGAATTTGATAAACTCCCAGGCCGCCTCGGGATCCTGAGCGTTGGCCGGGATCGACCAGGCCAGGCCGCCGGTGAAGCTGACCAAACCCTCGCCGCCCCATTGTCGGACCGGCACCACGGCGAAGTTCAACTCCGGCACGGTGCGGCCGATGATGCCGAGCATCCAGTTTTCATAGGCCGTGATCGCCACCTGGCCGCGGGCGAACTCCTCGTTGCCCTGGAACGTGCTTCGGAAGCCGTCAAACGATTGGAAGCCGCCCTGGGCATCGTAGGCGCCGACACCCCATTGGAGGGCTTCGACCAGGTTCGGATCATCGTACGTTACGTCGAGCCCATCGTCGGCGATGAAGGAACCGCCGTTCCCCATGCCCCACATCCAGAAGAAATCGGCCAGCTTCGGATCGAAGCCCCATCGCTCGACCCGATCGCCGTCACGTTGGACGAGTTGGCCGCCGATCTCTGCCAGCGAATCCCAGTCGCTGGTATCGAGGTCGCCAACCTCGACCCCGATTTCACCGAGGGCGTCGAGATTCACGTAAAGCGGCCGGACATCCATGAATTGAGGGATCCCATACAAGACGCCATCGTAGGTCGCCTCGGTGAGCGCACCCTCGTAAAACTGACCGAGGTCGATCTCAGCCTCGGCGACCAGGTCGTCGAGCGCCAGCAGGATGTTGCGTGAGGCGTAGGAGCTGATCTTGAAGCGGTCGACCCAGAGCACGTCGGGTAGCGTGCCGGAGGCGGCGGCGGTCAGGAGCACCTGGTCATCGTATTGGGGCACCAGCTCGAGCTGGATGTTGGGAAAGGCTGCTTGGAAGGCGGCGATCCGCGTCTCACCCAAGGCATTGTCCGTGCCGAAGCCCCAGGACGTGATCGATGCCTCGCGGGTGAAATCGCTCCCGCTCGCTTCTTGAGCCCGCGCCCGTCGTCCCGAGCGAGCGCTCGCCATGACACCGGCGGCGGCAATCGCCGAGCTTTGCAGGAACCAGCGACGATCGCGGCCGCGCGTGAGCGAAGAACGGTACTGGCTGCTCATAGTGGTATCTCCCCTTGGCTCGAAATGTCCGAATGTGAGAACGAATAGCGGCGTATCAGCCTTTTGTAGCGAGTCTTGGAAGCGAACGTACAGGGACGATAGACGTTGACCGCCGATTCATCTTCCGCTTGCTGGAGGGGAAGCAAGAGGTATGCCACACCGGTACGGCGGGTCGCGGCCGGGTTGGGCATCTCTGCCTCGGAGCCCTGGCTGGCCAACGGATTGAGAGCGAATTCCGGCCGAACCAACCGTGATACACTTACGCGCCATGCGTGGTACGGTCGTGGGGCTACACCACGCGTCTTCGTGTGTGGATTGCCCTGATGCGGCACCCGGCTTCCCTCGATCGCTGCTTGGCTCAAGGAAACGACGCCTGAGCCCGGCGGGCGGTCCGAGGTGCCCGGGCGTGGCGTTTCGACGGGCCGCGGATCAATTTCGTAGAGCAGGGGCTTCGAGGAGGGGGACTTGGACGAGCGTTTGGTATTCTCGCTGCCGGTCATCATATTTGGCATCGTGGCGATCGGGTTCGCCGGCTGGCTGGCCCGCGATGTGCTGGCTCGTGACCGGGGCACGCCGGAGATGCAAGACATCGCGAGCCGCATCTTCCAGGGCGCGCTGGCGTATCTCAACCGGCAGTACCGGACCATCGGCCTGCTCGCGATCGTGGTCGCCATCCTGATCGGGGTCCTCGTTTTCCTCTTCGAGCGGGAGCACCAGCTGACCCGCGGCGTAATTACCTCCCTCTCGTTCCTGGCCGGCGCCATCCTGTCCGGACTGGCCGGGTTCATTGGCATGTACGTCGCGGTGCGGTCGAATATCCGGACCGCCGCCGCCGCCCGGCGCAGCCTGGGCGAGGCCCTGACCGTGGCCTTGCGCGGCGGCGCCGTGTCCGGGTTCCTGGTCGTCGCCTTGGGCCTGCTCGGGGTGATGGGTGTCTACTGGATCGTCTTCGGCTTTGCCGAGGGCACGTTGCCCGCCGTGGCCGAAACGCCGTTCTGGATCGTCGGCTTTGCCTTCGGCGCCTCCTTTGTTGCCCTGTTCGCGCAGCTTGGGGGCGGCATCTACACCAAGGCGGCTGATGTCGGGGCTGATCTTGTCGGCAAGGTCGAAGCCGGGATCCCGGAGGACGACCCGCGCAACCCGGCGGTGATCGCCGACCTCGTCGGTGACAACGTTGGCGACTGCGCCGGCCGCGGCGCGGACCTGTTCGAGTCGTCGGTGGCCGAGATGATCGGGGCGATGATCCTGGGGGCGGCGCTGTTCACGGCGGCGGGCGGTGATCCCAACGGGCCGGCGGTCGGTTTCCTCTTCTTTCCGCTGGTCCTGGCGGCTTTCGGCCTGATTGCATCATTAGTCGGCGTCCTCACGGTTCGGCCGCCGGCGGACCCCGGCGACCCGATGACCGAGCTGAACAAGGGCTTTTACGTGGTGGCGGCGATCTCCGCCGTCTTCATGGTTGCCGTCTCGTTCTGGATGTTGCCGTACGGGCAGGTCCAGTACGCGCTCTGCGGCCTCATCGGCATCGTCGTCTCCTTCGCCTTCGTCTATATCACCCAGTTCTACACCGCCGGCCAGTACCGGCCGGTGAAGTCGATCATGGAGGCTTCCAAGACCGGCTCCGCCACCAACATCATTGCCGGCATCGCGGTCGGCTTCGAGACCACCGGGCTGCCGGCAATCACGATCGGCGCCGCGCTACTCTCGTCGTACTCGCTCGGGAGCGCCGTCGAGTTCCCGGCCTCCGCGATCCAGGGAAACCCGTTGCTAGCGCTCTCGCCCGGCATCTTCGGCACCGCGGTGGCGACGATGGGCATGCTGATGTCCGCCGCCTACATCCTGGCGATGGACACCTTCGGCCCGATCACCGACAACGCCGGCGGCGTGGTCGAGATGAGCAACCAGCCGGAGTCGGTCCGGGCCGTGACCGATGCCCTCGACTCCGCCGGCAACACCACCAAAGCCCTGACCAAGGGCTACGCGGTGGGGACGGCCGCCCTGGCCGCGTTTCTCCTCTTCTCGGCCTTCCTCCAGGAAGTCCAGCGCTTCGGCGGCGCCGCCGTGGACGCCAGCGTCGTCAACTTGGCGGACCCGCGGGTCTTCGTCGGCGGTCTCCTCGGGGCGGCGCTGGTCTTCGTCTTCGCGTCGCTGGCGATGCGGGCGGTCGGCCGCGCCGCCGGCTACATGATCGAGGAGGTCCGGCGCCAGTTCCGGGAGAACCCGGGCATCATGGAAGGCACGGTGCCTCCGGACTACGCCCGCTGCGTCGACATCTCGGTTCGGGCTTCGCTGCGGGAGATGATCCTGCCCGGCGCCCTGGCCGTGCTAGTCCCGGTCGCGGTCGGCATCATCCTCCGCTGGGAGGCGGCGGCGGGGATGCTGATGATCGGCACCATTGCCGGAGTCTTGCTCGCCAACGTCCTCAATAATGGTGGCGGGGCCTGGGACAACGCCAAGAAGATGATCGAGGCGGGCGGCCTGAAGGACGCCGCCGGCAACGTGCTCGGCAAGGGGAGCGACGCCCACGACGCATCGGTGGTGGGCGACACGGTCGGTGATCCCTGGAAGGACACGGCCGGACCTTCGTTGCACGTCCTGATTAAGCTGCTGGCCACGATCACGCTGGTACTGGCGCCGCTGTTCATCGGCTAAGCAACGAATTGGCTCGACCCCGTGACGTTGACCCGGGGCCGTTCGTCTCCCAGATACGGAGACGGCGGCCCCGATCGGGTGGTGAGCAGATGGCGGAGCGTGATCCTGGAACTGGCACCGGCAAGCATATCGCGGTGATCGGGGGCGGCATGGCCGGCCTGACCGCCGCCTACCGGCTGGCGAAAGCCGGGCACCGGGTGACGCTCTGGGAGCGGGGCGAGAAGCTCGGCGGCCAGGCGGTCGCCTTTCCGGTGGCGGGATCGGCGCTGGAGCATTTCTATCACCACCTGTTCCAGAGCGACCGCGAGATCGCCGCCCTGATGGGTGAGCTCGGCATCGGCGACGACCTGCTCTGGATCACGTCGAACGTGGGCTACTTCGCCGACGGCCGGATCTGGCCGCTCAACGGCGCCCGCGATGTGTTGCGCCTGGGATTCATTCCGTTTCGCGACCGGGTCCGGCTGGGACTGGTGACGGTCTACTTGCAGCGGGTCAAGGACTGGAGGCGGTTCGAGCGGATCACGGCCCACCGGTGGTTGGAACGGGCGCTGGGGAAGCGAGCCTATGACCGGACGCTGGGGGCGCAGCTCCGGGCCAAGTTCGGCACGTACTACGATCAGGTGGCGATGGTCTGGTTCTGGGGCAAGATCTGGCTGCGCACCACTTCGCGGCGGTCGCCCCTGGAGGCGGAGAAGCTCGGCTACATCCGCGGCAGCTTCAACACGCTCATCGACGCCCTGGCCACCGCCGGCCGGGAGGCGGGAGCCGACTTACGACCCGGCAGCGGGCCGTCATCCCTGCGGCGGAATGCCGACAATACGTGGGACGTGGTGCTGCCGGAAGGGTCCGTCACCGTCGATGCCGTCGTCGCTACCGTACCATCCCCGGTCTTGCTCAGATTGGTCGCGGACCTGCCGGAGGCGTACCGAGCCAAGCTGTCGGGACTGACCTACGAGGCGGCCGCCGTCGCCCTGCTGCAATTGAGCCAGTCCCTCACCGATATTTACTGGCTCAACATCGCCGACCCGGACCTGCCCTTCACGGGGATCATCGAGCACACCAACTTCATGCCGCCGAGCGAGTATGATGGGAAACACTTCGTCTATCTGAGTAAATACATGGAGCCGGATCATCCCTACTTCTCGATGCCGGAAGCCGATTTGATTGAGGAGTACATCCCCTACTTGCGGCGGATCAACCCTGATTTCGACCGAAGCTGGATCGAGCGCTGGTGGGTCTTCCGGGAGCGCGCGGCGCAACCGATCGTGACTCTCAATTACAGCGAGAAGATCCCTGACCACCGCACCGGCCTGCCCAACCTCTACCTGGCCAACACGAGCCAGATCTACCCGGAAGATCGGGGCACGAACTACAGCGTCCGGCTCGGCAATCGGATCGCCGAGCTGGTCACCGCTGACATTGCTGCCGGTCCACGCGATGTCGCCACACCGCGACGATGACCACACCAATCACCTCACCCGTGGGCATTGCCGGGTCGTGATGCGCTACCGGATCGCCTGAACCCTGGCGGCGAATACGGTAGGCTCTGCTTGGTATGGGGCCGGCCCCGCGTTCATCCGGGCACCGAAGGGCATGTCAATGGTAAGGGATCGCGCGCCCCGTTTGCTCCCGCGACGCCGCGGTCGATTGGCATTGACGGCGGTCGTGTTTGCCGGCATCGCGCCGCTGACCGCGCGAGCGCATGAGCGCTGGTTCACGCCGTACGGCCCGTACTGGGCGCCGGATTGGGCACTGCTGGTGTCGCTTCCGGTCGGATTGGCGCTGCTGAGCGGCGCCGGCGTGGTCCTGTTGCTGACGCTGTTGGAACGAGTGCTGGATGATCCGCTCTGGCCGAGGCCGCCGTTCTTGCAGCGGCTGGAGCCGAGTGCGGCGGCCATCCTGGGGGTGCAGACCGCGATTGCCATGATTTTCGCCGCCAGCCGCTTGCAATTGTTTGTCCCGAACATCGAGTTGCCGCGCACCGCGGTCGGGGTGGCGGTCGCCGGCCTGAGCGTGGTCGCGGCTTTTTCCTTCATCACCGGGGTGATGACGCGCCGCGGCGCCGCGCTGACGATCGGGCTCTGGGGCCTTGGCTTCGCCTTCGTCGCCTGGTACGAGGTGCTGGAACAGGTCATCTTCGTCGGCATCGCCCTCTATTTGTTAGGGGTGGGACGAGGGGTGTTGACGTACGGGGACCACCCGGAAGAGGACGAGCCGGCTGGGAGCGCCTTCCTCCGCCAGCATGCGCTGACGATCCTGCGGCTGTTCGCCGGCGCCACGGTGCTGATTCTAGCGTTCACCGAGAAATTGGTGGCGCCCGACCTCGGCGTCGCCTTTCTCCAAGAGTATCCGGACTTCAACATTGCTCGCGGCCTGGGGCTGGGCTGGTTTACCGATGAGCGATTCATTTATGCCGCCGGTATCGTCGAGGCCACCGCCGGCATCGCGCTACTCTCCGGCAAGCTAATCCGGGTTGTCATCCTGCTCCTGTGGATCCCGTTCAATTTGGGGATCCCCTTTCTGCCGCCGGAGGAGCTGATCGGGCACCTGCCGATGCTCGCCACGATGTACGTCTTGCTGGTCCGCGGCACCGCCGGTATCCCGCCCAAGGATGAGCGCGGGGCCGCCGCCGCGGACCCCTTCCCGGCGCAACCCGAGGGCGCCGCGATGGCCGGCGACCGGTCTGGCGCGAGATGACGGCCACCGGATTGTTGGCCCCGCACCGGCGCCAGCCGGCCGCGCCGCATCCCCGGCTCGAGGTGCGGGACCTCACGGCGACCTATGTCGAGCGCGGGGAGCGACTGCTGGCGCTGGCCGATCTTTCGCTGTCCGTGGCGGCCGGCGAGTTCGTCGCCCTGATCGGTCCCTCTGGATCGGGGAAAAGCACGCTGCTCGATCTGGTGGCGGGACTGATCGCCCAGGACGAGGGCGAAATCCTGCTTGATGGCGAGTCGCTTTCCGCCGCGCGGCGGCTGGGTCGCTCGGCCTATATGCGACAGCGTGACCTGCTCTTGCCGTGGCGGACCGCCGCGGAGAATGCGGCCCTGGCGCTAGAAGCGGGTGGCATGCCGAAAGCGCGGGCCCGAACGGCGGCGACGGCCAGATTTCCCGAATTCGGCCTGGCCGGATTTGAGCGGGCATATCCGAACCAGCTTTCGGGAGGGATGCGGCAACGGGTCGCGTTTCTCCGCACGGTGCTACCCAACCGGCCGTTGCTGCTCCTCGATGAGCCATTCGGCGCCCTTGACGCCCTGACGCGGGTGGAGATGCAATCGTGGCTGCTCGCGATGTGGGAATGGGAGCGGCAATCGGTGCTCCTCGTCTCGCACGACGTTGACGAAGCGGTGTTTTTGGCGGACCGGGTCATCGTCTTGACCCCGCGTCCAGGCCGGATCGCCCTAGTCGAGCTGATCGGGCTCGACCGGCCCCGGCGGCGCCCGGTCGTCACCTCGGCCGCGTTCGTCGCCCACAAGGCCGCGATCCTCGCCGCGCTTGGCGTTCTCGACGAGGATGGGAAATGACCGGCCAGCGCCGCAATCCCGGGAGTCGGGCGTGGCATTGGATCGCGCCGTTGCTCCTGATTGCCGCCGGGCTGGCGGTCTGGGAGACGGTGGTCCGCGTCCGTCAGGTCCCGTCCTGGCTGCTGCCGCCGCCGAGCGCGGTGGCCGAGACGCTGGTCGTGGAGCGGGCGCTCCTGTTCGAGCATGGCATCGTCACGTTGAGCGAGGTGCTGCTTGGCTTCGGCCTGGCGCTGATTGCCGGCGTTCTCTTCGCGATCGCCATCGACTCCTCGCCGGCGCTCGATCGGTCGCTCTACCCGTTGCTGGTTGCCAGCCAGACCGTGCCGGTGCCGGCCTTGGCGCCGCTGCTGCTGATCTGGTTCGGCTATGGGTTGCTGCCGAAAGTGCTGGTCACCGCGCTGATCGCGTTCTTCCCAATCGTGGTCAACTTGGTCGAGGGTCTGCGCTCGACGGATCCCGAGGTGATCGCGATGCTCCGCACCTTCGGCGCCGGCCGCTGGGCCCGGTTTCGGCTGGCGCGACTGCCGTCGGCGCTGCCGTTCCTCTTTGCCGGAGCCCGGATCGGGGTCGCGGTGGCGGTCATCGGTGCCGTGTTCGGCGAGCTGGTCGGGGCGCGGGCCGGGCTTGGCTACCTCCTGACCCGGGCGATGGCCCAGTTCCAAACCGAACGGGTCGTCGCCGCGATCTTCTTGCTGTCGCTGATGGGCGTCGGCCTCTTTGCCATCGTCGCGGTGAGCGAACGTCTTCTCCTGCCGTGGCGGCGCGATGTCGAGTCCGAGTAGCTCGCGACGCTGGGCGCCGGCAGTAGCCGCGCCTACCATACACCGTCCGCGGCGCTCGCTTTCTCGTCGCCACGCCGGCTTGGTTCCCGGTGGGGAATGACTGGTATGGTATAAGAGCGAAACGAACCCGTTTGCTTAGCCGACCTCATCTGGGCCGTCCGCCAACCGCGCACTGGAGTGAGGAGACGACGGCTTTTCTCTTATCGAAGGAGTCTTCCCGATGGTCGTTCGGCGCTGGTCTCTGCTTGGTCTCCTGGCGGCCTGCTCGCTGCTGCTCTCGACGGTCGCCCCCGCCGTGGCCGACCACGGGTCGCTGCACGGGCTTAATCCGGCGGACATGGACCTCTCGGCTGATCCCCGGGAGGATTTCTACCGGTTCGCCAACGGCGGTTGGCTGGATCGCACCGAAATCCCGGCCGACATGGGCTCGTACGGGGTCTTTGCCGAGCTGAACGACCAGATGCAGATCGACCTGCTGTCGCTGTTGCGCGGGCTGGAGGAGAGTGACACCCTGGAAGAGGGCTCCGACCAGTGGAAGGCGGTCCAGCTCTTTGCCCAAGGCATGGATATGGAGCAACGCAACGAGGAGCGCCTTTCTCCGATCCAGCCGTTCATCGACGACGTCGAGGCGATCACCAACCTGGAGGAACTCCACGCCTACCAGCAAGACGCGATCTTCGAAAGTGTCGGCGGCGTGCTCTCGATCTACGTCTCACCCGATCTCAACGATGCCTCGATCTATGCCCCATATCTGAGCGGCCCGTTCCTCGCCCTGCCCAACCGGGACTACTACCTGGGCGACGATCCCTCGTTCGAGGAGATCCGGCCGCTCTACATTGAGACCAACGCGGAGTTGCTTGGGTATCTCGGCTACAGCCCGGACGATGCCGCCGCCGCCGCCCAGGCGTCGTACGATTTCGAGGTTGCCCTGGCCGAACCGACGTTGACCCGCGAAGAGCAGCAGAATTTTTCGCTCTCGAACAACCCGATGTCGCTGGCCGACCTCGCCGATCAATACCCGATGATGAATTGGGAGCAGTTCGTTGACACCCTCGGGATGGAAGATGTCGAGACGCTCATCGTCACCGAAACCCGCTACCTGGACGCGCTGGCCGGCATCCTCGAGGCGACGCCGATCGACGTGATTAAGGACTATCTCAAGCTCGAAGTGCTCTGGACCTTCGGCGCCCGGCTTGACAATGAGATCTACACGACCATCTTCGATTTCAGCGGCCGCGTGCTCTCCGGGGTCGAGGAGTCACGGCCGCTGGAGGAACGTGTCCTGGCCCTGCTCAACCAGGTCTACCCGGACGCGGTCGGCCAGCTCTACGTCGCCGAGCATTTCCCGCCGGAGGCCAAGGAGCAGATCGAAACGCTGGTCGACGAGCTGGTGATCGCCTTCGGCGACCGCCTCGAACTGATCGACTGGATGTCGGAAGAGACCAAGGCGACCGCCCGCGAGAAGCTGGCGAACCTTGGGATCCAAGTCGGCTATCCCGACGTCTGGCAGACCTACGAGGAGGCCGAGCTCGAAGATTCCTACGTTCTGAGCGCGTTGAGCGCCCAGAACACCGAGGTGCGCGAAAGCTATGCCGAGGCCGGCGGGCCGGTCGATAAGACCGAGTGGACGGTGGCGGCGCAGACCGTCAATGCGTTCTACAGCCCGCAACGAAACGCGATCGTCTTCCCGGCCGGCATCCTGCAAGCGCCCTTCTTCGACTATCAGGCGGATCCCGCATCAAACTATGGCGCGATCGGATTCGTCATCGGCCACGAGATCACCCACGGCTTCGACCTCCAGGGCTCGCAGCTCGATCCCGACGGCAACCTCAACGAGTGGTGGACCGAGGGCGACCGGGAGCGGTTCCTGGCCCTCAACGACCTGGTCGTGGCCCAATACGATGCGATCGAGGTCCTGCCCGACGTCTTCATCAACGGCCAGTTGACGGTGACGGAGAACGTGGCCGACCTCGGCGGCATCCAAGTCGCCTACGACGCCTTGAGTAACTACCTCGACGGCCAAGGCGAGAGCATCGACGCTGTGCTGATTGGGCCGGCGGAGCCCGTCGCCGGGGCGACGCCGATTCCGGCCGCCACCCCCGATCCGGGCGCCGTCCTCGACACCCTGGCGACCCCGCTGGCGGAGGCGAGCCCGGTAGCGACGGTGCGGGAGTTCACCCAACAACAGCGCTTCTTCATCGCCGCCGCCACCGTCTGGCGCAACAAGACCCGCGAGCAGTCGCTGATGACCCAGATCCTCTCCGGCGTCCATTCCCCGGGCCCGGTCCGCGGCACCCAGCCCAGCCGCAACCACAACGCCTTCTTCGAAGCCTTCGAGATCGAAGACGGCGACGACATGTTCCTGCCGCCTGACGATCGGGTGGTGATCTGGTAAACCATCAGCGTGAGGGCTCAGCGGGGATGCGATCCATGTCCCGGCTGAGCCCGCACCTTTTGCTGCCGAACCCATCGCCGGCCGAACCGCTCGGGAACGTTGTGGGTGGTCCTCATCCTCATGCGCGTCGTGAACGTGGTCCTGGCTGGCCTCCTATCTGGTAGTGAGTCTGGAAGTTCGGCGATTGTCCACCGGGCGCGCGGACGCCCGCCGGACGCGGGCGGCGCGGCGGATCGCACGGGCGCCGGCTAGTGATGGACGTCGAGCGGTATCACCTCCCAGAGATCGCTCCTGGGCGATCATCGTCTCGTGCCGTTGGCGCCGCGTGACCGGGACACCGAATCAGTCAAACTCGACCACGCGGTCACAGTCCGGGATGGGCAATATTGCCGCGGACGGGACGACAACCCCGGTCCCATCCGGCATGGCGCGCCGGGCACATCGGCCATGGTGGACCATTTGGGCGCGGCCGCACTCGCCTCAGTCTGGCGGCAGCGAGGATCGGGCCGCTTCAACAACGGAAATACTTCTTCCGCCAAATGCTTGACCGTGAATAGCGAAGCTGGTACCGTGAATATGCCAGTCCGGACGCCGGACCAGGTGGTCCTGACAACTGAGCGGGCAGGGCGTCGAGGGGGGGAAATGGACACTCGTCATTTGGACGCCGCGGCGAAGGCCGCGGCGGCGGGTTCCTCGCGTCGTGTTGTCCTGGGCCTCTTAGGGGGAGGCCTCGGTAGCGGGCTGCTCGGTATCTTCGGCGCGGCGTACGCGCGGGCGCAGACCGACCCGGTCACGGGCGCCTACTACGAAAAGACGTGCGACTGCTGGATCGCGCCCGATGGCACGGTGGTGGGCTACGGCCCCACCGCCCCGAGTGTCGTTGCGGGCGGCGACGTGACGAGCGACACGACGTTCACTGGCTCCGACGACGGTAGCGCGGCGGTGGCCGACGCCAGCGGCGGAGACGACAATTTCGCCGTCGGTCCGCAAGGGCCACCGGGCCCTCCGGGTGTCTGCCCCCAGGACTGCCCGCCCGGACCTCCGGGTGAGAGAGGGAAGCAGGGGGAGACAGGACCTCCGGGGGACAAAGGAGAGAAGGGATCTCCAGGAGATAGAGGGGAGAAGGGACCTCCGGGGGAGAAGGGGGAGACCGGACCACCAGGAGAGTCGGGGAGGGTAGGACCACCGGGGCCGACCGGACCACGGGGGGACACAGGGGCAACTGGACCCACCGGCCCCCAAGGAGAGACGGGGGCGACCGGACCTACCGGCCCCCAGGGCGAGACGGGGGCTACTGGACCAACCGGACCGCAGGGCGATACAGGAGCGACCGGACCCACCGGGCCGACGGGGCCAACCGGATCGCGAGGGTCTACCGGACCGACTGGATCAACTGGACCGACCGGGCCAACAGGGCCAACTGGACCGACCGGGCCGACGGGGCCAACAGGACCGACCGGGCCGACCGGACCGACGGGACCCACCGGGCCGATCGAGCCGGGGACCCTCATATGCGAACTGGTGCGGCCCTGTAACCCGAACACCTGCCCTGACGGATTCTGCATTCAGCCCGGAGGAGGTGCTGGGAGCCTCTGCTGCGAGCTGGCGCCTTGACTTGAGGGGTAGTGGTGGCGGGAACGTCCTGTTCGCCGGACGTCTTGATCGGCGAGCAGGACGTTCCCGCCCCGGTTCCACGGGATCGTAAACTCGCGTGTGGCATACCCGAATCTTCGTCCGGCGTCATTCCCGTTCCTGGGTCGCGCTCGTGATGCGCTCCTCGTCGGCGATGGTGGATCTTTGCGGCGACATTTGCCGCGGGTGATACCCGCCGACGCGGGCGATGGCGACCTGGCTCAACCAAGCCGGGGGCCAGGCCGGGTCATATAACCGCCACAACAGCCGACGAAGCGAGCGTGCGCGGTCCATCGTTGCCTCAAGGCATGAAGAGGTTCCCGCTCATCCGGCCCGGCAGGTTGCCTACGCAGGTGGATGTCGCTCCGCCCAGCCGGCCCTGACCACTTGGATGATGCGGGCGGCTTGGCTGTTTTCTAGATCCCAGGATCGGCCTCGCGCGGCCGGAGCGGGATTCCCAGCAGAGCCGGGGTCGTAATCATCCCCGTGGACACCAGTTCGGCCACACTCCTCCTGGAGCGCGGATATGGCGGTCTCGGTTGCCATCATTGTGAAGAACGAAGCGCGCGTCCTCGGGCGATGCCTGGAAAGCTTGAGTGGCGCGGTTGATGAGATTGTGGTTGTGGACACCGGCTCCAGCGATGCGACGAAGGAGATCGCCCGCGGCCACGGCGCCACTGTCTACGACTTTCCCTGGATTGACGACTTCAGCGCGGCTCGGCAGTTTGCGTTTGACCACGCCACAAGCGACTGGGTGTTCTGGGTCGACGCCGTCGACGTTGTCCTGAACTCGGAACGAATTCGGCTGCTCGCGGAGGAGGCCGCGGCCGAGGTTACCGGGTTCTACTGGCGCTACGTGCTGAGCCGGGATGAGGCTGGCCGGCCCACCTTCGAGTTTTGGCGGGAGCGTCTCGTCCGCAATGACGGCTCGTTCCACTGGGTCGGCCGGGTGCATGAGGTGTTGGCTCCGCGGCGGACGGTGGAGTGGGTGCATAGCCAGGACGTGATCGTTGAGCACCATCCGGAGCCGAGTAGTCAATCAGATCAGCCCGGGCGCAACCTCCGGATTCTGGAAGCGGAGTACGAGGAGCGTCAGGGCGACCTGGAGCCGCGCCAGTTGTTCTATCTCGGCCGTGAGTACGCCGACCATGGGCAGACCGAGCGGGCGCTCGCGGTCCTTGAACAATACCTCACCATCGGAACGTGGGCGGACGAGCGGTACGCGGCTCTCATCCGGATTGCGGAGCTGCACCGAGCGGAGCAGCGGTACGAGCGGGCGCTGGATGCCAACCTCGCGGCGCTGAAGATCTATCCGCGCTGGCCGGATGCGTATTTCGGCCTGGCCCGCACCTACTACTACCTCGAGAACTGGCCACACGTCATCCACTGGACTGACCTCGGGCGGGTTCTGCCCCCACCTGAGACATTGCTGTTCGTCAACCCGGCCGACTATCATTACGCTTGGATGATCTATTACACCAATGCCCTCTACCGGACCGGCGAGCTTCGGGCCGCGCTGGATTGGACCAAGCGGGCGTTGGAGCTCGACCCCGGCAATACCTGGCACCAAACGAATCTGAGCTACTTCAAGCGGCTCGCGCGGGCGCCACACGTCGCCCTCAATCGGAGTCAGGTGCCGGTCTATCCCACGTACGCCGTGATCCCGGTCCGCGACCGGCACGAGTTGACACGGTCGTTGATCGCCCAACTGGATCTGCCAGCGGAGCGAGTCATCATCGTCGACAATGGCTCGACGATTCCGGCGCGGGACGTGTTTTCCAACTCTGCTCGGGTGGTGGAACACTCGACCCGAAACATCTCCGCGTTGTGGAACGTTGGGCTCGACGCTGTCGCCGCCGAGCAAATCGGCCCGTACAACGTCGCCGTTCTGAACAATGACCTGAGCCTGCCACCCGGCTTCCTCACCGGCCTGGCGAATGGGCTGCGGGCGCGGCCCACTCACCTGATCGCCTACCCCGATCATGAGCACCGGCTTCCGCCTGGCATTTGTGATTCAGTTGGGCGGATGAGCGGCTTCGCCTTCATGCTTCGGGGAGAGTTCGGCTTGCGGCTCGACCCTCAATTTGTGTGGTGGTTTGGCGACGATGACCTGGAGCGTCGGGCCCGGGCCGTGGGCGAGGTTGTTTGCGTGGGCGGGGTTCACCTAGACCTCCTTGAATCAAATCTCTCGACCTCAACCGATCCGGACCTGGGCGTGCTTACCCTGCAGGACCAGGCACGATACGAGGCGAAATGGGGATGATCACCATCCATGTGGACAGCGAGTTGCCCAAGCGTTCGGGTGAAGGGAACCTCTTGCTCATAGAGTGACCGAGCCGCGGTCCGATGCTCTGCCCGTCTGTCACTGGGCGCAACGCGCCATTTCCGCGCTTCGCAAACGCCATCTGCGCCGCCGGTCGATGCGAGCGGATGTCGAGTGATTGACCCGCGTGATTGTTGGCTCCTATACTCAGCGGCGGCGCGGCGTCGGCTTGGTCGCCGGCCTGGCGGTTCGGTCCGCGTCGCTCACTACTGGTCGAGGAGTCCTTCGCGTGCGGTTGCGTTCCTGGCAAGTCCTGATTCTTATTGTCATTGTCACCGTCTTTAGCGTTTGGGTTGATCTTCCCGGCGTTACCCTGGATTTCGGCGGGTTCAAGGCGGATCATCCGGTGCGGGAGGGGCTTGATCTGCAGGGCGGCTTGCAGGTCGTGTTGCAGGCGCAGCCGGTGGCGGGACAGACGCTGGACGGGGATACGCTGGAAGGGACGCGGGAAACGCTGGAACGGCGGGTCAACGCGCTTGGCGTGAGCGAGCCGCTGATCCAGACCCGGGGCTCCGACCAGATCATTGTCGAGTTGCCGGGGATTGACGATCCGCAGGCGGCGGTCGCGGTGCTACAAGAGACGGCGCTGCTCGAAATCATTGATCCGCTCGGTCAATATCTGCCACCGGGCGCCGTGGTCGATACGACGCTCGGCCCGGCGGATCGGTTCGGCGCGGCGGCGAGTCCGATCGCGGGGACGCCGGACGGGTCGCCAGCGGCGTCGCCGATCGCGGAGAGCCCGGCGTCGCCGTCGGGGCCGGTCTACGAGACGATCGTCAGCGGCGCCGATCTGGCCGATGCCTACGTGACGACGGGCACCACGGGGTTTGGCCAGGTGGTGGGGTTCGAGCTGCAGGGGGCGGGCGCCGATCGCTTCTTCGCCTACACCAGCACCCACCTCGGCGCCCCAATGTCGATCGTGATCGACAAGCAGGTGATCTCCTCGCCCCGGATCGATGGGGCGATCTCGACCCAGGGCGTTATCGAAGGGGTCTCGCCGGACGAGGTGGCGAGCCTGGTCGTCCAACTGAAGGCGGGCGCCCTGGCGGTGCCGCTGGAGGTGATCCAGAGCCGGACGGTGGGGCCGACATTGGGGCAGGACTCGATTGACCAGAGCCTCACCGCGGGGATCATCGGGCTGGCCACGGTTGGTTTGTTCATGATCCTCTACTACCGGCTGCCCGGCGTGCTGTCGGTGATCGCGCTGTTGATCTACACCGCGGTGACGTTCGCCGTCTTCAAGATCGTGCCGGTGACGCTGACCCTGGCCGGGATCGCCGGCTTGATCCTCTCGATCGGGATGGCGACCGATGCCAATGTGCTGATTTTCTCCCGGATGAAGGAGGAGCTGCGGCTTGGCCGCTCGTTGCGGACGGCGGTCGAGGGTGGGTTCGACCATGCCTGGCCCTCAATCCGCGACTCCAACGTGACGACGATGATCACCACCGTGATCCTGTACCTATTTGGCAATTACACTGGAACCAGCATCATCACCGGCTTCGCGATCACGCTCTTTCTCGGGGTGGTTATTAGCCTCTTTTCCGCGATTACCGTGACCCGCACCTTCCTCCGCCTGGTGGTCGAGAGTGGGGCCGACAAGAACCGCTGGTGGTTTGGCGTGGAGTCCGAGCTGGCCCCGGCCGTGGCGGCAGACTAGGCCCGGGGAGGTGACGATGTTTGGTATTGGTTGGCAAGAGCTGCTCATTCTGTTGGTGGTCGGCGGCGTGGTTTACATGACCTTCTTCTCCGCTCCGGTCCGCCGCCGGTTGACCGGCTTGGGCGGCCGGGAGGAGGCGGTGGTGACGCCGTTGGTGCCGCCGCGGGGACCGGACAACGCGGAGGCGATCCTCGAAGCGCGGTTTGCCCGGGGTGACATCGATGCGGCCGAGTTCGAATCCAAGCGGGCGATCCTGCGCAACGAGAGGGCCGATGGCGATGCGGCGGTCCTGTAGCTTGAACGCTGGGGATAGCCGGGCATGACCAACCTCGTCAGCAGGCGCTACCTGTGGTTCACCCTCTCGCTCATCCTGATCGTGCCGGGCACCATCTCGCTCATTCTGTTTGGCCTGAGATTGGGGATCGACTTCACCGGCGGTACCCTCTGGGAGTTGCAATTCGCGCGACCGCAAACGACCGCCGCGATCGACCAGGTGTTGATCGAGCAAGGCTACGACGGCGCGATCATTCAGCAGTCCGGGGCCAGCGACGAGAACATCTATCTCATCCGGCTGCCGGAGATCACCGAGGGCTCGGCCGAGAAGGCCGCGATCGAAGCGGGGTTTGCCGAACAGCTCGGCGACTACACGGAACGCGAGTTCTCGACCATCGGCGGCGCCGTCAGCACCGAAATCCGGAACCGGGCCGTCCTCGCCCTGATCGTGGCCTCGGTCGGCATTTTGCTCTACTTAGCCTACGCCTTCCGCAATACGCAAAACCCGCTGCTCTACGGCATGTGCGCGATCGCCGGCATGGTCCATGACGTGCTGATCGTGCTTGGCATCTTCTCGATCCTGGGCGTGGTCGCCAACGTCGAGGTCGATGCCCTCTTCGTGACCGCGTTGTTGACCGTGATCGGCTTCTCGGTCCATGACACGATCGTCGTCTTTGACCGGATCCGGGAGAACCTGGCGCTCAACGTGGAACGAAAGATCACGGACGAGCCGTTCGCCGAGGTCGTCAACTACTCGCTGGCCCAGACCGTGGTCCGGTCGTTGAACAACTCGATCACGGTCGTCTTCACCTTGATCGCGCTCTTTCTTTTCGGCGGCTCGACCACTCGCGACTTTGTCCTGGCGCTGCTGATCGGCGTCATCTCCGGCACCTACTCATCGATTTTCAACGCCAGCCAGCTCCTAGTCGCCTGGGAGTATGGCGAGATCCAACGTTTCTTCGGCCGCGTCCGAGGCCGCCGCTCCGACACCGCCCCGGCGCCGGCGCCCTGACGATCCTCTCCGCGCCGCCCCGTCATGTCGATGTCGGTATCGTTGTCGTGATCGCGACGCTCAATACGACCGAGGGGACGGCCACCACCTCGGTTCAGAGGTTGACGTCGTCAGGAGCCTGAGATCTGGCGGCGATGGCGGCGGCGAACGCGGGATAGGCCGCGGTCAAGCGGGCGCGGTCGCCGTGCTCGTAGTCGTCGAGGTGGAAGCCGGGGCTCATCGTGGTGCCCATGAGGGCGTAGCCAGCATCACCGGAAAGGACCAATGACCCCTGCCAGAGGCCGCCGGGGACGACCAGTTGCGGCCGTTGCCCGGCCGCCAAGTCACTGCCGATGAGAACTGTCCGGCCGGAACCATCCGGGGCGAGCTGCAATTGCTCAACCGGATCACCCATATAGTGGTGGAACGTTTCTTGGCCCGGCAGCCGGTGCATGGCCGACATCGTGGCGGGAGTCAAGAGATAATAGATCGCGGTGAACCGGGAACGGCGTCCCGCGTGGGTGTCCGCGATGAGCTCCGCCGGCAGATGGCCCGATCGCTCGGTTTCCGTGAAGTAGCCGCCTTCGACCGGCATGGGCCGCAGATCTAGTAGCGCGATCACCTCGTCGGCGGAGAGTTGCCGGGTTGGCATGGAGAGATCCGTCGTGAAAGCGGCCGCGGCGTTCGTCGCGGACGATTGTGCCACGATCGGTAGTTGAAGGAGAAGTTGATGGGCGCATCCCACGTCGTTGCCCAAGTGGAACGAACCGAGCAAGAACTTCCGCGTTGGGATCTTAGCGCCGCCTATCCCGGACTTGAATCGCCCGAGCTCGCGGCCGCGTTTGCCGCGCTGACGAGCCAGTGCGACGCCTTGGAGCGACGCTTCGACGCCATGGGCGTGAGTGGCGCGGACAGCGGGAGCCAGCCGTCGGCGGTGGATTTCGAGGGCGTCGTCAATGAGCTGAATGCCGTGTTGCGGCTGTTCGACATCATGGAATCGTACTTGTATGGGTTCGTGACGACGGACTCCCGGAACGACCTGGCCCAGGCACGCCAAAGTGAGCTTGAGATCGCCGACGTTGACCTGAGCCATCTCTACACTCAATTCACGGCCTGGGTCGGTACCCTCGACCTCGAGCCGCTGATCGCGGCCTCGCCCGTGGCGGCGGGGCACGCCTTTCCCCTGCGAAAGATGAAACTGGAGGCGCTGCATTTGATGTCGCCGGCGGAAGAGGAGCTGGCGGCGGAGCTGGACCCCTCGAGCGGCGGCGGTTGGGTGAAGCTCCATAGCAACTTGACCTCGCAAATCATGGTCCCGCTTGACCACGAGGGCGGCCCGCGCCCGGTGCCCATGAGCGAGGCGCGAAACCTGGCGGCGTCACCCGAGCGGGCGACGCGGCAGCGCGCCTACCAGGCGGAGCTGCGGGCCTGGGAAGCACATGCGCTGCCGTTGGCGGCGGCGATGAATGGGATCAAAGGGCAGGTCAATACGCTGTCGGCAAAGCGGGGCTGGGCGGAACCGCTCGATCACGCGCTGTTTCAGAACAACATCGACCAGGAGATGCTCGATGCGCTGCTCACCGCCGCCCGCGAGTCGTTTCCTGATTTTCGGCGCTATCTCCAACTGAAAGCAAGCGCGCTCGGCGTGCCGGCCCTGGCGTGGTACGACCTGCAGGCGCCGCTGGGAGAGTCCAGCCGGGTCTGGACCTGGGCTGCCGCGACCGCGTTTGTCGCCGAGCGGTTCGGCTCGTTCTCCGACCGGATGCGAACGTTGGCCCAACGCGCTTATGACCAACGCTGGATCGACGCCGGACCGCGGCCAGGCAAGGTCGATGGCGGGTTCTGCATGTCGCTCACGCCCGGCGAGTCCAGAATCTTGGTGAATTATTCCAACACCTACGAAGGGGTACAGACGCTGGCGCACGAGCTGGGACATGCCTATCACAACCTGAACCTCGAAACAGCGACCGAGTTGCAAAAGGACACGCCGATGGCGCTGGCGGAGACGGCCAGCATCTTCTGCGAGACGATCGTGCGGGAGGCGGCCCTGGCCAACGCCGACCCGCCCGAGCAGCTCTTCATCATCGAGCAGTCGCTCCAGAGCACCTGTCAGGTGGTGGTCGATATCCTCAGCCGGTTCGATTTCGAGCGCCAGGTCTTTGCCGCCCGGCAGGAACGGGAGCTGTCGATTGCCGAGTTGAACCAGCTGATGCTCGAGGCGCAACGCGGCACCTATGGCGACGGACTGGATCAGGCTCAGCTTCATCCCTACATGTGGGCGGTGAAGGGCCACTACTACGACCAGGAAAGCTCGTTCTACAACTACCCCTATCTCTTCGGCCTGCTCTTCGGGTTGGGTCTCTACGCGCGGTATCGCGAGGAGCCGAACGACTTTCCGCGGCGGTACGACGACCTGCTCGCCTGGACCGGCCGGGCCAGCGCCGCCGAGCTGGGGGAGCGGTTCGGGATCGACTTGCGATCGGGTGATTTCTGGCGGTCGAGCCTCGATGTCATTCGCGGTGACGTTGATCGGTTTGAGCGGTTGATCCGAGGAGGCGCGGACCACGATCGCGAGGCTATCACCCGGAATTGATCTTACGCGGCAACAATCTCGACGAAGTAGCGGTGGAACGCGGGGTCGTCGGTCAATTCGGGATGGAAGGCCGTTACCAGCAGGTTCCCTTCACGAGCGGCCACCGGCCGCTCATCCGGTAGTCGAGCGAGCACCTCCACCGCGGGGCCGACGTGCTCGATGACCGGGGCGCGAATGAAAACGGCCGGAATCGCGTGCTCGGCCACCGCCGGCGCCGCCAAGGTGGTTTCAAACGAGTCGAGCTGTGCGCCAAAGGCGTTGCGACGGACCCGCAGGTCCATGAGGCCGAGCAGCGGCAGTGGTTCGCCGGCGCGCGTACCCGACGGCCCGATGTCACGGGAGAGAAGGATCAGGCCGGCACAGGTGCCCCAGATCGCCATGCCGGCGGCCGACCGCGCCCGAATGGCCCGGTCCAGCTCGGTCCGGACGAGGAGCTTGCCGATCGTCGTGCTCTCGCCGCCCGGGATGATGAGGGCGGAAACGGCCGTCAGGTCGGAGGGCAGGCGAACCTCGCGGAACGAGACCCCGAGTCGTTCCAGCATGCGGCCATGCTCAATGAAACCGCCTTGGAGGGCGAGCACCCCGATCGGCAGCGTTGTTGCTACCATCCGCGGACCGCCAACAACTCCCGCTCGGGGATCGCCGTCAGCTCCAGTCCACGCATCGGCTCGCCAAGGCCGCGACTGGCTTCCGCGATCCGGGCCGGTTCGCGAAAGTGGGTCGTCGCGTCGACGATCGCGCGGGCGCGGCGGGCGGGGTCATCCGACTTGAAGATGCCGGAGCCGACGAACACTCCCTCGGCGCCGAGCTGCATCACCAGCGCCGCATCAGCCGGCGTGGCGATCCCGCCGGCGCAGAAGAGAACAACCGGGAGGGCGCCCGTCTCGTGGACCTGGACCACCAGGTCGTACGGGGCGCCCAGCTCTTTGGCGACCGCCATCAGCTCCTCCCGCGGGGTGCCCTGCATCCGTCGGATGCCGCCGACGATCTCCCGCAGGTGGCGGACGGCCTCCACGATGTTGCCGGTGCCCGCCTCTCCCTTCGAGCGTAGCATCGCCGCTCCCTCGCCCACCCGACGCAATGCCTCGCCGAGATCGCGGGCGCCACAGACGAAGGGGACGCGGAAGGCGCGCTTGTCAATGTGATACCGGTCGTCGGCTGGGGTCAGGACCTCGCTCTCGTCGATGTAGTCGACACCGAGGACCTCGAGCACCTGGGCCTCGACGAAGTGACCGATCCGAGCTTTAGCCATCACGGGAATGGTGACCGCGTCTTTGATCGCCAGGATCAGGTCGGGATCACTCATCCGCGCCACCCCGCCCTGGGCCCGGATGTCGGCCGGCACCCGTTCCAGCGCCATCACGGCGCAGGCGCCGGCATCCTCGGCCAGCCGGGCATGGTCCGGGGTGACCACATCCATGATGACGCCGCCCTTCAGCATTCGTGCCAGGCCGGCATTCGTCGTCCAGGTTGAGGTTTCCATATCGCCTCCATTGTTGATCAGCGCTATCTCGCCCGGCTCGGATAAACCGACGCGCCGTGACGCCTATCCTCGAGTGTAGGCAACCAAATGGCCCCCGTCACCTTCCAATCTATATCTGAATGGTGAATTGATTCCATCCAATTTCAAATTGTCTCTGGTTGCAATAGCCCGGAGTAGTCATGGCCCTGCATGCGATCGCGACCGTGCCTGCCGGCCGCTAAGCTCGGGAATGAATGGCCCGGTGCGAGCCCCGAGCCGCCGTGAATAGAGTGCCGGGGAGCGTGTACGTACGGCCCTGCTCAGCCAGCGCGACCTCTTTTCATCCCGTGTAAGCTGGATGGCCGATCCCGCCTTCGGCAGAGCCGACGACGCGTCCGTTGGGCGCGCGGCACGGAGCCGAGACCGGGGTCAAGAACGGGGTGGTGGATGGCCGAACATGCGGTGGTGGTCGCCGGCGGCGGCCCGACGGGGCTGATGTTGGCGGGCGAGTTGGCGTTGGCGGGGGTCGACGTGGCCATTGTCGAGCGGCGCGTCAACCAGGACCTCATCGGCTCGCGCGCGGGCGGTCTGCATGCACGCACCATCGAGGCGCTCGATCAGCGCGGCATCGCTGATCGCTTTCTTGCGCGGGGGCAGGTGGCGCAGATCGCGGGCTTCGCCTGGATCCCTCTGGACATCAGCGACTTTCCCACCCGGCACAACTACGGGCTCGCCCTGGGGCAGAACCACATCGAGGAAATCCTGGTCGGCTGGGTCGGCGAGCTGGGGGTGCCGATCTACTACGGCAGTGAGGTGACCGGCTTCGCGCAGGACCACACCGGCGTCGACGTCGCGCTGTCCGACGGCCCGTCGCCGCGGGCGGACTATCTCGTCGGGTGCGACGGCGGCCGCAGCCTGATCCGTAAGGCAGCCGGTATCGAGTTCCCGGGGTGGGACCCGTCAACCAGCCACTTAATCGCTGAAGTCGAGCTGGACCAGGAGCCGGAATGGGGTATCCACCGCGATGACAAGGGCATCCATGCTTTCTCCAAGCTGCAGGATGGAACGGTGCGGGTCATGGTGACCGAACAGCACCTCGGACCCACGAGCGAACCCACTCTCCGTCATCTCAGCGAGGCGCTCATCGCCGTCTACGGGACCGATTTTGGGATCCACCGTCCCACGTGGATTTCGAGATTCACCGATATGGCTCGGCAGGCAGCTTCCTACCGCGCGGGACGGGTGCTGCTGGCCGGCGATGCCGCACACGTGCATTACCCGACGGGCGGACAAGGCCTCCAAATCGGTGTGCAGGATGCGGTGAACCTGGGGTGGAAGCTGGCCCAGGTGGTCAACGGAGTGTCGCCGGACAGCCTCCTGGGTACCTACCATGCCGAGCGCCACCCGGTCGCTGCCCGCGTGCTGCGCGGCACGATGGCGCAAGTCGCGCTGCTCCGCGCGGATGACCGCACCAACGCCTTGCGCGACGCCATGTCCGAGCTGCTCGGCATGGACGAGCCCCGCAAGCGGTTCGCCGCGATGATGTCTGGTCTGGACATCCACTACAACCTCGGTGAGGGACACCCGCTGCTCGGGCGCCGCATGCCTGATCTCGACCTGGTCACCGGTACCGGCCCGGCGCGGGTCTTCACCCTGCTGCACGATGCCCGACCGGTGCTGCTCAACCTCGGTGAGCCCGGTGGTCTCGACCTCACGCCATGGGCCGATCGGGTTCAGTTGATCGACGCCACGTATGCCGGTACGTGGGAGCTTCCGGTCCTCGGCCAAGTCGCGGCCCCCGCTGCCGTGCTGATCAGACCGGATGGATACGTCGCCTGGGTGGGGAACGGCACCGTTACCGGATTGCTCGACGCGCTGACGACCTGGTTCGGGTCACCATGACGCGACGCGATGCTCGGCCGCACCGAACGCAAACGTGTGTCAAGCATGTCGTGACGAGTCGTGCCCGGCTGAAGCAGGCTGAGCGGCAACCTTGACTCGATGGCGAGCAAACGCACACGGGCGGGACATCCGTGAGCATTCTTGCCCGATGCTCGCGCCAGGGCTTCGCCGCTTTTCTGCTGACGCGGCCGTGATGAGCACACCGCAAACCGGCGTCGAAAGGACAATTGCTCGGGCGAAACCGATTACCGGAGCGGTGAGCTCACGATTGCCCGCTGGGTTTTGGCGCCGCCGTAGGACTCGTCCAACACGTCGACGATATGGCGGACGCGGGCGGTGCTGCCGTTGCGACCGAGGGAGGCGCGAAGCTGCATGGCGCAGCCGGGATTGGCGGTGACGACCTCGACCGCGTCGGTCGCCAGGATGTGCCTCGCTTTGCGGTCGCCGAGGTCGTCCGCCATCTGCTTGCGGATGATGTTGTAGATGCCGGCGCTGCCGCAGCAGAGCGATGATTCCCGCATCTCGACCAGCTCCAATCCGGGAACGGCGTTGAGGAGCTGGCGTGGCTGGGCGGTGATGCGCTGGGCGTGGGCCAGGTGACAGGGCTCTTGATAGGTGACGACCCGGTTGACCGGCACGGTCGGCGGCACGATCTCGTGCGCGGCCAGGTACTCGGTCACGTCCTGGACCCGGGCGCTGAACTTCGCGGCCCGCTCGGCGTACACCGGGTCGTCCTTAAGCAAGAAGCCGTACTCCTTCAGCGCGGCGCCACAACCGGCGGCGGTGACAATGATCGGGTCGTCACCGGCTCGCTCGAAGGCGTCGATGTTTTGCCGGGCCAGGACGCGGGCCTCGGCCATGATCCCGGCGTGGACTTGGAGGGCGCCGCAACAGTGCTGGCCGACCGGGACATCGACCCGGGAGCCGTTGTGGGCCAGGACGCGGGCGGCGGCGCGATTGGTGTTGGCGAAGACGGTGCCCATGACACAACCGTTGAAGAGCTGGGTCTGCTGATTCGTCGCCGTGGTCGCCGCCGGCTCCCATCGCTCGCGGCCGGGGATGAGCGCCCGGCCGACGATCGGGGGCAGCAACCGCTCCATGTCCTCCATCCCGAGCAGCCGTAAGATGCCGGCTCGGCGGACCAGCCGGTCGAACTTTGTTCGCTGGTAGAGGCGCAGCGCGTTGGTCAGGGCTCGAATGCGGTTCGGTTGGGCGAAGAGCCAGCGCAGGCCGACTCGTTGCGCCGCGCGTTGCCAGAGTGGCCGCCGTCGGTGGGTTTCCAACTGGGCGCGGGAGGCTTCAACCAGCGGTCCGTAATGCACGCCGGAGGGGCAGACGGCCTCACAGGCGCGGCAATTGAGGCATTGGTACATCTGCTCGTCGAAGAGGGGATCGAGGAGGTCCATCCGATCATCGGCCACGGCCCGCATCAGCCAGAGCCGGCCCCGCGGTGAGGACATCTCCTGCCCGGTCAGGCGGTAGGTGGGACACGAGGAGAGGCACATCCCACAGTGAACGCAGGCCCGGAGCAAGTCATCCTCGGGAATATCGAGGCCGCTGAACCCGCCTAATCGCATCAGGTTGGCGTCTGTTATTTCCGCTACTACCATCCGCTCCTGATCCTTCGTGTCTAGATGAATCCGGCAAAGCGACCGGGATTGAGCACCCGGTTGGGATCGAACTGTTCCTTCATCGCCTGCATCAGGTTGAGCGTCTCCGGCGTCCGGCCCCAGACATCGAGACCGGCTTTCCAGGCCGCGGGAGCGGCGAGGATGGTGACATTGTCGGCGAGACCGAACAGGATCGTTTGCAGCTCGGCCAGCCGGTCCGCCGAGCCGTCGTGCAGTCGGCAGCGAACGATCACCGTACCCAAGCCGACCGCGGCGCCGAGAAAGCTCGGGGTCGCGCCTAGGACCGGGAGCTCGGCGACCAGGCCGAGGGCCAGGGCGGCTGTTGCTCGCGGCCGGACCGCGCAGCGGATTAGCACCTCGTCATCATCGTTCGCCGTGAGCGCGAGCGCCGCTTGATAGCGCTTCCACCAGTCGGCGCTGTCGGCGCGATCGAGGGTAGCGGTGTCAGCGACGAGCACTTCCGTCGCCGCGGCCAACCCGTTCCGAACGGATGGCTCACGGCCGGTGAAGCGAACGGCGACAATCCACCCATTATCGAGCCAGCCGCTCTCGATTGCCGCCGCGTTCGCCACCCGGGTTCGGATCGTGGTCGCGGCGAGCATCGCCTCCTCTAGTCCGGCGAATCGAGCGACGATGGTCGCCTCCGTCCGGGGCAGAGGGAGGACCTTGAAGTTCGCGGAGACGATCACGCCCAACGTGCCGAGCGAGCCAAGATAGACGCGGGGCAGGTCGAAGCCGCTTACGTTCTTGACCACCATGCCGCCGGCCTTGGTCACCGTGCCGCTTGGGTGTGCCATCGAGATGCCGATGAGCAGATCTCGGAGCGAGCCGGCGCTGAGGCGGAGCGGCCCAGTCAGGGCGGTCGCGATCAGGCCGCCGATCGTGGCGTCGTCACCACCCGGCGGGTCGATCGGCAACGTCTGACCATGCTCCGCCAGTACTGCCTGGACATCGCCCAGGCGGGCGCCGGCCCCGACGGAGAGGACGAGATCGAATGGCTCATAGTCGATGATGCCGCCCAAGCCGCGGGTCGACAGGGCAATGTCGGCGCCCCGCGGTGGATTCCCCAGCGCCAAGGCGGTGCCGCCGCCAACCGGGATCACGTGTTGTGCCAGGTTCGCCGCGTCGGCCAGTAGCTCCGCCACCGCGGTCGCGTCGCCCGGGGTCACCACGGAGGTGACGGGAACGCCGTCGATGCGTGACATGTCATCAATCATCTCCGGCAACTGATCTGGTTCAGAGCGCATGGATACCGAGCTTTTGGGCCATGGCTTGCGCCCGCAGGGCGCGAACCTCGCCGCACATGTACCCCTTGGGAAAAATCTTCTCCGGGTTGAAATAGCCGGTTGGGTCGAAGCTGTTGCGGAGCCCGGCCATGGCGGCCAAATCGTCGGCGGTAAAGACGAGCGTCATGTAATCGCGCTTTTCGGTGCCGATCCCGTGCTCGCCGGAGAGAGCGCCGCCGATCTCGACACAGTAGACGATGATCTCCTTGCTTGCTTCCAGCACCCGCTCGACGTCGCCCGGCCGGCGCCGGTCGAAGAGCATCAAGGGATGCAGGTTGCCATCGCCGGCATGAAAGACGTTGGCGATTGGAAGCTTGAAATCCCGCGAGACCTCTTCAATCCGAGATAGGGTGGCCGGCAGCTTGGAGCGGGGCACCACGGTGTCATGCAGGTAATAGTTGGGCGCCAGGCGACCCATGGCGCCGAGAGCCATCTTGCGCCCTTTCCAGAGCAGATCGCGCTCGGCGGCGGCGGTGGCGGAGCGGACCATGGTGGCGGCGCCTTCCTGGCAGATGGCGGCGATCTCGACCCCGATCGCCTCGACCTCGTCGGGATCGCCGTCGGTCTCGATTAGGAGCACGGCGGCGGCATCCAACGGGTACCCGGCATGATAGGCGGGCTCAACCGCCTGGATCGTCAAGTTGTCCATCATCTCCAGGGCGGCCGGCAGGATGCCGGCGCCGATGATCTTGGATGTGGCCAGGGACGCGGACTCGATATCGGCGAAGGCGGCGAGCTGGACCAGGGTCGCCGCCGGCTTCGGGGTGAGCCGCACCAACGCCTTGGTGACGATGCCGAGCATCCCTTCGGAGCCGACCAGGGCGCCGGTCAGGTCATACCCCGCCGAGCCATCGGCCCGGCCGCCGGTCCAGACAATCCGGCCATCCGGCAGCACTACTTCGAGGCCCAACACATGATTCGTCGTCACGCCGTACTTGAGGCAATGTGGCCCGCCGGAGTTCTCGGCGCAATTGCCGCCGATCGTGCAGGCACGCTGGCTCGATGGGTCGGGGGCGAAGAAGAAGCCTTGGGGGGCGGTCGTCTCGGTCAGCTCAAGGTTAATGACACCGGGCTCGACCAGAGCGGTTCGGTCCTCGCGGTCGATCTCGATGATCCGGTCCATCCGGGTCAGGGCAATGATAACGCCGCCCCGCTGGGCCACGGCGCCGCCGGAGAGGCCGGTACCGGCGCCGCGGGCGGTCACCGGCAACCCGGCCTGCCGCGCCAGCATGACGATGGCGGCGACCTGCTCGGTGGTGGTTGGCAAGGCGACCGCCGCCGGGACGGCGGTGTCCACCGCGCCATCGACGCTGCCGTCATATTCATAGACGAGCAGGTCGGCCGGGCGGTGAAAGACGCCGTTCGGCCCCACGATCTGCTGCAAGCGGTCGATCAACGTGGCGCGATCCATTGCAAGTCCTTTGATCGGCCAGCGGGAGCCAGAACCGGTACGCGAGGAATTATGGCCCGGCAGCGACGCTTGGGCAAGCGCGGTTCACCGACTGGAAGGCTAAACTTCGTCGGCATCGTGCGATACTTCCCTCAACCCCGCGCCGAACGCTAGGATCTTCGAGCGCGAGTCCATCAAACGGGGGAATCGACGTTGGCTGACCCGGTCCGATCGCCGCGATACTGGATAGTCGTTGGCTCGCTGGACAACTTCCGGCGCACCGCCGAACTCGGGTTCACGATCCAGGGCATGAAGTCGCGCCATCGCAAGAAGGCGGCGCGGATGGCCGCCGGTGACCAGATCGCGTATTACGTGACCGGGCTCAAGGTGTTTGGCGGCACCGCCACCATCGTGTCGCCCTGCTTTGAGAGCCATGACCGGATCTGGACCAGCACCGACCCGAGGAAGGCGGCGGAGGATTATCCGTTCCGGGTGCGGATCACGCCCGGGCTGATCCTGCCGGAGGCCGAGTTCGTGCCGGCGGCAGGTGTGGCACGCGAGTTGACCTATGTTGCCAAGTGGCCGGAGCACCATTGGACCTTGGCCTTCCAGGGCAACGTGCATGGGATTGAAGAAGCTGATTTCGAGACTATTCGTGACGCGATCGCGGCCCGCGTTCCCGTGGGAGCGGGTCTGAGCGATGGAGCGAGCAGCTAACCTGTTGGATCCCGCGCGGGCCGCGCCACGCTGGCGCGTCCACCTCTGTTTTGGTCCCAACTGCACGCCGCGGGGGAGCCAGGCGCTCCTCCCGGTCCTGCATCAGGCAATCGCGGATGCGGGCCTTGCCGACGAGGTCGAGGTTATCGCTTCGACCTGTCGCGATCGCTGCGACTATGGTCCCTCAATGAACGTGTATCCTGGACCAACATTCTATAACCTGCTGACGGCGGAAGCGGTCCAGGAAATCGTCACCGAGCACCTGGCGGCCGGCCGGCCGGTAGACCGCTGGTTCTTTCGGCCGCCGGTGATTCGTCCCACAAAGACGAGACGCCAATCGGGAAGGCGGTAAAAATTCGAGTGTGTAGCCGGCGTTCAGCGGGTTAGGCACGCCAAGCAATCGTTACCAGGGTAGAGTTAGTCGTCGGGCGGTCCGCCCAACTGGCTCTGGACCAATGCGGCGAAGAACACGCCGCTCCCGCCCCCTTCCCACACTTCCACGGATCGACCGGCGCGGGCGGCGGCTTCGAACAATCGCTTGCGAATGGGGCCCGGCTTGTCCGCATCGGATAGGTCGATCCGGGCAACCAGCCCCGGCGCCAGCGCCGCGACCAACCCATCCAGCTCCCGGTGGCGCCGGCCGCCGCGTCGCCCGGTCGGCCGCGTCGGTGCCTCTTGCTCGTCGATCAATGTGTACTGCATCGTCGAATCCTCCCTCTCTGGGCGGACTATACCAGAGGTCGGGCAAAGCAGCATGGTCGAACCAACGTCGCGTTGGCGACGAAGAGGTGTTGCCGCGGTAGCGAGCCCGTCACGCTGACCCTCATTCGGACGAGGGGCGGAGGTCGAGGCGATGGTAAAGACCCTGGTCGAACATCCAACGCGCCCGCGCATAGACCGCCGCCTCGGTCTCGGCATCATAGTACGAGGCGGAGGACTCGTGGGCGGACCGATTCAACCAGGGGAGCTCGCCCTCGGCCGTAATCCCGATGCTCCGCAGCACAACATGGATCCCCTCGGCCAAGCGCTCAAACGGCACGATGCGTAGGTTCGGCGGCACCGCTCCATCCAGATGATAGAACCCGTACAACTGATTCAACCATGAGCGAGGCCCGCCGCGGTGCTCATTGAGCACGAAGTCACGGAAGGCCAGAGGTTCCGCCGGAACCTGAAGCCGCTCGCCACCTCGCCGAGGGAGGACATCTTCGCGAACGACGGGGGCGAGCGCCACGTAGAGCACGCCGGCGTGGTCCCAGATTTCGACGGGACGCTGGAGCCGGGCGGCCGCTCGCCAGACGCTCAGGCGGATCGCGTTCGCTTTTCGCTTGCCGCCTGGTTCAATCCGGCCGACCTTACCGGGCGACAATGCCAGCACCATCTCCCTAAACTCCGGAACATCGAGCTCGGGCCCCGGTCGCGGACGAGGCGCTCGCGATGCGTCGATCAGCTCATAGGGCACGCTGACCCGTCGATGAAAGGCATAGTCGGAGACGACGAGATCATACGGATTCCGCACCACGGCAATGATCGCCGGGAACGCTTCGAGGCGAAACCCATGCTCGTGGACGAGCCGGCGGATCGCGGCGAGCGACTGATGTGGCTGGCCGGGCAAAAAAATGGCGCCGTCGCGATCAAGGCGTCCGAGCGGACCCGGGGCCATGTAGTAGACGGGAGGGGCCAGCACTTCCCGCAGGTAGGCGGTCACCGAACTACCTCCGGTCTTCGGCACATGGATGAAGAGGAGGTCACGCGAAAAGACGATCGCCACCAGCGCCTCAGCTTTCCCCGCCGCGGTTCGCGTCGGCGCGGCCAGGGATGACACGGCAAAGGCCCACCGCGACCGGTGAGCCTCTGAACGCTTGGTGGAGATGGGGGGAATCGAACCCCCGTCCAGAACCGCGAGCCGGCAATCTACTACATGCTTAGTCGGTGATTTGTGTGCCGGTATCGGCCCCCACCAACAGGGTCCGATGCCAGTAAGCCGGACTATCTTGGGCGGTCGCGCTCCGGCGAACTAGACCACCGCACCCTTCCTTGGTGACGCCCAACCCCGGTCCCGGAAGGGGGAGGTCCGGATGGACGCGCTACCTAGAGGTCAGTGACTTAGGCGGCGAGTGCAACAGGCTGTGTGCCAGTTACTGTTTTTGCCCGTTTTTACGAGGCCTCGGGCACCTCGGCATGCAATTACCTGACGGACGACCCTGTCGAAACCAGACATCCCCAGGTGATGTCATTATCGCATGATCGGGCGCGGATTTCCAGGGCTGAGATTGCTGTCCGCCACGGACTGAACGTGGTTTAGGGGGCGCCTTGGTACAGCCCGTTGTCCCGGATGTACGACTCGACCAGCTCGGGGACCTGGTAGCGAACGGAACCCCCGTCCCGCACACGAACGCGTAATTCGGATGACGAGATGCCGATCAACGTCGTCGGCACAATATGGATGCGGCCGCGCGCCTCCGGCAGGGAGTGGTAGATATCCTGCAGATCAGCCGTCGAGTCGGGCCGCATGGCGACCCCCAGCTCCGCCGCTTGGACGATCGCCGCCGGATCGCGCCAGGTCGGCAGATCGCGCAGTGAGTCTTCGCCCATCAGGAAGATGAGGTCCGCGTCCGGCAGTCGCTGGCGCAGGGTGGCCAGCAAGTCAGCGGTGTAGGACGGCCCCGGCCGGTCGAGCTCGATTGTGCTGATGTCGAACGCGGGGTTGCCAGAGAGGGCGAGGCGGAGCATCGCCAGGCGATCGCGGTCGGGGCTGACGACCAGGTCAGCTTTGTGGGGTGGCCGCCCGGCCGGCACGAAGAGGACCTCGTCAAGCCCGAGCGCCTCGGCCAGCTCGGTGGCGATGATCAGATGTCCAAGGTGAACCGGGTCAAAGGTGCCGCCGAGAATGCCGATTCGCCGGGAACCGCTTCGAGATGCCATGCGTCAGCCTCGCTCGACGTCGAGGTCGGCTTTGGGGAAGGCGTCCCGCAAGCGCGTCAGCACACGGGCGCTCATCTCTTCACCGGGGGGATGAAAGAGCGTTACCGAGACACTGGCGCCGTCCTCGGTTGACCTGACGATTTCGATCACCGGCGACTGATCCGAGGCTCCATCGACCCGCGCTAGGGCGGTCCTGACCAGGTCATGAATCTCGCCGAGGGGCTCGGAAAGCTTGCTCAAGGTGACGGTGATCCGGTCGTCGCGCTTCGCCGAGCGGTTGGTAACGACCTCGGCAAAGACCGTCGCGTTGGGGACCGTGACCCGTTCCTCGAGCCTGGTCCGCAGATGGGTGGTCCGGAGGTCGATGCTTTCGACCTCCCCCTCAACGTCCTTGACGAGGATCCAATCGCCGACGGCAAAGGGGCGTTCCACCAAGAGGTAGATGCCGGCCACGTAGCTCTTGAGCAGATCCTGGAGGGCGAGGCTGAGTGCGATCGTGCCGGCGCCGATGACAGCCAGCATGGCCGACCAACTGGCACCGAAGACGCCGAGAATCAGCGTCATCCCCAACAGGTAAATGCCGGCGACGGCCAGATTCGTCCCCAGTGCCGCGATGTTCGGGTCGTCGGTCGCGTTTGCTAGCCCCCGGGAGATCGATCGCCGGGCAAGCCGGGCGGCGGCGCCGACGACAATCGCGATCACAAGCACCTGGATCGCGCCAATGACGATGCCGGCGCCGCCATTGGTCGCCTCACCAAACGTCGAGACAATGTTCTCGAAGAATGTGTTCGGATCCAAGCCCGCCTCCCGTGCCGCGAATCTCGCCAGGACCACCCGTTGCCGACAATGGCCATCGCGGTTGGCCCGGCTGGTATAGTGCCATGGAGGCGGCGTGGCCGGCAGCCGCGCGTCAGGCGGGAGTGATCGTGCTCGATTACCATGTCCACAGCGACTTTTCAATCGACTGCGATACGCCGATGGACGTGTCATGCCGGGCGGCTGTCGCGGCCGGCGTGACGGAGATCGCGTTCACCGACCATCTCGACCATGAGACGGCCGATCCCGGTTTTGGCTACTACCGGCCGGAAGAGTATTTGCGGTCGATTGAAGCCGTCCGGCAGGAGTTCGCGGGGCAACTCACCGTGCTGGCCGGGGTCGAGATTGACTTCAACGAACGGATTGCGCCCGCGGTCGAGCGGTTCATCACCCGGTACGGGGCCGGCTACGACGTCATCATTGGCTCCGTCCATTACACCACGTCGGGTGAGCTGATCTTTCCGGCCCACTTTCGTGCCCGGAGCCTGGATGACGTCTTCGTGCCCTACCTACGCCAGGTGCGGCTTGCCGTGGACACCGGCTGGTTCGATACGATCGGCCATCTTGACCTGCCAAAGCGGTATGCGCCGGCGGCGACCCATGGCACGTACGATCCTCTCCTGTACCGAACGTATCTTGAACCGATCTTCGCCGCCCTCATCGAGCGGGGGATGTCATTCGAGATCAACACGTCCGGGCTGAGACAGACGCCGCGGACGAGCATGCCGGGGCCGGCGGTGGTGCGCTGGTACGTCGAGGCGGGGGGGACGTTGATCACGACCGGGTCTGACTCGCATGTGGCGGAGACGATCGGCAGCGGTCTGGCGCGATCCCTGGCCATGCTGCAGGTGTGCGGCATCGCCACGGTGTCGGCGTTCCGAAGCCGCAAACGGCGACAAGTACCGATCGCCGATCTGCTCGGCGGCGATGGGGTACGGACGCGGGCGGCGGTCGCGAGCTAGGACTGGATGCGAGGTTGGGAGGCGGCGAGTCCAGTGAGCGGAAACGGACCGGAACGACGATCGAATCGGTCCCAAGGCGCCCTGGTGGCAGGATCGCGACGGCCGGCGGGGGAGGAGACCAGTTCGCCACGGGGCGCGATCGGGCCCGCCGTGGGCGGCGTCGCCCCGGTGGCGATCACCGCCGTGATCGCGCTGGCGGCGGCAACGCTCGATCCTCCGGGTCCGAACACCGACCTGCCGCTCGCGCTGTTATTCATCATTCTGCTCCAACTGGCGGGGCTCTACGTTTCACGGGAAGGCGAGCGATGGTTCTGGTTTCGGAGCTGGGTCGTCCTCGTGGCGTGTACGCTGACGCTGCTACCGACCCTTGCCGTTCAGACCGCCAGCTCGCGCGTCCCGTATGCCTCGTTTTCGAGCGGATCGGCCGGTTTGGTGATCGCGGCGACGGCGGGCGCGGTCGCCGCCATTGCCGGCATCATCTTGGTCGTGGCGGCGCTTGCCGCCGATGCCCCGGAAAACGCGGGAATCTTGGCCACCCCGGCCCTGGTGCTGGTCCCCGCGGTCCTGGGGGTGCCCGGCGACCTTGGCGAGCGGTCGGCGTTGCTGGCGCTGGGCGAGGCGTGCGCTCTCGCGACGCTGCTCATGGCGATCGGCTGGGTGCTCCCCAAACGATGGCGGCCACTCGTCGGCCTGGCTGCCCTGGGGGTGCAGTTCGGCGTCCTGTGGGGGCTAGGGTTCGGCCCGGTGACGGCGCCGGGCCGGGGGCTGGCGGTGCCGGCGCTCGCGATCTTGATCCTGATCGTCACGGTCGTGGCGGCGGCGGTCGTCCCGATCGCTGCCCTTGTTGCGAATCGACTGGCGCGGACGGTTAGGAGCCAGTCTCCGGAGCGGCCCGCGGCCCGCTCCCATTCTGATCAATCGCGGCCGTCTGGCCGGGGCCGCGGGCGCCGGTAAGCTCAACGGCGTGGCCATTGAGCTCCGGCATGCCGGGCTCTTCGGCGCCGTCCTCACGATCCTCGGCGATGGTCATGGTGGCCACGACCTCGTTGTCGTCCATTCGCATCAGCGTCACGCCCTGGGTGGCGCGGCCGATGGTCGGGATTTGCGAGGCGGGGATTCGGATCACCTTGCCGCCCGTGCTCATCATCATCACCGAGTGCCCGGCGCCGACCATGCCGGCGGCGACGATCAGCCCCGTCCGGCTGGTGAGCTTCATGGCGGTGACGCCCTTGCCGCCGCGGCTGATCAGCCGGTACTGGGAGACCTTCGACTTCTTGCCCAGGCCCCTCGCCGCGATGATAAACAGGTCGTGGCCGTCGATCGCGGCTTCGGAGGCGATGACGCGGTCGTTCACCTCCATCCGGATCCCGATCACGCCGGCCGCCGGCCGGCCCATGGACCGGACGTCGCTCTCCTTGAACCTGATTGCCTGCCCTTGCTCCGTCACCAGCAGCATCTCACCGTCGCCGTTGGTCATCCGAACCCAGACCAGCTCATCGCCCTCGTCCAGCCCGATCGCGATCAGTCCGTTGGAGCGGACGGCTTGGAACTGGTCGAGCCCGGTGCGCTTGACCCGGCCCAGCCTAGTCGTGAAGAAGAGATGGGTGGCGGAGGTGAAATCCTTGATTTGGAGCATCGTCGTCACGATCTCGTTCGGTTGCATGTTGATCAGGTTGACGATGGGGACGCCCTTTGCCGTCCGCCCGGAATCGGGCAGCTCGTGGACTTTGAGCTGGTAGACCCGGCCCCGGTTCGTGAAGACGAGCAGGGAGTCCATCGTGTTGGCGGCGAGGATATGCCGGATCGCATCCTCGTCGCGCATCGTCACCCCGGTGATGCCTTTGCCGCCGCGATGCTGGGTGCGATAGACGTCGCCGGCGATCCGCTTGACATATCCCCGTTCGGTCAACGTCACCAGAACGTCCACTTCCGGGATCAGGTCTTCCTCGCTCAGGGCGCCGGAAATGTCCTGGATCCTGGTCCGGCGCTCGTCACCATATTTGTCCTTCAGCGCCGTCATGTCGTCCCGGATCAGGCCGAGGATGAGATGGGGGCTGGCGAGCAGGGTCTCCAGCCGCTTGATCTCGGCCCGAACCTGGCGGAGCTCATCCTCGATCTTGCGGCGTTCGAGGGCGGCCAGGCGGGCCAGCCGCATGTCGAGGATGGCGTTAGCCTGAATCTCGCTCAGCTTGAAGCCGGACATCAGGTTCTTGCGGGCGGTCTCCGTGGTCTGGGAGCGGCGGATGGTGGCGATCACCGCGTCGATCGCGTCGAGGGCGATCTTGAGCCCTTCGAGGACGTGGGCGCGGCGTTGGGCCCGCCCCAGCTCGTATTGGGTTCGCTGGGTAATAACCTCTTGCCGGTGGGCGATGTATTCCTGCAACGCCCGCTTCAGGGTCAAGACCCGCGGCTGCGAGCCCCGTTCAACCAGCGCCAGCATGTTGACGCCGAACGCCTGCTGCAAGGCGGTGTGCTTGAACAGGTTGTTGAGGACCTTCATCGGTTGCGCGTCGCGCTTGAGCTCGATGATCGCCCGCATCCCGGACCGGTCCGACTCGTCGCGCAGGTCGCTGATGCCGTCGAGCTTCCCGTCCTTGACCATCTCCGCGATCCGCTCAAGCAGGGCGGCTTTGTTGACCTGATAGGGCAGCTCGGTGACGACGATCTGGTAGCGATTGCCGCGGGCCGATTCCTCGACGAACGCCTTGGCCCGGATGACGACCCGGCCGCGACCGGTGGCGTAGGCGGCTTTGATTCCTTCGCGGCCGAGGATCGTGCCGCCGGTGGGGAAGTCGGGCCCCTTGACGATCTCGGCCAGGTCTTCGACGTTCGCCTCGGGATGCTCGATCAGGTGGACGATCGCGTCGCAAATCTCGTTCAAGTTGTGCGGCGGAATATTCGTCGCCATCCCGACCGCGATGCCGGCGCTGCCGTTGATCAGCAGATTCGGCAGTCGAGCGGGGAGCACCGTCGGCTCCTCGGTCGAGGCGTCGTAGTTTGGCCGGAAGTCGACGGTTTGCTTCTCGAGGTCGGCCAGCAGCTCGTCGGCGATCGCGGACAGTCGAGCCTCGGTGTAGCGCATCGCCGCCGCCCCATCGCCATCGACGGAACCAAAGTTGCCCTGGCCATCGACCAGCGGGTAGCGGAGGTTGAACGGCTGCGCCATCCGGACCAGGGTGTCGTAGGCCGCGGTGTCGCTGTGGGGGTGGTAGCTCTTGAGCACCTCACCGACGATACCGGCGCTCTTGCGGTAGCGGGTGTTGTTGCGCAGCCCCATTTCGGCCATGGCGTAGAGGACGCGGCGGTGAACCGGCTTCAGACCATCGCGAGCGTCCGGCAAGGCGCGTTGGACGATGACGCTCATCGCGTAGTCGAGGTACGACTGGCGCATCTCGCTCTCGATGCTGGCCAGCCGAACGTTGCCGATTTCCACCGGTGGTTACCCCTTCGCGACGCAAGCCTTGATGCCGTTCAGACCGACATAAGTATACCAGGGACGACCTCGATTTTCGACCTCAGACCGCGTACGGACGCGCAGAAACCGACACCGCGGGCACTACTGAGCGCCTCGCTCGCGACACCGCCTGTGCGCTTCAAGTTACCCGCCGAGCAGGGAGTCGAGGTCGATCGTCACGTTTGGCAACGCGATTGGCTCGACGATGCCACCC
>JALZJP010000175.1 GCA_030859715.1 Chloroflexota bacterium
GGCCGGCGGCACACCGGTGCTGGGTGACGACGCGGCCCCGCCCGAGCAACAGGTATACGTGGCGCCGGCGAGCCCCACCACCGACCTGACGCCGGACTTCTACGAAGCGGTTTACCAGCGCCCGTCCGGGGCCTCGTCGGACATCTTCAGCGACTCCCTGGTCCGGATGAACCGGAATTTCGAGATCATCCCCGGCGCCGCCCTCTCCTGGGAGGGCAATGACGACGGGACGGAGTGGACCTTTCAGATCGACCCCAACCTGGTGTGGAACGACGGCACCCCGGTGACGGCGAACGACTGGGTGGCGACCTTCCGGTATGGGGCCGACCCCGAGCACGCCTGGGACTTCTCCTGGTTCTTCCAGGATATCCTCGTCAACTGGAACGAGGCGTTGGCCGGCGACGTGCCGACCGCGGAGATCGGGGTCAGCGCCGGCGCCAACGATCACGAGCTGGTCTTCACGACCGTGGACGCGGCGCCCTACCTGCCGGCGATGCTGCTCTACTCCTGCCCGCTGTCGGCGGCGGCCCTGGCCGAGCATGGTCCGCTCTACAACTCGAACCCCGAGACGTCGGTGTCGTCCGGCCCGATGATGCTCGATGAATGGTCGCTCGACCAGCGCATCGTCTACGTCAAGAATCCGGACTATGCCGGGACCCACCAGGTACCGGTCGAGCGGGTCGTCATCAAGCTGGCCGATCAGTCGACCTGGTTCACGATGTACCAGAACGACGAGGTCGACTTCATGGAGAACCCGGCCCCGGCCGAGCTTCAGGTCGCGCAGTCCGAGTTCCCGGAGCAGATCTACTCCGGGGTCGGCGACTTTCGCGCCTTCTACCTCTTCTTCGACGTCGACACCGAGCCGTTCGACAACCTGCAGGTGCGCCAGGCATTCAGCCATGTGGTCGACCGCGACGCGATCAAGCAAGCGATCCTGGGCGCCACTGGCGTCCCGGCCCTTTCCTACCTGGCGCCAGGGTTCCCGGCCGCGAATGGCGAAGGGCTGGCCGACATCCAGCGGTTCGACCCCGAGCTGGGGCGACAACTGCTGGCCGAGGCTGGTTATGCCGATGGCGCCGGCTTCCCGCCGCAGACGCTCTGGTTGCGGAATGAGAACCCGCTCAATCAAACCGTCGCCAGCGCGGTGGCGGCGGCGATCACGCGGGAGTTGGGGATCCCGGTTGAGATCCAGAACCAGGACGCGGCCTTCTTCACCGAGGCGATGAACGCCAAGCCGACCGAGATCCTGTTCGGCTACGTCTCCTACGGGATGGACTTCTTCGATCCCTTCAACATGCTTAGCGTCTGGCTCTCGGACGGCCGCCACCCGTGGGCGAACGAGGAGTTCGATACCCTGGTCCGTGACGGCGCCGCCTTTACCGGCGACCCGGCCGAGCGGACCGCCATGTTCCAGGAAGCGGAGCGGATTTTGGTGACGGATGTGCCGGCGGTCTGGATCTATCACGCGACGCCGGTGCAACTCATTAAGCCGTGGGTAACCGGCCCCTTCCTGCAGCCGGACGAGAACGGCATCACCGCCATGCATTGGCCCGGCTACACCGCGATGAGCACCGTCCCCTCGGAGCTCTACATCACGGCCGATGCCCCGGTCGGCCGCGAAAACTAACCGCCGGCTGGACGCGACCGCGTGCCTCCCCACAATCAACGCGGGGAGGCACGCGGTTTCGTGGTAACTGTTCAGACATGTGGGTTCGCGAGGACCTGACGGCAGTGGTCGAGGGGATTGCGCCCATGCACCCGCCAGGGGCCGGACAGGGGGGCCACCGTCATCTTGGTCGTGGTGCCGGCGGCAGAGCGCGTCCCCCCGCTGATCGTGTGGGGCTGGGCGCCGTGAGATCCTCGACGAGGACGAACCGGTCGCTCAGGGGCTTGCTGATGCGACCGCACACCACCCGTTGCGGCGCCTCGACCAGCCCCGGAACGGAGCGCACCGCGCCCCCGCCGCGCCGCCCATCGGGGCCGCGTCCCCGGGCACGGGCGGCTCAACCCAGCCGGAACTGCTGGATGCGATGGTTTTCCGTGTCCGCCACGTAGACATCGCCATTGGCGGCCACCACGACGCCGCGAGGCAAGTTGAACTGCCCGTCGCCGCTGCCCAAGGAGCCCCACTTGTCTCGAAACGTCCCGGTGGCGCTGAACCGCTGGATGCGAGAGTTGTTCGTGTCCGCCACGTAGACGTCGCCGGTGGCGGCCACCGCGACGCCGCTAGGAAAGTTGAACTCCGCGTTGCCGCTGCCGAGGGAGCCCCACTCGGTCACAAACCTCCCGGTCGCGCTGAACCGCTGGATGCGATCGTTGTCCGCGTCCGCCACGTAGACGTCGCCGGTGGCGGCCACCGCGACGCCGCGAGGCAAGTTGAACTCCCCCTCGCCGCTGCCGGCGGAGCCCCACGTCCGGACAAACCGGTACCGTTTCGCCACGCAGCTTCGGTTCCGACACGACTCCCCGGCCCGACACTGCTTGCCGCACCGGCCGCAGTTGGCGCGATCCCGCCGCACATCGACACACTTGTTGCCGCACCGCCGCTTCGGTCGCTTGCACTGCTGGGCCAAGGCGGGCCGACCGAACAGGGCCGCCAGGGCGCCGCCGCTGAGCCCAGCCAGCCATCGCCGCCGCACCCGCGCGCCGAGCAGCCGGGTCAGGGCATCAAACGACGGAGCATCCACGGAAACCTCCTGCCACACGAGCCGCGCCCGCGTCTTTAGATTGCATCTCACTGCCCGCGACTATAGCGGTGGCGCGCCGTGGGGTCAAGCGGGGGCGATTCGCCGTTTGGTCGTGGTGCCGCCAGCGCGTCGTCATCGCGCACGGTCCCTCAAGCAGCTCGCGCGCGCTGGCTGGCGCGGACTGGATGGGAGACGTGTCGGGCCGCGGGGCACGATCCTGACCCCCTGATCGTGGCGCGGATGGCCAGGCTTGGGGGTATCCACGCGTCCCAGCGTCTCGCCTGACGCTTCGATTGCGAATGAGTACCAAAATCTGATTCGCACCCCTCTCCTAAGTCTGAACAGTTACCTTTCGTGATTTTGCGCGACTGATCCGTTCGTGCCACAATGCGCCAGTTTTTCCGGATAACCGCGGCGGCGCCGGCGATGCCCGCGCCCCACTGATGAGGAGAAGGTCGATGGCGACGTTCGATTCGATCATGACACGCCGGGCTCCCGGCGCTGATCCGACGCTTGGCTACCGGCGGCTAGCAATGCTCGATCAGCGGCTGCGGCGGCGGGGCGTGCTGGGCGGGGCGTTGGGGCTGGCCGGGCTGGCCGCCTTCGGCGCGGGCAATCTGGCCGCCGCCCGGCAGGAGGCCGCCACGCCGATGATGGGCGACGACGCGGCGCCGCCCGATCAGCAAATCTTCGTGGTGTCCGGCAACCCGACGCTCGACCTGACGCCCGATTTCTACGAGGCCGTCTATCAGCGCCCCGGCGGCTCGCAAGACATCTTCAGCGATCCGCTGGTCCGGATGAACCGCGATCTGCAGATCATCCCCGGCGCCGCGCTCTCCTGGGAAAGCAACCCGGAGGGCACCGTCTGGACGTTTCAGATCGACCCCGATTTGATGTGGAACGACGGGACGCCGGTGACGGCCAACGATTGGGTGGCAACCTTCCAGTACGGGGCGGACCCGGAGCATGCCTGGGACTTCGCCTGGTTCTTCCAGGACATCATCGTTAACTGGAACGAAGCGCTGGCCGGCGACGTGCCGCCCGCGGAGCTAGGCGTCGCCGTCGGCGCCAATGACCGTGAGCTCGTGGTCGAGACCTTCAACGCGGCGCCGTACCTGCCGGCGATGATGCTCTACTCGAACCCGCTGTCGGCGAAGGCGCTGGCCGAGAGCGGTCCGCTCTACAACTCGAACCCAGCCACCTCGGTCTCGTCCGGCCCGATGATGCTCGACGAGTGGACCCTCGATCAGCGCATCGTCTACGTCAAGAACCCCGACTACCAGGGGACACTCTTGATGCCGGTCGAGAAGATCGTGATTAAGCTGGCCGATCCCTCGACCTGGTTCACGATGTACCAAAACGACGAGATCGACTTCATGGAAGGGCCGGCCCCGGCCGAGCTCCAGATCGCCGAGGCCGAGTTCCCCGATCAGGTCTACTCCGGGGTCGGTGACTTCAAGACCTATTACCTCTTTTTCGATGTCACCCAGGCGCCGTTCGACAACCACCAGGTCCGGCAGGCGTTCAGCCACGTCGTTGACCGTGACGCGATCCAGCAAGCCATCCTCGGCCCCAGCGGCTTCCCGGCGGTCTCCTACCTGATGCCCGGTTTCCCCGGCGCCAACGCCGACGAGCTAGCCGGCATCCAAAACTTCGATCCCGAGCTGGGGCGGCAGTTGCTGGCTGAGGCCGGCTTCCCCGATGGCGCCGGCTTCCCGCCGCAAACGATGTGGCTGCGCAACGAGAACCCGCTCAACCAGACGGTGGCAAACGCGATCGCCGCCGGCATCACCCAGCATCTGGGAATCCCGGTCGAGGTCCAGAACCAGGACTCGGCTACCTTCATGGACGCGCTGACCGCGAAGCCGACCGAGATTTTGTTCGGCTACGTCTCCTACGGCATGGATTTCTTCGACCCCTTCAACATGCTCAGCGTCTGGCTGGGCGGCGGCCGCCACTCTTGGGCGAACGACGACTTCGATAGCCAGGTGCGCGAGGCGGCTGCCTTCACCGGCGATCCGGACGAGCGGATCGCGCTGTTCCACGCCGCCGAGCAACTGCTGGTCGAAGAGGTGCCCGCGGTTTGGGTTTATCACGTCACCCCGGTCCAACTCATCAAGCCGTGGGTGAAGGGCGACTTCATCGCCCCGGACGGGAACGGCATCACCGCCCTGCACTGGCTCGGCTACACCGGCATGAGCACCGTCCCGGCGGAGCTCTACATCGCGGCCGACGCCCCGGTCGGACGGGAGAACTAGGCGCGGGATGGATTGTCGAGGCCCGCATGGCCGCACTCAGGCGTACCGACTCCGGGTGCGGCTAGGCGGCGGGGGCACTCGGCGCGAAAACCTGTTTCCGCGTCAGGGCTCGATGCGGGTGACGCCGGGCAGACGGTTGAGTTGACGGTCGAACGAGAGGATGGCGGGCAGTCCAAGTTGCCGAGTCAGGCAAAGATGGTAGCAGTCAGCGAAGGAGAGGGAAGCCTCGCGCGGCCAGAGGTCGAAGACGCTGACGTATATGCGTTTGCCGGGTAGCACGATTCCAGGCAAATCCAGGATTGGTCGGAGCATGTCGGCGATGGCGGGCCGCGATGCGCGGAAGGACTTCTCTAACGTAAATACAGTCTCGAAAACTACGGTGTCAGCGAGGCGCACCACTCGCTTGCCGTCCTCGATGGCGGTGACAAGCGCGGTCGCCCGGGCCGAGTGATCGACATGGTCCTGTAGCATATGGCGCAGCAGAATGTTCGTGTCGAGAAGGGCGTCGGGCTCCATCAGCGCTCCATCGATGCCATCACCTCGTCGGCAACGGCTTGTTCGAAGGCCGCGCGCTCCTCGCTTGGCGTAAGTGGCGGAATCCTACGGTACTGAGCCAGGCCACCGGCGGTGCGCTCAGCGACACTTATCGCTCGACGCACGAGGACGGCTTCGCCATGCTGTTCGACGGAGAGCTTCTCACCCTCGGTCAGATTCAGCGCCTGGCGAATCTCAATTGGAATGGTAATCTGACCCTTCCGTGTCAGTGTCGTGTCGCGGGCAACCATAGTCATCTCCCCACTGGTAGGAATGGATCAAAACGTCGTAGTACCAGTTTAGCATGAGGCGGACGAATCGTTCAGGTGATTCGGTGGCAACATCAACCGGTATCGCCTCCGACTCAAGTATAGAAGCGATGCGACAACACGAGGACTAAAGTCCGATCAGCGTTCGGAACCAGGGGGAAAAGGTTTGCACGAACTGTTTGTGCTCGACCCGGAGGTTCATTTCTTGAATCACGGCTCGTTTGGGGCCTGCCCACGGCCGGTATTCGAGGAGTACCAGCGGTGGCAAGTCGAGCTGGAGCGGCAGCCGGTCGAGTTTCTGGGGCGGCGGCTCGACGGCCTCTTGGACGAGGGGCGGCGGGCGGTCGCCGCCTACGTGAATGCCCCGGCGGACGATGTCGTCTTCATCCCGAACGCGACGACCGGCGTCAACATCGTCGCCCGCTCGCTCGCACTCCAACCGGGCGATGAGATTCTGGCCAGCAACCTCGAGTACGGGGCTTGCTCCCGCGCCTGGCAATTCGTGGCCGAGAAGGCGGGGGCGAGCTACATCGAGCAGCCGGTGACGCTGCCGGTGACGACCGCCGGGCGGGTGGTCGAGGAGATTTGGCGCGGGGTGACGCCGCGGACCCGGGTGCTCTACCTCAGTCACATCACCTCCGGCACCGCGCTGCGGCTCCCGATCGAGGAGCTGTGCCGGCGGGCGCGGGCGGCTGGCATCCTCTCGGTCATCGACGGCGCCCATGCGCCGGGCCAGATTCCGGTTGACCTGACCGCGATCGGGGCCGACATCTATGCCGGGAATTGTCATAAGTGGCTTTGTGCGCCGAAGGGCACCGGCTTCCTCCATGTCCGCTCCGAGCACCAGGCGTGGATGGAGTCGATGATTATCAGTTGGGGCTGGGTGGAGGGATCACCCACGCACCAGGCGGGCACCTCGTTCGTCAGCCACAACCAGTGGCAGGGCACGCGGGACTACGCCGGCTACTTGACCGTGCCGGCCGCGATCGCCTTTCAAACTGAGCACAATTGGCCCGCCGTGCGCGCCCGCTGTCATGCGCTCGCCCGCGAGGCGCAACGGCGGATCCTGGCGCTCTCCGGTCTGCCGCCGCTTTCGCCCGATCCCGCCCCTGACGGCTGGCCCTGGTTCGCCCAAATGGTGGCGATCCCGTTGCCGCCGGTCGATATCGTCCAATTGAAGCAACGCCTCTACGACGAGGACCGGATCGAGGTGCCGCTGGTGCCCGAGCCCGGACTGCCGCTTATCCGAGTCTCGGTTCAAGCCTACAATTCGAACGCGGACATCGATGCTCTCGTGTCCGCCCTGGAACGTCTCTTGCCGGAACTGGCGTTGGCAGGGGGTGATCGGAGGCGTTGTTCAGATGGACGCAACTGACGAAGCGGTCAACCGGACCCCGGATCAGGCAGGTCACGACCGAGCCGCCACCGAGCATGTGCGCCGCTACTATGAGAAATCGGCCGGGGTCTACGACGAGCACGTCTCGTACATGGAGCGGTTCGTCCTGGCTGACGGCCGGCAGTGGGTCTGCGAGCGGGCCCGCGGCGACGTGCTGGAGATCGCGGTCGGTACCGGGCGCAACCTGCCGTTCTACCCGCCCGAGGTCCGCCTAACAGGACTCGACCTCACGCCCGCCATGCTTGACCTGGCGCGAATCCGCGCCGCCGCGATCGGCCGCGAGGTTGAGCTGCGTCTGGGCAATGCCGAAGCCCTCGACTTAGCGGACGAGCGGTTCGACACGGTCGTCGCCACCCTGGCTCTCTGCGCCATCCCGAACCCGCGAGCGGCCGTGGCCGAAGCCCGCCGCGTGCTGCGCCCCGGCGGCCGGCTGCTGTTGCTGGAGCACGTCCGCAGCCCGGTGTTGCCGGTGAGGCTGCTCCAATACCTCCTCAACCCAATCTGCGTCCGCTGGCACGCCGACCATTTGCTGCGCGAGCCGCTCGACCATGTACGGGCTGAAGGCTTCGCGGTGGAACTGATGGAGCGCTCAAAGCTCGGTGTCGTGGAGCGGTTGATGGCACGAAAGCCGGAGGGGGATCGCGTCGCGATGGTTTGATTGCGACCTTCGGAAAGGTGGAGGAATCGAATCGGTGCGGCGAGGCACTGGACTTTTAGTCCAGCGCGAAGCCGGGGCGGCTTCGCGCTGGACTACTCGTCTCAGAACCGCACTAGGATTCTCCTCAGGTTATGGCGCCTCGATGAGACCTTGCTCGACGAGGAAGTCGCGGGCGACATCGGCCGCTTCGGCGCCGCTGTCGACCTGGAAGTTGAGGTCGGCCATCGTTTGGTCATCGATTGCGCCGGCCAACTGGTTCAGCACCTCGGCTACCGCCGGGTCGGCGTCGAGCAGTTCCTGGCGGACCACCGGCGCCGCGAAGTAGGGCGGGAAGAAGCCGAGATCGTCTTCGAGGGTGACGAAGCCGAGGGCCGGGATGCGGCCGTCGGTGGCAAAGGCGGAGATGATGTCCACCTGCTCCGAGTCCAGCGCCTCATAGACGAGGCCGGGGTCCATCCCGCTCTCTTCGGCAAACTCGAGCCCCGGGTAGGCTTCGAGCAGGCCCGGCAGGCCGTCCGGCCGGACCACGAACTCCTGGGTGGCGCCGAACCGGAGGTCGGCATCGAGGCCGATCAGGTCGGAGATGGTCTCCACTCCCAGCTCGGCCGCTTGGTCGCCCCGCATCGCCAGCGTGTACGTGTTGTTGAAGCCGAGGGGATCGAGCCAGACGAGGTCGAACTCCTCTTGATACCCCTGCTGGACCATGTCGTAGACCGTGTCCACGAGGCTGGTGGGCGTGGCGTCCGCCGTGGGGGTGGCGTCCGCCGTGGGCGTGGCGCCCGCGGCCGGCAGCGGCAGCTCGAGGATCACCAGCAGGCCGGTGCCCGTGTACTCGGCGTAGGCGTCGATCTCGCCGCTGACCAGCGCTTGATGGACCAGGGTGGTGCCGCCGAGGTTGAGCTGGCGCTCGACCGGATAGCCGGCGTCTTCGAGCAGTTGGGCGAGCATCTCGCTGACCAGGATCTGCTCGGTAAAGTCCTTGGAGCCGATCGTGACCGTGGGCAGATCGTCCTGGGCGGCGGCGCCGATGGCGGAGCCGGCGAAGGCCAGCATCATCGCCAGGGCAACAACGAGGATGGATCGACCGCGGGGCGAGCCGGGCCGCGCCGGCCGGTGTAGGTTCAACATGGGATGGTCCTTTCCGTGTCCCGCGTTCCGCGCGGGACTGCCTCGCAAACAGATTACTCCGTGAGAATCCCCTCCTTCCGCATGCAGCGTGATCGCACGACTCAAGCGCAAGTTTCGCGCCGCCGCCCGAGGTCGCCAGGCGCGGGTTGCGCTCGGATGGCATCTAGCCCGCACCGTGGCGGCCGCCTGACCGAGCGCGGGGCAAACCCCCCGCCCTCCGCTGGCGAAGATCCGGGACACTTGCCCATCGCGTCGAACGATGCCCGGATCGCCGGCTGCCAGGGATCGCTAGCGGTCGCTGGGAACGACGTCCAGCCCCGTGGGCACGACCAGCCGGCGTAACCGGCTCATCGCAATCTCGGTCAGCATCGCCAGGAGGGCGATCGGCACCGCCCCCGCGAGCAGGATCGGCGGGTTGAACATCGCCAGCCCCTGCAAGATCAGATCGCCCAAGCCGCCGCCACCGATGTACGCGGCCAGCGTCGCCAGCCCAATATTTTGCACCGTCGCGGTTTGGATGCCGGCGAAGAGGACTGGGCTGGCGAGCGGCAGCTCGACCAGGAGCAGCAATTGGAGATCGCTGGTGCCCATGCCGCGGGCGGCGTCGACCGCCGCCCGGTCGGCGGTCCGGATCCCGATGTAGGCATTGAGGAAGATCGGCAGGATGGCGCGAATGGTGAGGGCAACCAGGGAGGGGACAAAGCCGATCCCGAGCAGCGGCAGGGCCAGGGCGAGGACGGCGAGGCTGGGCACGGTCTGGCCGAGGCTGGCCACCCAGGTCATCGGCTTGGCCAACACCTCGACCCGGCTGGCGATCACCGCCAGCGGCAGGGCGATCAGGATGCCGAGCAGGATCGACAACAGGGTTAGCTGGACATGTTGGCCGAGCAGCTCGAGCCACTGCTCCTGGTTCTCTTGGATGTAGAGGAGGAAATCCATCGGGTTGCCGCGCATCGGTGCTGGTTACCCCCTCCCGGCCGCCGGTGAGGCGTCGCGGCGCAGGCTGTCGCCCAGGCGGGCCAAGCCCCAGTCGATCACGATCGCGAGCAGCGAGGCGGCGATCGCCCCGGCCAGGATCTCGTCGGCGTCCAGGGTCCGCATGCCGTCGAAGATGAGCCGGCCGAGGCCGCCGGCGCCGACCACGGCGCCGATCGTGGCGATCCCCACCGCCGCCACCGCCGCCAGCCGGATGCCGGCCAGGATGACCGGCAGCGCCAGCGGCAGCTCGACCAGGACCAGCCGCTGACCGCCGGTCATTCCCATCCCGCGGGCGGCGTCGAGCGTTCCCGGCGGCACGCCGTCGATGCCGGCCACGGTGTTGCGGACGATCGCCAGCAGCGAGTAGGCGGCCAGGGCGATGATCACGGTCGTGGCGCCGATCCCGGTGAAGGGGATCATGATCGCGAACAGGGCCAGGCTGGGGATCGTGTAGAGGATACCGGTGGTGTTGATGACCGGCGCTTCCAGCCAGCGCAACCGGGTGATGATGATCCCGACCGGGATGCCGATCAGCATCGCGATCGCGACGCTGGTGCCGACGAGCTGGATATGGACCAGGGTCAGGGCCCAGACCCGCTCCGGGTTTTCAAGCAGGTAGGTCATGGCCGCCTTCCCCGGCGGCGGCACCGTCGCTTGCCGTCAGATCGCCCAGGGCGACCGCCAGTTGCTGGAACGAGAGATAGCCGGTGGGCTGGCCGGATTCATCCTCGACCCAGATGCCGGCGCCGCCGGCCGGCTGGTGCGTGCTGAGCGCCTGCCCCGCTTCGAGCACGGAGAGCGTCCCCGCCAGGATGACCGCGTCCGAGGACGGCCGGTGGGGCGCGGGCCCCGCCAGCTCGGCCAGCGCGGTGTACGCCAGGGCCAGCACGCCGCGGTCCTCGCCGATGAACTCGGTGACGAAGGGCGCGGCCGGGCGCCGCAGCAGATCGGCCGGCGTGCCGTTCTGCACAATCCGGCCGCGGTCCATCAGCACAATGCGATCGCCGAGCAGGAACGCTTCGCTGATGTCGTGGGTGACGAAGACGATCGTCTTGTGGACCTCGGCCTGGATTCGCCGCAGCTCGCGTTGCAACTGCTTGCGGGTGATCGGGTCGACGGCGCCGAACGGCTCGTCCATGAGGACGATCGGGGGGTCGGCGGCCAGGGCCCGGGCGACGCCGACCCGCTGCTGCTGGCCGCCGGAGAGCTGGCGCGGATAGCGGTTCGCGAACTGTTCCGGCGGGAGCCCGACCAATGCCAGCAACTCCTCGGCCCGAGCGCGACGCCGCGCCCGCGGCCACCCCAGCAGCCGGGGCACGATCGCCACGTTGTCGGCGACCGTGAAGTGGGGGAGCAACCCGCCTTGTTGGATGACATAGCCGATCCGGCGGCGCAGCTCGACCACGTCGAGGGTCCGGATGTCGCGGCCGTCGACGACGATTCGGCCTTCCGTCGTCGATTCCAGCCGGTTGATCATCCGCATCGTCGTTGTCTTGCCGGAGCCGGAGGGGCCGATGAGGACGTAGAGCTGGCCGGCGCCGACCTCGAAGCTGACCTCGTTCACCGCCCGCACCGCCTGGCCGTGGGCGGTGAAGGTCTTGCAGACATGGTCGAGGTTGATCATCGTTGAGCCACCTGTCGTGCCAACGTCACGCCGGATCGTTCCTCACGTCGTGGCGATGGCGCCGTTGCCGAAAAACGCCGGTACCCCGCGCCCGGTTGTCGCGATTTTGCCCCGTGTTTCGTCGTGGTTGCTCTGCCCCGAGTGTAGAGCGGAGCCAGAACCACGTCAACATCGGGCTAGTCGTCCAAGAGCTTCCGCAAGAGATCGCTGACCTGACGCATGGTGTTCGGCGTGACACGGCCGAAACGACGTTTGAGCCGCGCGGTCGAAACAACGCGGATGTCCTCGCACTTGATGAAGCTCGGCTGACTCAATCCTCCCTCGATTGGGTCCACGGCGACGTGGAATGGAATCCGCTTGTTCACGCTGGTGATTGGGAGAACGATCGTCATGCCGAACCGGCCATGATTGAAGTCGTCGGTGGAGACGACAAGGATGGGCCGGACACCGCCTTGCTCATGTCCTTGGGGCGGATCGAGGTCTACCAGCCACACATCGGTCCGCGACGGGAGGAGCGGCGACATTTACGCGGCCACCGGCGTGGCCGTTGTGGGTTCTTGGTCGAACGAGGTGACAGCGTCATCGCCCAGACCGTCCCGCGGCGTGGCTTCCCAGGCTCGGCGTTCCGCCAACTCCTCGGTCCAGGCGTCAGAATCGGCCTGCAACGCCGCGTACGCCTCGTCGGCGCGCTCGAAGAGCCGCCGCCGCTGGTCCGCCGCGACCAGCCGATCAAGCAGCTCCGGCATCGTCAGCCTCGACTCACGAGCAAGCTCCTGCAATTGGCGATGAGTTTGTACGGTGACGCGTACAGTCGTCGTTGCAGCCATCGGTCCGTCTCCCATTTCTGGCGAAACATCGTCATCCACGGCGTCGTTTACGGAATGTATGCGCTACTGTATACAACCGCCACTGTAGACGAGACGCAAGCTGAGAGCAATTTGACAGACCCGACTTCAGAGTTGTTCGGCGTAAGCTTGGTTTTCCTCCTTCAGGCTGGGGTCGGTGCCGAGGAAGGCGTGCTTCGACATGTCGGCGGTGTAGCGGCTGGCGGGCGGGGTGCGGCCCAGGGCCTCGGCCATGCTCCGGATGTGATGCGGCCCGGCCCCACAGCAGACGCCGAGATAGCGGATGTCCAGCGCCGCCGCTTCGCGGGCGAAATCGGCGATCTCGTAGCGGGTGCAGGTGAAGGGATCGAGCGCGGTCGGGAACGACCGTTCCTGGTCGCCGTGGCCGTGCTCGGGATCGTGCAGCGATTGAAAGGTGGGCTGCTCGTCGTGGGTCCGGTAGGGCACCGGCAGGGCGGCGACATAGCCCGTCACGGTCTGGCGGATGTCGGCCAGCGCCGGCAGCATCGTGCGCGGCCCGCGGATGCAGTTGAGCCCAACCACCGCCGCCCCCTGATCCTCGACCCGGCGGCACGCCTCGGCCGGCGACCAGCCCTCGCGGACCGCCAGGTCTTGGTGCATGGCGAAGGTGATTACCGCCGGCTTGCCCGTGGCCCGGATCACCTCGAGCGCGAGGAGCGCCTCCTCGCCCCATTGGAAGGTCTCACCGATGATGAAATCGACGCCGGCATCGACCGCCCATTGCACCTGCTCGGTGAACATGGCCCGCACCGCGCGTCGCGCGCCCTCGTCCGGGGCAAAGACGTTGGTGTTGCAGATATTGCCGGCGAAGAGGGCGCCGGTTTCGGCCGCCACCTCGCGGGCGATCGTCAATGCCTGCTGGTTCATCGCTTCGAGCAAATGCTCTTTGCCGATCAAGCGGAGCTTTTCCCGGTGCGCGTAGTAGGTGAAGGCTTCCACGACATCGGAGCCGGCGTGGACGAACTCGCGGTGGAGCTGGGAGACCAGCTCGGGATGCTCCAGCACCACCTCGGGCACGTAGGCGCCGGCTTGCAGGTAGCCGCGCCGCTCGAACTCAAACAAATACCCTTCGGCGCAGATCACCGGCCCCGCCTCGAGCCGTTCCAGCAGGCCGCGCTTGGGGCCCGTGCCGTTGTCGCTCACCGTGTCGCTCCCTTCCCATGGCCAAATGCGGCGTGTCGTACGCCCGGCGACATCTCCCTATTTTGCTACATCTTGGCACATCGTGACCGCGCGAGCCGCCAGTTCACGCGCCAGCGCGGGCCGCGTACAGTTGCTTGGTCAATTGGATATGGCCCAGGTGCTCCCGGCCGTGGCCGACCGCGTGGATCAGCCAGTAGAGACCGGTTTGGGTGCCATTCGGCCGCTGCCGGGGGGCGGCGAGGTCGGCGGCGGTGATGCTTGGCCCGATCTGATCGAACAGGACATCCATCTCGTCCAGCCTCGCCAGCAGCTCGGTATCCGACTCCGCGGTGGCGTGGAACTCCGCCGCCATATCGCGCGGGCCGGCCTGGTTGCCCTTGATCGCGTTGAGGATCGCGGCTTCTGACGCCGCGACATGGATCACCAGCGCCGCCGCCGAATTGGTCTCGGCCCCCGGCCGCCAGTTTAGTCCTGCCTTGTCCATCCCGCGCACGGTCTCCCGATAGCCGTCGTGAATAAGCTTCAGTTGGGTGCGGGCTGATTCAACCGCTGGCTCCATGGTGCTGCTCCTTCTCGATGGGGCGGGACCGATCGCTGGCGAGTGCCTATGTCTCCTTCTGCCGCTCGTAGAGTTGCTTGGTTAATTGAATGTGGCCCAGATGCTCTCGTAAGTGGGAAACGTCGTGCAGCAGCCAGTACAGACCCGTGTTCGTCGTGCCGTTCCAGCGGGTGCGGGGGCTGGCGAGGTCATCGGCGGTGATGTGCGGCGCCATCTCCTCGAATAGGGCGTCCATCGCATCGAGCTTGGCCAGCAGCTCGGCGTCCGTTTCGGCCGTGGCCCGGAACTCGGCGTCGCGGTCGCGCTCGACCGTCAGGCCCCGGATCGTGTGCAGCAGCTCGCGCTCGGAGCCGGCGATGTGGACGATGAGCACGGCGGCGGGGTTGGTGTCCGGGCCGGGACGCCAGTTCAGCGCTTCCTTGCCCATGCCCCGAACCGTCTCCCGGTAGGCGTCGCGGGTGAGCTTCAGGTGCTCGCGGGCGGTCATCACGACTGGGTCCATCCCGTGGGAATCCTCTCTCAGACGACGATCCAGGTCGTAGCCGGTGGGATCGCGAGGCATTGGCGCCAGCGTTGATTGTAGCGTCTCCGGTCGCTGGGTTCCGTGTCCGTGGCCGGCAACGGGCATCCGGCTAGGGTGGCGCCCGCGGCAAAGCGGTAAACTCGTCTGTCCGGAATGGCGCTGGCCGGACTCGTATGCTAGAGTGCCGGCCAAGCCAGGTTGATTCCGGTCCCCATCCGGGCCGCCCCGTGGCTGGCCCACGCCAACCACGGCTGGTGACCCGTGGCGGTAGCCGGCCGCATCAAGGTTAGGAGCCATGCGATGAACGGCGAGAGCGTTCAGGATCTGATCTCGGCTCGTACGAGCGGCACTCTATCGCGCCGCCAATTCGGGCGGCGGCTCACCTTGCTTGGTCTGAGCGCGCCCGCGATCGCGGGTATCCTGGCGGCCCATGGTGGCGACGTGGCGGGGCAAGAGGCGAGTCCCGAATCCGAGGCGAGCGACATCATCACCTCCTCCAGCTTTGCCGGGCAGTCGTTAGTGGTCACCAGCTACGGTGGCACCTGGGAAGAGTTCTTGCGGGCCGAGGTCCTCCCCGATTTCGAGGCGGCAACCGGGGCCACGATCGAGCTCGCGGTCGGTCTGTCCAACGACTGGATGACCTCAATGCGGGCCGCGGGTCTAGAGAATCCGCCCTACGATGTGGTTATTGCCAACGAGACTTGGATCTCGACCGCGCGGCTTGAGGGCAACTTTGAAGCGCTGACCGAAGAGCGTGTGCCGAACTTGCAGTATGTGGCCGAGTCGTTGCGAATGCCGGATGACATCGGCGTCCTCGCCCTCGTCTCTCCCCTCGGTCTGGCCTCGATGACGGAGGCGGTGCCGGAGGGGCCGACGACCTGGACCGGGCTGGCGGAGTTCATGCCGCAAGTCGGCATCTACAACATCGCCAACTCGGCCGCCGCCCAGCACATCCTGATGATGGCGGAGATTCTGACCGGCGACTACATGGACTGGGAGCCCGGATTCGAATGGATTCGGGACAACCTCCAGTTGGCGAGGCAGACCGACTTTTCCGGCAATATGGAGCAGTTGCTGACGCTGGGCGAGGTCAATGTCGGCATCCTCGACTCGCCGGCCTGGGCCCGGTTGAGCACCCAGGGGATCGCCATGGATTGGACCGGCCCGGAGGAAGGGCTGATGATGTTCGAGCAGAACACGAATGTCACGGTCGGCAGCCAGGTTAAGGACCTGGCCTACTCCTTCGTCAACTACTGGCTCGGGGTCGGGGTGCAGACCAAGTATGCCGAAGCCTACTACTGGACCCCGGCCAATACGCGAGTGGAGATCTCGGCGGAGCTGGCCGAGCTTGTCCCCGTCACCCGTGACAACCTGGACCGGATCAGGCGGTGGGACTACGAGTGGCTGAACGCCGGACCCCGCGAAGAAATGCTCATGCGGTGGAACCGCGAAATGACCGGCTGAGCGCAAGGATCCCCTCCGCATGGCGTCGATCAGGCTCCGGTCGCTAAGTAAGCATTTCGGTCCCGTCGTGGCCGTGAGCAATCTCGATCTCGAATTGCCGGAAGGCGAGCTGATCGCCTTCCTCGGCCCCTCCGGTTGCGGCAAAACCACGACGTTGCGGCTGATCGCTGGCTTCGAGACGGCCGATACCGGCGAAATCTACCTGGGCGGGAAGGACGTGACCACCCTTCCCCCCGAGCGTCGTGACGCCGGCATGGTGTTCCAGAACTACGCGCTGTTCCCGCATATGACCGTGTTCGAGAATGTGGCGTTCGGGCTCCAGATGCGGAAGGAGCCGAAGGAAGTCATTGCCAAGCGTGTCTACGCCATCCTGGACAAGGTCCAGTTGACCGGACTTGATCGCCGCTATCCGCGCCAGCTCTCCGGCGGCCAGCAACAGCGAACCGCGCTGGCGCGAGCGCTCGTGTTCAATCCCACCGTGCTGCTGCTGGACGAGCCACTGGCGAATCTGGACGCCAAGCTGCGCGAGGAAATGCGTTTCTACATCCGGCACCTGCAACAGGAGTTCGCGATCACCACCATCTACGTCACCCACGACCAGGCCGAGGCGCTGGTGCTGGCCGATCGGGTCGCGGTGATGCGGGACGGGGTGTTGCAGCAGATCGGGCGGCCGGAGGAGATTTACCGGCGGCCGCGCAATGCCTGGGTCGCCGATTTCGTCGGGGTCGCCAATCTGGTGCCGGGCACCGTGACCGAGCGGGCGGATGGCATCGTCACCGTCGCCACGATCGTGGGCTGCCTGCGCGGCGCGGCGCGGGCCGAGGCGGCGACCGGCGCCGAGGTGTTTGTCAGCGTTCGGCCCGAGAGCCTGCGGCTGGCGGCGGCTGATGCCGGTTTGCCTGTCGCCGCGGCGGGCGATCCGATCGGGGCGGGGCCCGAAAACCGGCTGACCGGAGTGGTCGAGGAGCGGTCATACCTGGGCAATCTCGTCGATTACCGGGTGCGGGTGGCGCCGGACCTGGTGTTGCGGGTGCAGGCGGCGCCCTCATCGGTCCACGACGTTGCCGACCGGGTGGCGTTGTCCTGCCCGGTTGAGCAAACCTGGATCGTGCTAGCGGAAGGGGAGGGAGCCGATGGCGGCGACGGCGCACCGCACCCTCTCGCCTGAGCGGGCCGCGCGGGCGGCCCCCGGTCGGCAGGCGGCGTTTCTGCTCATGCTGCCGGCCCTGGTGCTGCTCGGCGTCTTTTTTGTTACCCCATATCTCTACCTCCTGTATATGAGTTTCATGACCCATACCACGGGCGCTACCTATATCCGGGTGTTTACCTTCGAAAACTACCTGGAGACCGTGCAAGACCCCTTTAACTGGCGGATCATCTGGCAGACGCTGCGATTCGGCTTCGTCACCTCGTTCGTCACGCTGCTGCTGTCGTATCCCCTGGCCTACCACATGGCGCGGGCGTCCAGCCGGGTCAAGGGCCTCCTGATGATCATGCTGCTGTCGCCGTTGCTGGTCGGCATCGTCGTCCGTAGCTACGGGTGGATGATCCTCCTCGCCGACCAGGGACTGATCAACCAGGCAATTGCCGGTCTGGGCCTGGGGTCCGTGCAGTTGATGTACAACGAGACCGGGGTGATGATCGGCCTCATTCACATCTACATGCCGTTCATGGTCCTCTCGCTGCTGGGCTCACTGCAGGCCATCGATCCCGACCTGGAGCGGGCCGCGCGCTCGCTCGGGGCCGGCACCTGGCAGACCCTGCGGCGAGTGACCTGGCCGCTCAGCCTGCCGGGGGTCACCTCCGGCACGGTCCTGGTCTTCGTCCTGACCGTCAGTGCCTTCGTGATTCCATCGTTGCTTGGCGGTTATCGGGTGCTAACGCTGCCGCTCCTGGTCGTGCAGATGGTCGAGGAGCTGTTCAACTGGCCAGCGGGGAGCGCGATGGCGATCGTGTTCTTCGTGATCACGATCGCGATTGTCGGCACCTATCTGAAGGTGATGGACCGGGCAATGCGAGGGGTAGCCTAGATGGAGCTGACGCGACACGGCCGGCGGGGCCTGAACCTGGTGGTAGCCTTGCTGTACCTCTTCCTGCTGGCGCCGATCGCGATCGTGGTGATTGCCGCCTTCAACTCGGGCGAGTATCTGCGCTTCCCGCCCGAGGGTTTCTCCCTGCGCTGGTTTCAGGCCTTCTTCGCCAGCGAGCCCTTCATCGACGCCTTCGTCTTCAGCCTGACGCTGGGTCTGATCGTCACCGTCTGCGCCACGGTGATCGGGACGGCGGCGGCCCTCTACATCGTGCGCCACTCCCGCCGGTTCCGCTCGGCCCTGAAATTGCTGATGATCTCGCCGCTGCCGGTGCCGGCGATCCTGACCGGGATCGCTTTGCTGATCTTCCTCTACGCGATCGGCTTCGGCACGCGGAGCTTTTTCAACCTCATCATCGGCCACACGCTGGTGACCATTCCTTACGTCTTCCTAACGGTCAGCACCGTCCTGGTCGGCTTCAATCGCAGCCTGGAAGAAGCGGCGCGGAGCCTGGGCGCCGGTCCCTGGACCACGTTCTTCCGGATTACGCTGCCGATCCTCAAGAGTGGAATCGTGTCGGGCGCGGTGTTCGCCTTCATCATCAGCTTCGACCAGTTTCCGATCTCGCTGCTGCTGGCGGGCGTCGGCGCCACGCCGCTGCCGCTCCAGCTCTTCGACTTCCTCCGCTTCTCGTTCGATCCGACCGCCGCCGCGGCCTCGACCATCAGTATCGTGATGACGGTCATCTTCGTGCTCATCACCGAGCGGCTGGTGGGCCTCGAATCACTGTACCGGCGAGGCGAGTCATGACCAGCATACGGACCGCACCACGGGCGTCGCCAGCGGCGCCGCCAAGCTCAAACCAGGCGGAGCCGAGCACATGGGCGATCGGCGTGCTGACCATCGGCCAGTCGCCCCGGCCCGATGGGCTCAGCCGGGACATTCAGGCGGTGCTCGGCGCGCGAGTGCGGGTGGTCGAACGCGGCGCCCTGGACGGCCTCGCCGCGGATGACGTCGAACGGCTCGCGCCGGCGGCGGATGACTATCGCCTGATCACGCTCCTCCGTGACGGCCGATCGGTGCAGGTAAGCAAGCGGGCCATCCTGGAACGGCTGCAAGCCCAGATTGAAGTGCTTGAGGATGACGAGGGAGTGGACGCGACCCTGATGATGTGTACCGGCGCCTTTCCGGCCTTCCGCCACCGGCGTTCGCTGCTCTTGCCGCAAGCGGCGCTCTACGGGGCGACGATCGGGATGGCGAGCGGGGGCCGGATTGGCTCGCTGACGCCGCTGGCGACGCAGGTCGCGCAAGCGCGAGATAAATGGCGCGAGCTGGGCGTGCCCGATGCCGAAGTCGTCGTCGCCAACCCCTACGGCGACGATCCGACGGGAGAGGTCGCCGCCGCCAGCGCGGACGCCCGCGATGCGGGGGCTCAGGTGCTCTTCATGGACTGCTTCGGCTACAACCTCACCATGAAGGCCGCGGCCCGGCACGCGTTTGGGGGACCGGTCGTGCTGGCCCGGTCGCTGGCGGCGCGGCTGCTGGTGGAAATGGTCGATTAGGTCACGCGGTTCGTCCGCCGCGCGGTCGCGGTTCACTTGCCGGGTGCCCGTTGGCGATGTTATGTGGCCGGCGACTAGCAGGCTCGCGTCAAGGAGTTCGCCGAGTGTCCAAGCGATACGCGGTTAGCGTCGATGTCGGCGGCACCTTCACCGATCTCGTCCTCTTCGACCTCGATGCCGGGGCGATCACCGCCGTGCATAAAGTCCTCACCGAGGCGGCGCGTCCGGCGCGGGCGGTGATCGCCGGCTGGAACGAGCTGCTGGCGATGGCCGGCGCCGGTGTTGGCCAGGTCGAGCACGCCGTCCACAGCACCACGATCGTGACGAATGCAATTGTCGCCCGGACCGGGGCGAAGACCGGCCTGCTCACGACGCGGGGATTTCGCGATGTGCTCGAGATCGGGATCGAGCAGATCTACGATATTTACGACCTCTTCGCCCCAAATCCGCCGCCGCTCATCCCGCGCCACCTGCGCTTGGAGGTTGATGAGCGGGTGACGCGCGACGGCGACGTGCTCCAACCACTCGACGAGACGACGGTTCGCTCCCAAGTCGAAGCCTTGCTCAAGGCGGGGGTTCGCGCCATCGCCGTGTCGCTGATCCACGCCTACCGGAATCCAGATCACGAGCGCCGCATCGCTGAGATCATCACGGAGATGAACCCGGCGATCGCGGTCTCCCTCTCGTCGCGGGTGGCGCCGGTGATGGGCGAGTACGAGCGCACCTCGACCGTGGCGGCGGATGCCTACGTCAAGCCGTTGCTGCGCCAGTACCTGACGGACCTGCTCGATCAGCTCGGCCGGCTCGGCTACCAGCGGCCCCTCTACCTGATGCTGTCATCCGGCGGCATTACGGCGGCGGCGGCGGCGATGGAGCTGCCGGTCCGGCTGCTGGAATCCGGTCCCGCCGCCGGCGCTTTCGCCGCCGGCTTCTTCGGCCAGGTTGCCGGCCATGATCGCGTGCTGTCGTTCGATATGGGCGGGACCACGGCCAAGGCCTGCTTGATCGTGGCGGGCCGGCCGGCCGTGGCCGGGATGCTCGAAACGGACCGGGTGCATCGGTTCAAACCCGGCAGCGGATTGCCGATCATGGCGCCCACGGTGGACCTGATCGAGATCGGCGCCGGCGGCGGCAGCATTGCCAGGATCAACGAGCTCGGTCTGCTGACCATCGGCCCCGAGAGCGCCGAGGCCGATCCCGGTCCCGCTAGCTACGGCTTGGGCGGGGAGCGGCCGACGGTCACGGACGCGAATGTGCTGCTTGGCTACCTCGACCCCGCCTATTTCCTCGGCGGCCGCATGCCCCTGCATCCGGACCTGGCGGGGTGGGCCATCGAGCGCTTCGTGGCGACCGGGCTCAAGCTGTCGCCGGTCGAGGCGGCGTGGGGGATTCATGCCACGGTCAACGAGAACATGGCGCGGGCGGCGCGGACGCACCTCATCGAGCGCAACCAGGATCCGCGCCGGGTGGCGATGGTGGCGTTCGGCGGCGCCGGCCCGGCCCATGCGGTCGAGGTTGCTCGCATCCTCGGGATCCGGCAGGTGATCGCGCCGCTGGGCGCCGGGGTGGCCTCGGCGATCGGCGCCCTCACCGCTCCCATCGCCCTGCCCCTCGTCCGTTCCTACATGACGTCGCTTGACGCGGCCGATTGGAGCCACGTTGGCTCCCTCTACGCGGAGATGCGGGCTGAGGCGCGGAACGCCTTCGGGGCCGCCGGCGCCGGGGTGGCGCGATACCGGGCGGCGGCCGACATGCGTTTCGCCGGGCAATACCACGAGCTGCGCGTCGATCTGCCCCACCCCGTTCCCGCGCCGGAACAGGTCACGACCATGGTTGCCGCCTTCCAGACTGGCTACGCCGAAGCCTATGGCCGCGCCCCGAATGGTCTGGCGGTCGAAGCGCTCAACTGGCATCTCACCGCCGAGCTGCCGGACTTCGCCTTCAACCTGGCCGAGGAATCGCTTCGCGAAACCGATCCGAACGGCGCTCGGAAGGGCGATCGCGCGGTCTACTTCCGCCGGCCGGAGCCCGGCTACCGGCCGTGCCCGGTCTACGACCGCTACGGTCTGGACCCCGGCGCCGCCTTTGCCGGGCCCGCCATCGTCGAGGAACGGGAGGCGACGGTCGTCATCCCGCCCGGGTGCCGGGTCGTGGTGGATGGCTATCGCAATTTGCTGATTACCTTGGAGCGGGACGAGATGGCGCGATGAGCGAGCGGATGACTGAAGCCGCGGGGTTCGATCCGATCAGCCTGGGGATCATCTGGAGCCGGCTGATCGGGATCGCCGACGATATGTGGACCACCGTGTTGCGGACCGCGGTCTCCACCATCATCGGCGCCGCCCAGGATTTCGGCTGCGAAATCCTCGACGCGGAGGGCAGCTCGGTCGCCCATTCCAATCGAAGCATGCCGGTCTTCAACCTGGTAATGCCGGCCGTCACCCGGGCGGTCCTGGCTCGCTTTCCAATCGCGACGATGCGGGAGGGCGATGTCTACATCACCAATGATCCCTGGCTCTGCGCCGGCCACCTGGACGACATCGCGACCATCACCCCGGTGTTCTGCCAGGGCCGGGTCGTCGCCTTTGCCGTGACCATCGCCCATGCCTCGAGCATCGGCGGCTCCCTGACCAGCCGGACCGCCCGCGACATCTACGAGGAAGGGCTGCGGATTCCCGTGCTGAAACTGTTCGACGGCGGGGAGCGCAACGAGACGGCGTGGGCGTTCATTCAGGAGAACGTGCGCACGCCGGACATGGTGCTGACCGACATCGAGGCGCAACTCACGGCAAACGGCCTCGGCGCCGGTCGCCTCACCGCCTTGCTCCAGGAATATGGGCTGCCCGATCTGACCACGGTCGCCGCCACGATCCAAGCCCACTCCGAGCGCGCCATGCGTGACGCGATCCGGGCGATCCCGGACGGCGTCTACGGGAGCGAAGTCGTGGCCGACGGGCTCGATCAGCCGGTGCGCCTGCGGTGCCGGATCACGGTCGCCGGTGACAAAATCGGGGTCGACTATGCCGGCTCCGACCCCGAGTCGCCGCGGGGCGGTCTCAACTGCACGCTGACCTACACCAAGGCGCACACGGTCTATCCGCTGAAATGCCTGCTCTCGCCCACCGTGCCGGCCAACGAGGGGACCTTCCGGCCCTTCGCCGTCCAGGCGCCGCCAGGGACGATCCTCAACTGTCGCGTCCCCGCCCCGGTCGGCTCGCGGACCCGCACCGGCTGGCACATCCATCCCCTGGTGTTCACGGCGCTCGAATCGGTGCTGCCGGAACGGGTGCAGGCGGGGAACGGGTTGATGCACTCCGTTCACGTCTACGGCCAGGAGCGGGATGGCCAATATTTCAATGCCCACTTCTTTGTCGCCGGCGGCCGCGGCGCCAGCCAGGGGCGCGACGGCATCGGCCGGAACTGTTTTCCCAGCAGCGCCCGGAACGTGCCGGTGGAGGTGTTCGAGGCGCGGGTGCCGGTCCTGGTCCGAGCCCGGAACCTGCGGCCCGATTCGGCCGGGTTGGGCGCCTGGCGAGGGGCGTTCGGGCACCAGATCGAGCTTAGCCCATTGCCGGGGTACGAGCGGCCCGTCTCCTGCTTCCTCGATCCCGACCGGTTGCGCTTCCCGCCGCGGGGCCTGGCGGGCGGGGGGGACGGACCGCTGACGGAGATTCGGCTGAACGGCCGGCGGCTCTCGCCCGAGGAGATCGGTTCCGGACAGGTCACGTTGGGGGCGGCGGAAGATCGGCTCGAGCTTGCCGTCCCGGGCGGCGCCGGATACGGCCCGCCGGCCGACCGCGACCCGGCCCTGGCCGGGGCCGACCGGGTCACGGCCCTCGTCTCGACCAATGACCGCGACTGACGGATCCGGACGAAACTGACTCCATTGCTCGCCGTCGATTAACATACCGTCAGTGGATGATCCGCCGAGCATGGGAGCCCGGTCCCCGCGACCGGCTTTGACAGGAGCACAGGTTGGTTTCGACCCTTCCCGAGACGCCCTACGAAAAGACGACGTTGGCCAACGGAGTCCGGATCGTGACCGGGCCGATGACCGGCGTCAAGTCGGCAAGCCTTATCTTCTACTACGGGGTCGGCTCCCGCTACGAGCCGGCCGGGATCGCCGGCGTCTCCCACTTCTTGGAGCACATGCTGTTCAAGGGGACCGAACGGCGGCCGCATCCGATGATGATCTCACAGGAAGTCGAGGGCGTCGGCGGCGTCCTGAACGCCGCGACCGGCCGCGAATCGACGAATTACTGGGCCAAGGTGCCCAGCACCCACTTTGCGCTGGCCTTCGATGTCCTGGCCGACATTCTCCGCAACTCGGTCATCGACGCGGCCGAGCTGGACAAAGAGCGGTCCGTCATCTTCGAGGAGATCCGCTCGATCCAGGATTCGCCGGAAGAGCTGGTCCACGAGGTGATCGACGAGGTCGTGTGGGGCGAACAGGGCGTCGGCCGCTCGATCGCCGGCTCCGAGGAGACGGTCGGCACCGTCGACCGGGCCGGCATGGTCGATTTCTGGCGCCGCAACTATGGCCCCGATCGCTTGGTGGTGGCCGCCGCCGGTGACCTCCAGCACGACACGGTGGTGGAACTGACGGAGCGCTTCTTCGGCGACCTGGCGCCAGCCACCGGCCCGAATCACTGGGATACGACGCTCGATACCCAGGAGGAGCCGCGGGTTCGCCTGGTGGAACGGGAGACCGAGCAGGCCCATCTTTGCCTGGCGATGCCGGCCCTGCCCTACACCACCGAGCGCCGCTACGTGCAGTCGACGATCGAAGCGGTGCTCTCCTCCGGCATGAGCTCGCGCCTATTCCAGGAGATCCGGGAGAAGCGGGGGCTGGTCTACTCGGTCTATGGCTATTTCCGGCCCTATGCCGATGTCGGCCAAGGCGTGGTCTACGCCGGGACCGACCTGGAGCGGGTCGAGGAGACGATCACGGCGACGGTCGGCGAGCTGCGAAAATTGCGGGACGAGCCGGTGCCGGCCGACGAGCTGCGTCGGACCAAGGATTTGCGCAATGGCCGCCTGCTGATGGGGTTGGAGGATAGCCGGTCGGTCGCCGGTTGGATCGGCAGCCAGGAGGCGACTTACGGCGAGATCCGGACTCCGGAGCAGGTGATGGAGAAGATCGAAGCCGTCACCGTCGAGCAGGTCCAGGAGCTGGCGGGCGAACTGTTCCGGGACGAGCGGCTCAGCCTGGCTCTGGTCGGCCCCTACGACGACGAGCCCAAGTTCCGCGATTTACTCAGGCTCTGATGACGACCGACAAGCGCCCCACCGCCGGCGGGGAGCGATGTATCGCCCCATTGGACATCGCTCAGGACCCCGCGGCGGCGCGGCTCCTCGCCGGGTGCGTGCCGGAGGGGAGCGCGGCGACCTGGCTGACCGAGCTTCGGGCGACCGAGGGCGTGGACATCACCGGGCTTGAAGTCGCGGGCGAGCTGGTTGGCGTCTCCGCCACGCGGCGGGTCGGAATGACGATGGAGCTGACGTTGCTGGTGGTCGCGGCGGCCGCGCGACGGCGGGGCCATGGCAAGGAGCTGCTGATCGAAGCCCTGCTTAGGGCCGGCCGCCGGCCGACCGTGGCCGAGGTCCGCGAAGAAGACCTGCCCTTCTACCAAGCGATGCGGTTCAAGCTGGTTGGCCGCCGCCGGCAGCCGGACGGCTCGTTTCGCTACCGGCTGGGCTGGCATCCGCCGGGCCAACGCGCCGCGCCCGCCGGTGCCGCCGAAGCCACGGATGACCAGTGACAATTTGACACAAGATGAGGTTGATTCGCCGATACCGCGTGTGAGACCACTCATTCGGCGGCTTTTGCCTCCATTGACGATTGCGAAACTCCATTTCCTTCGCTATGCTGAGGAGAGGGATCGACGTCGTAGTGGAGATGGCCCCGTGAAGCTGCTCAACCGCGCCCGCCCGTATCGTGTCGCGACGCCGTTCTTCATCCGCGCTTTGCTCGGGCTGGTGCTGCTGAGCGCCGCCATGCCCGCCGGTCTGGGGTCGGCGCAGGAGCAGGGCGGGGTGCTGCCGTCGGGTGAGAACCCGGTGGGGGTCGTTGACGGGGCGGCGGTGATCCCGGCGGCGGCGCCGGTGGTGGAGGCGCCGCCGATTGAGCAGGTGGTTGACGCCGCATCGGCGCCAGCGCCGGAGGCGGTCGCCTACACGATGAATCCGTCGCCGATGGCGCCCCCGCCGTCGGCCCCGGCGCCCGCTCCCGCCGCGGCGCCGGTCGTCGAGTGGAGCCCGCCGACAACCGTCTATGTCCCCGAGACGGGGCACAGCGTCGATGGCGTCTTTCTCGATGTTTGGCGGGCCTGGGGCGGCGCCCTCTCCTGGGGCAACCCGATCACGGCGGAGCTGACCGAGGATGGCCGGATCGTCCAGTACTACAGCTTTGGCCGGTTCGAGTATTGGCCGGAGGATCCGAACGGCGAGGTCGTCAAGTTCGGCGCGATTGGGGCCGAAACCCGGCCCTACCTGATCCGCCGCGGATTGCCGGGAGCCGCCAGCCAGGTGAGCGACGCCGATCGGATCGCCCGCGCCTGGATGCCGCTCGACCCGGCCGCGGTGCCGCTGGACAGCGCCGTCTGGCGGTTCGTCCCGGCCACAGGGCATGGCGTGGCTGATGATTTCAAGGCGTTTTGGGATGCCACCGGCGAAGCCGCCTACCTCGGCCACCCGGTCACCGAGCAATACGAGCTGGACGGCATCACGTACCAAGTGTTCGAGCGGGGCAAGGTGGCGCGACAGCCTGGCGGCTACCCTTACGTGCTACCTGCCGGCGACCACGCCGCGTCGCGGCGGCAGTTGGACCGGAGCCCGGTTGGACAGGGCGCGCTGCCGATCTACAGCGAAGCGCTCTTCGTGCCGCCGCCCCCGCCGACGCCCGTGCCGGCACCCGTGGTCGCGGCGGTGGAACCGGCCGAGGTCACGGTCGATCCCAACGCCGAGCGCTGGGTGCAGGTCAGCATCAGCCAGCAGTACCTCTGGGCCCGGCAGGGTGATGTCGTGCTCTGGGAAGGGTTCATCAGCACCGGCAAAGACGGCTTCAACACCCCGACCGGCACCTTCTTCATCAATCGCAAGCTGCCGGTGGAGGACATGGCCGGCGTCATCGGCGGCGAGTCCTACGACGTGCCGGAGGTACCCGACGTGATGTACTTCACCGACGTCGGTCACGCCATCCACGGCACCTACTGGCACAACAACTTCGGCGTCCCGATGAGCCACGGCTGCATCAACCTGCCGATGGACGTCGCCGGCTGGATGTACGAGTGGGTCACCCTCGGCGCCCGGGTCGAGATCATGCCGTAAGCGTGGTGGCCGCGACGGCCGTGGCTTGGGAGATGACCAGCGAGGCAACCAGCGTGTCGGACGATCGTTATCGTCGCCGCGCCGCTTGCTGCCGTCGGTTACGGTTTTCCGACGGCTCATCGACGACCGGAGCGTTGATCCAGAGCACGGTCGCCGAACTATCCCCCTCGTTCCGCCAACGGTGCAGCCGAGAGCTACGGAAGTACAATGAATCACCGCCGTTCAACCGATGGAGCTCGGCCTCGTCAATCCAGAAGTGCAATCGCCCCGCCAGGACGTAGACGAACTCCTCGCCCGGATGGGAATAGGCGTCCTCGCTGCCGCCGCCGGGTAGGATTTCGATCCGTTGCGCTTCCAGCGCTCCCCGGAAGGAGATCAGATCTTCGATCACGACCCGGCCCTGGGCGGCCACAAACCGGGGACGATCGTGAGGGTGGACCAAGCTCCGCGGCGTCGGCTCGTGGTCGGCGGTCAGTCCCGGGACCGTGGTGCCGTAGACATCCGCGAGCTTGAAGAGGTTGCCGACCGAAATGCTCGACAGTCCCCGCTCCACCGCGCTGAGGAAGGAGATCGAGAGCGCCGCCTTCGCCGCGACCTCGGCCAGCGACCAGTTTCGGTCGATCCGCAATGCCCGCAATCGCATCCCTAGGTGAGGCTCAGGCGGGACCGGGTCCGTTGTCCCCGGCGCCTCGGCTGTTCCTAGCTCCCGACGAATCGCGGCCGCGTTGAGCCGATCCACCCGCCGCAATTGGACGATCTGGCGCAGCCGCCGCAGGTCCGCCGCCGAGTAGACGCGATGCCGCCCCGAGGATCGGCGCGGGAGAATCAGGCGTTCCCGCTCCCATAGGCGCAGGACCGCCCGCGACACCCCGATCAAACGAGCGGCGTCCCCGATCGAGACGACGGCTGCTTGCTCGCACGTTGGCTCGGTCAAGTCCTGCCCCCCGCCGCTCGCCTGCTTGACACTGTTTGCTCCCCTCCGTATGCTGTAGCAATCGGTATAGTTTATAGGAAACTGGTGACGATCCGGCATCGAAGCAAGCGGCCGGACGCACGCGGACCGCAAACGCAACCGGACGAATGGGCATCGGACGCCCATTCTAGCCGACGGAGACGGAGGGCCGATCCGAGATGGCGACCGCGGTGCATTCCAGGATCGAGACGCTGCGAAATTACGTTGGCGGCCGCTGGGTCGCGGCCGAGGCAACCGCCACGGCCGAGGTGCGCAACCCGGCGACCGATACGGCGCTGGCCCGCGTCCCGCTCAGTAGCGCGGCGGACGTCGACACCGCGGTGCGGGCTGCCGCCGCCGCATTTCCGGACTGGCGGGCGACGCCGCCCCAGGAGCGAGCCCGCTATTTCTTCGCGCTGCGCCAACTGTTGGTTGATCACCGTGACGAGCTGGCCCGCCTGATCGTGACCGAGATGGGCAAGACACTCGACGACGCCACCGGTGAGGTGCAGCGCGGGATCGACAACGTCGAAACCGCCTGCGGCATCCCCACCCTGCTGATGGGGTACGGCCTGGAGGACGGCGCCGCCCGCGGCATCGACGAAGAGGTCGTCTTTCAGCCGCTCGGTCCCTTTGCCGCGATCACCCCGTTCAACTTCCCGTTCATGATCGCCTTCTGGTTTTGGCCCTACGCGGTGGCCTGCGGCAATACGTTTATCCTCAAGCCGTCGGAGCAGAACCCGCTGGTGATGCGCCGGACCTTCGAGCTGATCGAGCGAGTTGGCTTCCCGCCGGGCGTGGTGAACCTCGTCAACGGCGGCCAGGACGCGGTCAATGCCCTGCTCGATCACCCGGGGATCAAGGGCGTCTCGTTTGTCGGCTCCACGCGGACCGCCGCCCACGTCTACGCGCGGGGCGCCGCCGCCGGCAAGCGGGTGCAGGCCTCCGGCGGCGCCAAGAACGCCATTGTGGTCATGCCCGATGCGCACCTGGACGCCTACCTCTCGACCATCATGAACTCGTTCTACGGTGCTGCCGGCCAGCGCTGCCTTGCGAACTCGCTGGTGTTGCCGGTCGGCGGCGCCCACGCCGAGGTGCGGCAGCGAATCGCCAGCGCCGCCAGCCAGCTCCGTCTCGGCGACGGGCTGGAGCCGGGGATCGATCTCGGTCCGGTGGTCTCCGCCGCCGCCCGCGACCGAATTTTCGCTGCCATTGGCGCCGGCGTGGCCGAAGGAGCCGAGGCGGTGCTCGATGGCCGGCAGGTGCGGGTGCCGGACCGGCCGCGGGGCTACTTTGTCGGCCCGACGTTGCTGGACAAGTTGCGGCCGGAGATGCGCGTCTATCAAGAGGAGATCTTCGGCCCGGTCGTCGGGCTGAGCCCGGTGGACAGCCTCGACGAGGCGATCGCCCAGATCAACGCCGCCGAGTATGGCAACGCGGCCTCCATCTTTACCGAGAGCGGGGCCGCGGCCCGGAAGTTCCGGTACCAAGTTGAGACCGGCAACGTCGGGATCAACGTTGGGGTCGCCGCGCCCATGGCCTACTTTCCGTTTAGCGGCGCCAAGCGGTCGTTCTTTGGCACCCTCCATCCCCAGGGCCGTGACGTCGTGCGCTTCTACACCGAAAGCAAGGTGGTCATCACCCGCTGGGCGTCCGGTGACCAGGGTCCGGTGACCGGTGTCGGCCGCTAGGGCGACGACCGGACCGAGGCGATCGGCGCGCGGGGAGGCGAACGATGAAGCAAACCGCGATCACGGCGGGTTTCTCACGGCGGACGGCATTTCGGATCGGGGCATTTGGCGCCGTCGGCGTGGCGCTTGGGGCTGATGCCGCCGCGGCTTGGGCGACGGCGCCCGATCCGGCGCCGGTGTCGCGGCAACACGGAGAGGACAATGGGATGCTGACCGATGTGCCCGGCTTTCTGGTCGGCCACGCGACGCTCGAGCAATCGGTCACGGGTTGCACGGTGATCCTTTGTCCGAACGAGACCACCGGCGGCGTGGAAATCCGCGGCGGCTGGACCGGGACCCGGGAGATGGACATCCTCTCTCCGCTCAGCGCCTCCCCTTTCGTGCATGCCGTGCTCTTCACCGGCGGCAGCACCTTCGGCCTGGCCGCCGCCGATGGCGTGATGCGCTGGCTGGAGGAACGTGCCCCGGAATCCGGTGTGGTGCCCCAGGTGCCGGGCGCCGTCGTCTACGACCTTGCCGTCGGCGAATCCTCCCCGCGGCCGGGCGCGGAGGATGGCTACCGCGCCTGCGAGGCGGCGACCTCCGCGTTTGACCGCGGCTCGGTCGGCGCCGGTGTCGGCACCCGTGTCGGGGCGGCCGTACCGGGCACGCGACGGATGAAAGGGGGCCTCGGCTCGGCGAGCCGGCGGTTCGGTGCCGGCGGCGTCGTCGGTGCCCTGGCCGTCGTCAACGCCCTTGGCAACGTGATCGATCGCGATGGTCGGATCGTGGCCGGAGCCTACTTTCCGGACGGGCGCCACGCCGACATGATTGACTATCTGACGGCCGAGCGCGTCGCCGCCGCTGGTCCGCCGCGAAGCAGCTTCACGACGCTGGTCGCCGTCGCCACCAACGCCGCGTTGACCAAGACCCAATGCGCGATCGTCGCCCGCATGGCCCAGGCCGGCTTGGCGCGGGCGGTCCAGCCCTGCTTCACCGCCAGCGATGGTGACGTGGTGGTCGCGCTGGCAAGCGGCGGCGAGGACGCGAGCGAGGATGTCGTCGGGATCATCGCCGCCGCGACGGTGGCGGACGCGATTCGCGATGCCGTGCGCCGGGCCGAATCCCGGGCCGGCATCGCCGATCGCCAGACATCCGGGGTGCGGTCCCCGGACGATCCGGCGTGGGCGCCGGATTGACGACACGGGCATGGCCCGGGTTGAGCGGCGCGGGCAGGGTGCCCGTGATGAGCGGATCGCGAGACGAAGGGCAGGTAAACGATGAGCGAACGGGAGACAAGGACGGTCTGGCAGATGCCGCGGCAACCGATTTCACGGCGAACCGCGGTTAAGGCCGGGGCGCTCGGCCTCGCCGGCGCGGCTGGGCTCGCCCGGGATCAGTCGTTGGTGCGGGCGCTGGCGGCCCAAGGGGCGCCGGGGGGACGGCTGGCAATCGGCAAGATCCTCGATCTGGTTGGGTACGATCCGCAGTTTGACGCGAGCCAGGTGTCGTGGGAGATCCATGCCTGTGTCTACGAAAGCTTGGTCTTCCTCGGCGACGACTTCTCCTTGCAACCCGGACTGGCCGAAAGCTGGGAGCAAACCGACGACCGCACGTACGTCTTCGCCATCCGGCAGGGGGTCACCTTTCACAACGGCCGTGAAATGACGGCCGACGATGTCGCCTTCAGCCTGGAGCGGGTGCTGACAAGCCCCGATTCGTGGTGGAACGTCAAGATGGGCTACACCCTGCCCCAAGAATCAGCGGCCGCCACCGCCGTCGCCCTGGGAACGCCGACGGCGGCCAACATCGGCGTCACGGTCGAGGCGACCGGACCATTTGAGGTCACCGCCACCCTGTCCGAGCCGTACGCGCCGTTCCTGCAATCGCTGACCGCCACCACTACCTCGATCGTGCCCGGTGAGGAAGTGCGAAGCGGCGCCCTCGATCTCAGCCGCGAGATGGTCGGCACCGGCCCCTTCCAGGTCACCGAGCACATCGAGGACCAGCGCTGGATCCTTTCCCGCCACGATGGCTACTGGCAAGAAGGGCAGCCGGTGGTGGACGAGGTGGTGTGGATGGTCATCACCGACGAGGCGGCGCGGGTGGCGTCGCTGCGGACCGGCGAGATCCAGGTCGCTATGTTCGACAACCCGGCGATGCTGGACGTGCTGGCGAGTGACGCGAATGTCGTCACTATCGACCAGCCAACCACGAACTACTATATTCTCTTCGTCAACGCGACCCAGCCGGGCCTCGAGGACGAGCGGGTGCGGCAGGCGATCTCCATCGGCATGGACCGGGAGCAGATCAAGCAAACAGCGCTCTTTGGCCGGGCGCTGGCGACGGGGCCGATCGCGGCCGCCTTCAGCGAGCTGGCGACGCCCCTCGCCGATCTGCCGTTTTACAGCCGGGACGTGGAGCGGGCCAGGCAGCTCCTCGCCGAGGCGGGACATGAGGGCGGTCTGCGCCTGCCGATCATTGTCACCCCGGGTCTGCCCGCCACGGTGACGATGGCCGAGGTGCTCAAGGCGCAGCTCGCCGAGGTTGGGATCGAGTTGGAGATCCTGCAGCGCGATTTCGCCACCTTCGTCAACGAGTACGCCATCGAAGGCACCTCGCATCTGGCGATTTCTTGGTGGGCCGGCTACAGCGACCCCTACTTGATCTTGCTCGAGGTCGGTACCGACGTCTTCGGGCCGCTGATCGGCCAGACCGATACCGGTATCGACACCCTGATCGAAGCAGCGGCGCGCGAGACCGACCCGGAGGCGCGCCGGGCGACGTTGCGCCAACTGGAGGCGGCGATCGCCACCCAGGGCAGCTTCCAACCGATGGTGACCCGCAACAATTTCATGGCCTATCGGCAGGACCAGGTCGGTGAGGTGACGGTGACCACTGGCGATGGCTACGGACTGCCGCTCTGGCACGGCCTCAGCCGGGTCTCGCGCGCCGGCTAGCGGGAGCGGACGCCGCCGGTCCCAGTGACGGTCGGGCCC